>JBFIHC010000031.1:0-29546 GCA_041601995.1 Woeseiaceae bacterium | reverse complement strand
GTACTGTTGGACCGTGCACCCCAGACCAAGGCGGTGATGGATGCGCTTCAGGAAGAGTTCGCGCCCCGCCAGCGGGAATTCATCGCGAAGCAAAAAGAACTCGAAGACCTGACCGCGAAGATCCAGAAGGACGTCGCAGTAATGGGTGAGACGGAGCGCCGAAACGCCGAGAAGAACCTGCGGGATCTGCAGCGCGATGTTGCGCGCCTGCAGCAGGAGTTCCGCGAAGACCTGGAACTGCGGCAGAACGAGGAACTCGGCAACCTGCAGCGCGGGCTGCTGAAGGAAGTGCAGGATTATGCTCAGGCGCAGGGATACGATCTCATCGTCGGCGACGGCGTCCTGTTCGCGAGCACGGCGGTGAATATCACGGAAGAAGTTCTTCGCGCGGTAGAAGCGAATTTCCAGGCGCAGGGCGCACGCTGAGGCGTTGCCTTGCAGCTTGAGCGCTTGCCAGGCTGATGCCGATCAAGCTCGGAGAACTCGCGGCACAATTTCAGTGCGAGCTCGTCGGTGATCCCGACGTCATCATCGACAACGTCGCGGGCCTGCAGAACGCGGGCCCGCGATCGTTGAGCTTCCTGTCAAATCCGAAGTTCCGCAAGCAACTCGCCGCAACGAGTGCGGCGGCTGTCGTACTGCGCCCGGAAGACGCGCAAGACTCGCCGGCCGCTTCGCTGATCAGCGACAACCCTTACGCGGATTACGCAAGGATGGCGGCGATCATTCATCCCCGGCCGGCATACGCTCCGGGAATTGCCGCATCGGCAGCGATCGCGGCGACCGCAGAAATTTCCCCGTCGGCGCATGTCGCCGCAAATGTCAGCATCGGCGATCGATCGACGATCGGTGACAACGTCTACGTCGGGCCCGGCAGCGTGATCGGGCCGGACTGCAATGTCGGCGACGATTGCCGCCTGATCGCGAACGTTACCCTCGTTCGCGATGTCACGCTGGGTCTACGCGGTATTCTCCACCCGGGTGTCGTCATCGGTGCCGACGGTTTCGGCAATGCAATGACGCCAGAAGGCTGGGTCAAGGTGCCGCAGCTCGGTGGCGTCCGTATCGGCAACGACGTCGAGATCGGCGCCAACACGACGGTCGACTGCGGTGCGATCGGAGACACGGTGATCGAGGACGGTGTGCGAATCGACAACCTCTGCATGATCGCGCACAACGTGCATATCGGTGCGCATACCGCGCTTGCGGCGATGTCTGGTATTTCCGGCAGCACGACGATCGGCAAGCGTTGCCTGTTCGCGGGGCATTCCGGTGCCGTGGGCCACGTCACGATTTGCGACGACGTCGTCGTAAGCGGCAAAGCCGTTGTCTCCAAGGACATCACGGAACCCGGCGTCTACGCAGCGAGCTTCACTGCGGAACCGGCGAAGGAATGGAACCGCAAGGTCGCGCGTTTCCGGCGACTGGACCAGTTGATCGAGCGGGTCAACAAACTGGAAAAAGCCGGTAAGTAAGGGACGATGAGCGGCAGCATCCACCCGACGGCAATTATCTCCGACAGTGCGAATATCGCGGCTGATGTCGAGATTGGTCCGTACACGATCATCGGGGACCAGGTGTCCATCGAAAGCGGTACGTGCATCGACAGCCATGTCGTGATCAACGGCCCCACGGAGATCGGGCACGACAACCATATCTACCAGTTCGCGTCGATCGGCGACGACCCGCAGGACAAGAAATACCGCGGCGAACCGACACGGCTCACGATCGGTGATCGCAACACCATTCGCGAGTTCTGCACCATCAGCCGCGGGACTGCCCAGGACATTGGCCACACTGTTCTCGGCGACGACAACTGGATCATGGCCTACGTGCACATCGCGCACGATTGCGTCGTCGGCAGCAAGACGATCATGGCCAATAACGTGACGCTGGCGGGCCACGTCCACGTCGGCGACTGGGTCATCTTCGGTGGATTTTCCGGCGCTCACCAGTTTACGAGAATCGGCGCGCACGCATTCCTCGGCATGTACTCGGGCGTGAACCGCGACGTGCCGGCCTACACGATGGTCTCGGGCCAGCCCGGTGTGCCTCGCGGCATCAATAGCGAAGGCCTCAAGCGCCGCGAGTTCAGCGACCAGCAGATCCGCAACATCAAGAACGCGTATCGGCTCGTGTACCGCAAGGGGCTGAAACTCGCCGAAGCCATGGCCGAGATCGAGACACTCAGCGCGTCACAGGCCGAGCTCGTGGTCTTCCTCGAATCGCTGCGCGCCTCCGAGCGCGGCATCATCCGTTAGTCCTGGCTGAACCCGTGCCGCTGCGCGTCGGACTGGTTGCTGGCGAATCGTCGGGCGACCTGCTTGGCGCAGGTCTGATTACCGCCGTGAGAAAGCGTATTCCCGACGCCGTGTTCGAGGGTGTCGCGGGCCCGGAGATGGTGGCAGCTGGCTGCCTGCGCTGGGCGGATGCGGAAGAGCTCGCCGTCATGGGTGTGGTCGAGCCGCTGAAACACCTGCCGCGGCTGTTACGCTTGCGCCGGTCGCTGATTTCGCGGTGGCGCGAATCGCCGCCCGATGTCTTCGTCGGTATCGACGCGCCGGACTTCAACCTGGGGCTCGAAGCCGCGCTGAAAGCGTCGGGCATCCGCACCATGCATTACGTGAGTCCATCGATCTGGGCATGGCGCTCGGGGCGCGTGCGCAAGATCCGCAAAGCGGCCGACTGTGTCATCTGCATTCTCCCCTTCGAGCCTGCGCTGTATGAAGAGCACGGGATCGGCGCCGTATTCGTCGGACACCCCAAGGCTGACTCGCTGTCGCCCGAGATCGACGTTGCGGCGGTGCGCGCCGATCTCGGATTGCCGCTCGATCGCCGGCTCGTCGCGATCCTGCCGGGAAGCCGCGGCAGCGAGGTGACACGGCTTGCACCGATATTCGCCTCCGCGGCGGCGCAGGTCGCGGCACGGGTGGAGGGCGTGCATTTCGTCACGCCGGTCGCCGCGCCGAAGCTGCGGCCGGTCATCGAGGCATCCCTGCAGCAGTATGCGGTCGCCGACCGCTTTACCATCGTCGACGGCCGCTCGATCGAGGTCATGTCCGCCGCCGAAATCGTCGTGCTTGCGTCGGGCACGGCCGCCCTGGAGTCGGCGCTGCTCGGCAAACCCACCGTGGCGGCGTACCGGGTTTCACCGCTGACGGCGCTGATTGTCAAGCTATTCGGTCTGTTGAAGGTCAACCGGTTCACCCTGCCCAACCTGTTGACCGGTGAGACCCTGGTCCCCGAGTTCATCCAGGATGACGCGCAGCCGGATGCGATTGCCGACGAGGTCATCGAGCTGCTCCGCGATCCACGCAGGTGCGCTGCCATCAGGGACAGATTTGCTAAACTGCGCAGTGAACTGGCGATGAACTCCGATGCGCGCGCCGCCGACGCGCTGATACGCCTCACAGCACAGGGATAGCCGGGCCCGCGAACCGATCATGCAGCAGTTGCAAGCAGATTTCCTGACCGGTCTCGTCGCCGGTATCGACGAGGCGGGGCGCGGACCGTTGGCCGGACCGGTGGTGGCGGCGGCCGTGATCCTGCACCCGCGGCGCGCGATCACCGGCCTTTGTGATTCCAAGAAACTGAGCGCAGCTCGCCGGGACACGCTGGAAACGGCCATCAAGAGCAATGCACTGTGCTGGTCGGTCGCCTGGTCGGACCGCGCGGAGATAGACGCGCTGAACATCCTCGCAGCGACAATGCTCGCGATGCGGCGCGCGATACTCGGCCTGGCGGTGACGCCGGGCAGCGTACAGGTCGACGGCAACCGTCTTCCGGACCTGCGGTTCGGCAACCGCCATGTGGACGGCATTGCCATCGTCGGTGGCGACGCGAAAATCGAGGCGATTGGCGCGGCCTCGATCATTGCCAAGACAGCTCGCGACCGGATGATGATTGCCATGCACGCGCGATATCCCGAATACGAGTTCGCGCGCCACAAGGGTTATGGCACCGAGCTGCACCGCGAACGCCTCAGGGAACTCGGTCCTTGTCCCGAACACCGCCGCAGTTTCTCGCCGGTGAGGGCGTCAGCATGAGCGCGACGCCTTTCGTGCACCTGCACGTTCATACCGAGTATTCACTCGTCGACAGCACGGTGCGCATTCCTCCGCTGATGACGAAGGTCGCTGCCGACGGCATGCCGGCGGTCGCGATGACCGACAGGAACAACCTGTTCGGCCTGGTGAAGTTCTACCGTCGCGCCATCGCCCGGGGCGTCAAGCCGATCATCGGCGCGGACCTGCGGATTGCGAACCCGGACGATCCGGGCCGGCCGTTCACGCTTATCGTGCTGTGCCAGGACAACCACGGTTACCGCAACCTGTGCCGGATCCTGTCGCGCGCCTATCTCGAAGGCCGGGTCCGCGGCGAGCCGATGGTTCATCGCGAATGGCTCGACCGCGCCAGCTGCGAGGGCCTGATCGCGCTGTCCGGCGGCGTTTACAGCGATGTTGGGCATTCGCTGACGCTCGGGCACCCGGACGAAGCCCGCCAGCGGCTGGCCGGCTGGCGCGACATTTTCGGTGACCGTTACTACCTGCAACTCGTGCGCACCGGCCGCGGTGACGAGGAAGCCGCCGTGCAGGCGAGCCTCATGCTCGCGAGCGAGGACAAGGTTCCGGTCGTCGCGACCAATGATGTGCGCTTCATCGATGCGGATGACTTCTACGCGCACGAAGCACGCGTGTGCATCCATGACAGCCGAAGCCTCGCAGACCCGGACCGGCCCCGACATTACAGCAGCCAGCAGTACCTGCGATCATCGGCGGAGATGGCCGAACTGTTCTCGGACGTACCGGAGGCGCTCGCCAACGCGATCGAGATCGCGCGGCGCTGCAACCTGGACCTGAAGCTCGGTGAGAGCGTGCTGCCCGCATTCCCGGTCCCCGCCGGTCAGACGGAAGAGCAGTTCCTGGAAGCCGAGGCGAGGCGCGGACTCGACGCGGCGCTCGACGAGATTCTTGAGACGCGGGAGATTCCCGGGAACGAGCGCGACGCGTTCAGGGCCCCGTACCTGGAGCGTCTCGAGAATGAACTCGGCGTCATCCGCAGCATGGGATTCCCGGGTTACTTCCTGATCGTGGCCGATTTCATCCGCTGGGCGCGCGATAACGAGATTCCCGTGGGCCCCGGCAGGGGTTCCGGAGCGGGTTCTCTCGTGGCCTGGGTGCTGGGCATCACGGACCTCGACCCGCTGGAGCACGACCTGCTGTTCGAGCGTTTCCTCAACCCGGAGCGCGTGTCGATGCCGGACTTCGACATCGACTTCTGCATGGAAGGACGCGACCGGGTCATCGAGTACGTCGCCGAGCGTTATGGTCGGGATCGCGTGGCGCAGATCATAACGTTCGGCACGATGGCGGCGAGGGCGGTCATCCGCGATACCGGGCGCGTACTCGGCCAGCCGTACGGATTCGTTGACCGTATCGCCAAGCTGGTGCCGTTCGAGATCGGCATGACGCTGGACAAGGCCCTGGAGCAATCGGAAGAACTGGCCACGATGTATCGGGACGACGAGGAAGTCACCGCGATCATCGATCTCGCCAGGTCGCTGGAAGGCCTGGTCAGGAACGCCGGCAAGCACGCGGGCGGCGTCGTGATCGCGCCGGATCAACTCACCGATTTCGCACCGCTCTATTGTGAAGATGGCGGCGGCAGCCTGGTCACGCAGCTCGACAAGGACGACGTGGAAGCCATCGGCCTCGTCAAGTTCGACTTTCTCGGCCTGAAGACGCTGACGATCATCGACTGGGCCGAGCGTATCGTCAACGCGACCTACCCCGAGGCGGCACTCGACATCAGCCGCGTGCCGATGGACGATGCCGAGACGTTCAGGCTCCTGCAGAGCACGCAGACCGCGGCGGTGTTCCAGCTCGAGTCGAGCGGTATGCGCGATTTGATCAAGCGCCTGCGGCCGGACCAGTTCGGCGATCTCGTCGCCCTCGTTGCATTGTTCCGGCCCGGGCCGCTGCAATCAGGCATGGTCGACGACTTCATCACGCGAAAACACCTGGCCAACGCGGCCGAAGTCGACTACCTGCATCCCGACCTCAAACCGGTGCTCGAGGAAACCTACGGCGTCATTCTCTACCAGGAGCAGGTCATGCAGATCGCGCAGGTGTTGGCCGGCTACACGCTGGGCGGCGCCGACCTGTTGCGCCGCGCAATGGGCAAGAAGAAACCCGAAGAAATGGCCAAGCAGCGAGCGATCTTCGTGTCGGGCGCGACCGAGAGGGGAGTTGCCGAGCCCACGGCCACGCGCATTTTCGACCTGATGGAGAAGTTCGCGGGATACGGTTTCAACAAGTCCCATTCCGCGGCGTACGCGGTGCTGTCGTACCAGACCGCGTACCTGAAGGCGCATTACCCGGCCGCCTTCATGGCGGCGGTCATGAGCGCGGATCTGGACAACACCGACCGCCTGGTCACTCTCAAGGATGATTGCCGCAAGCTGGGTCTCGAACTCGAGGCGCCGAGCGTCAACCGGTCGTCCTATCAATTCAGCGTCGCCGGGGAGAAGGCGATTCTCTACGGCCTCGGCGCGATCAAGGGTGTCGGCCGATCGGCCGTGGAAGCGCTGATCGCCGAGCGCGATGCCAACGGTTCGTACCGCACCCTCGCGGAGTTCTGCCGCCGGGTCAATCACGACAAGGTGAACCGGCGCGCGCTCGAAGCGATGGTCAAGTCCGGCGCGATGGACGACTTCGGCCAGTCGCGGCGCGCGTTGATGCACCAGGTACCGGAGGCGCTGAAGAGTGCCGATCAGCATGCACGCGCTCAGGCGGCGGGACAGAATGATATGTTTGGCCTGGAAGCGCCGCCCGAACCCGACGAAATGGCTGCGCCGGTCGAAATGGACGAGTGGCCCGAGCGTCTGTTGCTCAGCAACGAGAAGGAGGCCCTGGGCCTCTACCTGACGGGCCACCCGTTTCACGCCGTGCGTGCCGATGCGCGCTGTTTTGTCGAGAGCAATCTCGCGGATCTCGCGGCCGAGCCGGCGCCGCAGACCTCGCGCGGCGAGCGCGACTACGCGCAGTCGCGCCGAGAGGTGACGGTCGCGGGGCTCATCGTCGACGTCAGGAAGCGCGGTAACCGCGTCAGCGTGGTGCTCGACGACGACAGCGGGCGCATGGAGGTCAGCCTGTTCGGCGAGGCATTCCAGGAATTCCGCCACCTGCTGGTCAAGGACGAGATCGTCGTGGTGAACGGTCCTCTGCGCTATGACGATTTCATCGGTGCCTGGTCGTTGAACGTCAAGAACGTGCTGCACATCGATCGCGTCATCGAGAGCCGCGCGAAAAGCATGCTGCTGCGACTCGCGCCGAACGGGCAGGGCGAACAGCTGCTGATGAAACTGCACGACGTGCTGCTGCCTTACCGGGAAGGTAACTGCGAAGTGGCGGTGCAGTATTTCGGCGACGACGCGAAGGCGCGACTCGAGCTGGGCGCCGAGTGGTGCGTGCGGCCGAGCCGCGAATTGCGCGACAAGCTGAGCGAACTGCTCGGCAGCAACAACGTGCGGCTGCTGTACGCACCCGGCAGGGAAATAATGTAGAGTCCGACGCCATGGACCTGAAATTCCTGGATTTCGAACAGCCGATTGCCGAACTCGAGGCGAAGATCGAGGAGCTGCAATTCGTCGGTGACGATTCGGAAATCAACATCAACGACGAAGTAACCCGGCTGCGCGCAAAAAGCGAAGCGCTCACCAAGAGCATCTTTGCGAAGCTCAGCGCCTGGCAGATCGCACAGGTGGCCAGGCACCCCATGCGGCCGTACACGCTCGACTACCTCGAAATGATTTCGCCGGATTTCCAGGAGCTGCACGGCGATCGCATGTACGCGGACGACCCGGCCATTATCGGCGGGGTGGGGCGCATCGACGGCCGTGCTGTCATGTTCATCGGTCACCAGAAAGGGCGTGATACCAAGGAGCGCGTGCGGCGCAATTACGGCATGCCCAAGCCGGAGGGCTACCGCAAGGCGCAGCGGTTGATGCGCCTCGCGGAAAAGTTCTCTTTACCGGTCGTGACCCTGATCGACACTCCCGGGGCCTACCCGGGCGTCGGCGCCGAGGAGCGCGGCCAGAGCGAGGCGATCGCATTCAGCCTGTACCTGATGGCGGGCCTCAGGACGCCGATCATCAGCATCGTCATCGGCGAAGGCGGCTCCGGCGGCGCGCTCGCGATCGGCGTCGCCGACAAGCTGCTCATGATGCAGTACGGCATTTATTCGGTCATATCGCCCGAGGGCTGCGCGTCCATACTCTGGAAGAGTGCCGAGAAGGCCCCGGAAGCGGCGGAGGCAATGCGTATTACCGCGTCCAGCCTCAACAGTTACGGGCTGGTCGACGAGGTGCTGCACGAGCCACTGGGCGGCGCGCACCGGAACCCGGGGGAGGCGGCGGAGGTCATCCGCAACGCGCTCAACAAGGCGCTGGACGAACTCGAATCCGTTCCGGTCGAGCAGCTACTCGAGAACCGCCACAGGCGGCTTGCCGGATTCGGCGCCTTCAAAGAGGCGTGAGCTTCGGTCCCGAGGTCCTGCTGGCGCGTCTCGATGCGCTCGAGACCCCCGGCAACAGGCCCGATCGCTACCTTGTCGCACTGAGCGGCGGACTCGATTCGACCGTGCTGGCGCACGCCCTTGCGACGACCCGGGCGCGTCATGGCCGGTCGCTTTTCGCAATACACGTGGATCACCGCCTGCATCCCGAATCGGGCCGCTGGTCTGTTTATTGTCGCGAGCTCGCCGGCAAGCTCGGCATCGAGTTCCTGGCAGAGACGGTATCCGTCGACGAAACCGCCGGAGCCGGTCTCGAAGCGGCTGCGCGCGAGGCGCGCTACGCCGCGCTCGCTCGTCATGTGCGTGACACGGACTGGCTGCTGAGCGCACATCACCGCAACGACCAGGCCGAGACGCTGCTGCTGAACCTGATGCGGGGCAGCGGCCCCGCCGGCCTTGCCGGCATCGGCACGCTGAGCCCCTTTGCCGCCGGCTGGCTCGTGCGGCCGCTCATCGATGTCTGCCGCGCGGACCTCGAGGCCTACGCCGCCGCCCACGGCCTCCGCTGGCTCGACGATCCGTCGAACGAGGATCCGCGCTTCGACCGAAACTATCTGCGCCGCGACGTGCTGCCGGCCATGGAGCAACGCTGGCCTGGCGTCATCGAGCGGATCGCGCGCAGCGCAGAACTTGCCGGCGAGGCAGCGTCGATGCTGGACGACCTGGCGGCTGCCGACCTGCAGGCCGCCGGCAACCGCGCCACGCGGATCGAGATCGAGGGTCTGCTGCCGCTCTCCGCGGCGCGGCAGCGCAACCTGCTGCGTCACGCGATCCGGTGCGCCGGCCTGCCGTTGCCCGGCGCCGCGCGACTCGCGACGGTGATCGACAGCGTGCTGCACGCGCGCGAGGACGCGCAGCCGCTGGTGGAGTGGCCGGGTGCAGAGCTGCGTCGCTACCGCGGCAGGCTCTACCTGCTGCCGCCGCTCGGCCGGGCGGGGTGGCCGGCGGAAGGCAGGAAGCTCGCCGACGAGCCCCTGGCCCTGGGCCCGGGGATGGGTACGTTGCGGCTGCTGCCCGGGTCACCGCTCGGTTTGTCGGGCGCTACGCTCGAACGCGGCCTGTGCGTCCGAATGCGAATCGGCGGCGAAGAAATAAAGCCTGCAGGTCAGAGGCATACAAAGAAACTCAAGAAGCTACTTCAAGATGAAGCCGTGGTCCCTTGGATGCGGGAGCGGCTGCCGCTGGTGTTCGCCGGCGAGCGACTGGTCGCCGTTGCGGACCTCTGGGTCGCGGCGGACGCGGCAAGCGAGCCGGGCACGTCGGTGTGCTGGAACGGGCGGCCGGAACTGTACTGAAGCGACCGCGTTTGCGTTGTTTCACCGGGGGCGTTCTGTTACCTTTTAACACCGTCTTTTATCCAACGACGGCGCGACATTCTGAAGGGTTGGAGAGAAGCACAAACGCCTCGAGCAGTGCTTTGCATCCAGCCCTTGTCTTTTCCCGCCGCAGGAGCACCGGGCTCAACATGACATCGTATGTATTCATCACCGGCGGGGTGGTGTCGTCCCTCGGCAAGGGCATTACCTCGGCGTGCCTCGGCGCAATTCTCGAAGCGCGCGGCTTGTCGATCAGCATGATCAAGCTGGATCCTTACCTGAATGTCGATCCCGGCACGATGAGCCCGTTTCAGCACGGTGAAGTCTTTGTCACCCACGACGGCACGGAGACCGACCTCGACCTGGGTCATTACGAACGCTTCGTGCGCACCGTGACGGGCCGCAACAGTAATTTCACGACCGGCAGAATCTACGAGAGCGTCATCGCGAAGGAACGTCGCGGCGACTACCTCGGCGCTACCGTGCAGGTGATTCCCCACATTACGGACGAGATCAAGCAAAGCGTGCAGCGCGGCGCCGGCGATGCAGACATCTGCCTGGTCGAAATCGGCGGCACCGTCGGCGACATCGAATCGTTGCCTTTTCTCGAGGCAATACGCCAGATGGGCGTCGAACTCGGGCACGACCGGGTAGTCTACGTGCACCTGACGCTGGTGCCGTACATTGCGACCTCGTCGGAGATCAAGACCAAGCCGACGCAACACTCGGTCAAGGAACTCCGCTCAATCGGCATCCAGCCGGACATCCTGGTGTGCCGTTCGGAGCAGCCGCTGCCGGACGAGCAGCGCAAGAAGATCGCGCTGTTCACGAACGTGCAGGAGGCCGCCGTAATCTCGGCCTACGACGTGGACGATCTCTACAAGATCCCGGCGATGATGCACGACCAGGGCCTGGACGATATCGTCGCGCGGCAGCTGCGCCTCGACCTGCCGCCGGCCGACCTCGGTGAATGGGAGGCGATCGTCGAAGCGAAGCGCAATCCGACCGGCGAAGTCGATGTGGCCATGGTCGGCAAGTACGTCGATCTGAAGGACTCCTATATATCGCTGTCGGAGGCGCTGCTGCACGGCGGTATCCATACCGAGACACGCGTGAACATTCATTACATCGAGTCGCAGGAGATCCTGGATAACGGGACCGACTGCCTGCGAGGGATGGACGGCATCGTCGTGCCCGGGGGCTTCGGCGACCGCGGCATCGAGGGCAAGATCCGCGCCGTGCGTTACGCGCGCGAGAACGGCATACCGTATCTCGGCATCTGCCTCGGAATGCAGCTTGCGGTCATCGAAGCGGCACGCAATCTCGCCGGGCTCGAAGGCGCCATGAGTACCGAGTTCGACAGGTCTACGCCGCACCCGGTCGTTGGCTTGATCACGGAATGGCAGACCGCCAGCGGCGATGTCGAGCAGCGTGACGAGCGGTCCGAACTGGGCGGCACGATGCGGCTCGGCGCGCAGGAGATCCAGCTCGTGGATGGCTCGCTGGCGGCACGGACCTATGGTGTCGACAGGGTAGAGGAGCGGCACCGGCATCGTTACGAGGTGAACAACAACTATCGCGCGCAGCTGGAGGAAGCCGGGGTCCGGTTCTCCGGCGTGTCGGTGGACAATCTCGTCGAAATGGTGGAACTGCCAGGGCATCCGTGGTTTCTCGCCAGTCAGTTTCACCCGGAGTTCACCTCCAATCCGCGCGATGGCCACCCGCTGTTCAAGGGCTTCATAACCGCCGCGCGGCATTATCACGAGGGCGAACTGCCCAGGGCCGCCGAAGCATGAAGCTGACGCATTTCGAGGCCGGCAACGATCGGCCTGTCTTCCTGATCGCGGGTACCTGTGTCGTCGAGAGCGAGGCCATGGCCGTGGATACGGCGGGCACGTTGAAGGAGATCTGCGACAAACTCGCGGTGCCCTTCATCTACAAGTCCTCGTTCGACAAGGCGAACCGCAGTTCGGCCGGTAGCTTTCGCGGCCCGGGGATGGAAGAAGGGCTGCGTATCCTTGGCGAGGTCCGCAAGCAGGTCGGCGTACCGGTCCTCACGGACGTGCACGAGGACACACCGATGGAGGAGGTTGCGGCCGTGGTCGACGTACTGCAGACGCCGGCTTTCCTCTGCCGGCAGACGAATTTCATTCTGCGCGTGGCTGCTGCCGGCAAACCGGTCAACATCAAGAAGGGGCAGTTCCTGTCACCGTGGGAGATGCAGAACGTCGTGGAGAAAGCGAAGTCGACGGGTAACGGCGACATCATGGTCTGCGAGCGCGGCTTCAGTTTCGGCTATAACAATCTCGTTTCCGACATGCGCAGCCTGGCCGTCATGCGGGGCACCGGCTGCCCGGTCGTGTTTGATGCCACCCATTCCGTGCAACTGCCCGGCGGCAAGGGCTCTGCGTCGGGCGGGCAGCGCGAGTTCATCCCGGTGCTGGCACGCGCCGCCACCGCTGTGGGGATCGCGGGGCTCTTCATGGAGACGCACCCGAATCCGGAGAAGGCGCTGTCGGACGGCCCGAACGCGATGCCGCTCGCGCACATGGCGCAGCTGCTCGAGACCCTCGTCTCGATCGACAAGAATGTTAAACAACACGGTTATCTCGAAACGCAGCTCGGGCTGGCCGACTAATCGTCCAAGGACAAGACAATGATCAGGATCAGCGAAATTCGCGGTCGGGAAATTCTCGATTCGCGCGGTAATCCCACGGTCGAAGCGGACGTCACGCTGGCGGACGGCACAATGGCACGAGCGGCCGTTCCCTCCGGCGCATCGACGGGTACCCGTGAAGCGGTCGAGCTGCGCGACGGTGACAAGTCGCGCTATCTCGGCAAGGGCGTTACCAGGGCCGTTGCGAACGTTAACGGTGCGATCCGCGATGCGCTGCTCGGCAATGATTTCGAGGACCAGCGCGCACTCGATGACCGAATGATCGAACTCGACGGCACCGAGAACAAGGGCCGCCTGGGCGCCAATGCGCTGCTCGCGGTGTCACTGGCGGCGGCGCGCGCCGAGGCGCAGTCTGCCGGCACGCCGCTGTTCCGGCACCTGGGCGACAGCACGACCATGCCGGTGCCGATGATGAACATCATCAACGGCGGCGCGCATGCGGACAACAGCGTGGATATCCAGGAGTTCATGATCCTCCCGGTCGGCGCAGCCACGTTTTCGGAGGCACTGCGCTACGGTGCCGAGATTTTCCATGCACTGAAAGCCGTATTGCGCGGCAAGGGACTGAACACGGCGGTCGGTGACGAGGGCGGCTTCGCCCCGGATCTGCCGTCCAATCGCGCCGCACTCGATACCATCATGGAGGCGATCGGCAAAGCCGGTTTCGCCGCCGGTGACGATATCCTGCTCGGTCTCGACGTTGCCAGTTCCGAGTTTTTCGAAGACGGTCGCTACAATCTGGCGTCAGAAGGACGCACGTTCGATGCCGCCGGATTCAGCGAGTTCCTCACCGAGCTCGCCGACAGTTACCCGATCATCAGTATCGAGGACGGCATGGACGAGAGTGACTGGGCGGGCTGGCGCGTCTTGACCGATGCCCTCGGCGAGCGCGTGCAGCTGGTGGGTGATGACCTGTTCGTTACCAACACGGCGATACTGGGGCGCGGCATCGATGAAGAGATCGCAAATGCGATATTGATAAAACCCAACCAAATCGGTACCTTAACCGAAACTCTTGATGCAATTACTATGGCAGTGGAGGCGGGCTACGCCGCGGTGATCTCGCACCGTTCCGGGGAGACCTCGGACAGCACGATCGCCGACATCGCGGTGGGCACGCGGGCAACGCAGATCAAGACAGGGTCCCTGTCGCGATCGGACCGCATCGCCAAGTACAACCAGCTGCTGCGCATCGAAGAGGAATTGGGCGGGAGCGCGAATTACGCCGGTCGTGGCGCGTTCTCTGTAAAGGCGTAAGAACAGAACCCGGGGAATCCGTTTGTCGAACCTGCGCTGGCTGCTGATCGTGCTCGGCACCATCGCCGTGCTGCTGCAGGCGCAGCTGTGGCTGTCCGACGGTGGCCACCGCAAGACCATAAAATTGCGCGAGGCCGTTGCGGAACAGCGCGCGATGAACGAAGGGCTGCGTGATCGCAACGCGGCGCTGGACGCCGAGGTGCTGAATCTCAAGCAGGGCCTGGAGGCGGCCGAGGAGCGCGCCCGCACCGACCTCGGGCTGATAGGACGCAGGGAGACCTTCTACCAGGTCGTGCCCGACGCCGCTGGCGGCGACTGAGGTCGCCTTGCCCTCAATACCAGGTGCGCTACCGGAATGGGCACGTGCGCACGGCGCACCGTTGTTTGCCGCGTCGATCCGCGGCGAGCCCGCCGACTTCCAGGTCGTAGAAGAACTCGGATTCGATCTCGCCGGCGACGGCGAGCACGATTACCTGTGGGTGGAGAAGGTCGCGGCGAACACCGACTGGGTGGCGCGGCAACTCGCCCGGCATGCCGGCGTACGCGTCGCGGACGTCGGCTATTCGGGCATGAAAGACCGTCACGCAATCGCGCGTCAATGGTTCAGCGTGCCGCGCCGCGATTCCGACTGGGCGTCCATTGCGGCCGAGGGTGTGACGATCCTCGATATACGGAGACATCACCGCAAATTGCGCCGCGGCGCACACGTCGGCAACAGCTTCCGCATCGCGCTGCGCACGCCGCGCGCAGCCGCGCAGCGGCAATCCGTCGAGGAACGCCTGACCCGCGTGTCCGATTGCGGCGTACCCAATTATTTCGGCCCGCAGCGATTCGGCCGGGACGGCGGCAATATCGGCCTCGCGCAGCGGCTCTTCGCCGGCGCTCGCCTGAAACGCGATAAGCGCAGCATCGCGATTTCCGCGGCGCGCTCGTTCCTGTTCAACGAGATACTGTCCGCGCGGGTCGCCGACGGCAGCTGGCAGCAGGTCCTGCCGGGGGAAGTGGTGAACCTCGACGGCTCGGGCAGCGTATTTCGCGCCGATAGCGTCGACGAGACACTCGAACGGCGCGCGAGGGAAATGGACATTCATCCCACGGCGACGTTGTGGGGCCTGCGAAGTGACAAGTCACCTGGTGAGATTTCGCATGGGACGATCGAGGCGCTGGAACGTGATGCGACCGAAGCTCACACCGACCTCCGAACCGGCCTCGAACGCCTCGGCGCAAAAGCCAGCCAGCGCCCGCTCCGCCTGCGCGTCCACGACCTGTCCTGGGAAATCGAGACCGACGTACTGTGGCTCGAATTCCGCCTGCCCGCGGGCGGCTTCGCGACGTCGGTCCTGCGCGAGATCGCAGACACGTAGGAGCGCGCCTTGGCGCGCGATCGCGCTTCGACAGGCGCCCCGACAGGCAGCGTGCCAGAGCGTTTGTCGACCGAAGTAGGAGCGGTTCGCGAATCGCGCCCCTTACGACTGCCGCAACAGCACGTAAACCGCCCCGGTGCCACCATGCACCTGGCGGGTCGAGACGAATGCAAGTACCGGGTCCCATTGCCGCAGCCAGCGATTCACCTTCTGTTTCAGGACAGGACCGCGTGACCCTGAACCGCGGCCCTTGCCGTGCACGACACGGACGCAAAGCTTGCCATCGCGCGCGCAGCTCTCGATGAACTCGGCGAGCCGCGGTTTCGCCTCGGCGACCGTCATGCCGTGCAGATCGATTTCGGCCTGCACGCTGTAGCCGCCCCGGGCGAGTTTGCGCATCGTGCGCCTGCCGACCGACGGCCGGTGAAAGCGCAGGCTCTCGCCGCTGTGGCTTTCCGTCGCGTCGATGTCCGCCTCGAGGCTCTCGCGCAGCACCGCCTTCTCGTCCGCGCGCGCGAGACGTGCCCTGGGCGCGGGCTTGCGAATGACTTCCATGGCCCGTCTGGGTGCGCGCAGCGGTTTCGCGTCGGCAAGCGCCCGACGGAACAGATCTCTTTCGTCGTCTGTCACGGTGTCCGGTCCTGAAAGCTATGGTGCCGGGGGAACATTGAGTATAGTGAGCGCGTCGCAGGCAGCCAAACGATCAAGTCCCGTCCAGCAATAATGAAAATCCTCGTAAGTAACGACGACGGTTACCTTGCGACAGGCATCAACGTGCTTACCGAGGCCCTCGCCCAGGTGGCCGATGTCGTGGTTGTCGCGCCGGACCGCAACCGCTCGGCGGCCAGCAATTCCCTCACGGTGCAGATGCCGCTGCGGGTGCAGAAGATCGCCGAGAACCGATACAGCGTGGACGGCACGCCGTCGGATTGCGTGCACCTGGCGCTCACCGGGTTCCTCGACTTCGAACCGGACCTCGTGGTGTCCGGGATCAATCACGGCGCCAATCTCGGCGACGACGTGATTTATTCGGGCACCGTGGCAGCCGCCATGGAAGGGCGTTTTCTCGGTCTCCCGGCGATCGCCGTGTCCCTGGCGGGCTACGGGCGCCTGGAACACTTCGACACCGCGGCGCGCGTGGTCACCGATATGGTGAAAAAGCTCGGCCGCGCGTCGTTTTCCTCCGACGTGACCTTGAACGTCAACGTGCCGGACAGGCCGTACGGGGAGTTGAATGGCATCGTCGCGGCGCGGCTCGGTTTTCGCCATAAATCCGAGCCGGTGGTGCGGCAGACCGATCCCCACGGGCGAACCATCTACTGGGTGGGTCCCGCCGGCCGTGGCGCGGATGCGGGGGAGGGCACGGACTTCCATGCGATCGAGCGAGGCGCGGTCGCCGTGACGCCGCTGAAAGTCGATCTCACCCGGCACGATTCGCTGCCACAAATCGCGGACTGGCTGGTCGATGACTAGCCCGCAGGGTGGCGTTGCCGGCATCGGCATGACCTCGGCTCGCACGCGAGACCGGCTCGTCGCGCGCCTGCGCGCGCACGGCATACGCTCGGAGGCGGTGCTGGCGCAGATCCGTAACGTGCCGCGCCACCTGTTCGTCGATGAAGCACTGGCGAGCCGGGCCTACGAGGACACCGCGCTGCCGATCGGCCACGGCCAGACGATCAGCCAGCCCTACGTTGTTGCGAAAATGACCGAGGCCCTGCTGGACGGCTTCGAAGGCGAGACGGTGCTGGAGATCGGCACCGGGTGCGGCTACCAGACGGCGGTGCTCGCAGCCCTCGTCAAGAAGATCTACTCGGTGGAACGCATCCCGGAGCTGTTGCGAAGGACGAAACAGCGGTTGCGCGATCTCGATATCTACAACGTGCAGTTCCGGCCTGGAGACGGCTGGGAGGGCTGGCCCAAGTACGCACCCTACGACGGTATCATTGTCGCCGCGGCGGCGGCCGTGGTGCCGGACAAACTGCTGGAACAGCTCGCACCGTGCGGTCGCCTCGTGATGCCGGTCGGCGCGCCGGGCTACCAGGAGCTGATGCTGGTTACGCGGCACGGCGACCATTTCGAGCAGAAGTCGCTTGGCGGCGTGAGTTTCGTTCCGCTCGTCAAAGGATAAGATTATAGTTATTAATATGTTACGACATATTTATTATGTTAGTTCTGCTGTGCAGGCAAACAAGGACAGGTAGCCAGGATGGCCTTATTCGGACCCCTTTACGAGCGCGTCATGCGCTGGTCGCGGCATCGTCACGCCGAGTGGTATCTCGGTGCCATGAGTTTCGCGGAGTCGTCGTTCTTTCCGATTCCGGTCGATGTGATGCTCGCGCCAATGTGCATGGCGATGCCCGAGCGTTCCTGGCGTTACGCGCTCAACGCGTCGCTGCTGTCCGTCGCGGGCGGTATCGCCGGGTACGTCATCGGCCTGCTGGCGTTCGAGGCCATCGAACCCTGGCTGCGCGACTCGCACTACTGGAGCGCCTATGAGACGGCGCAGGCGTGGTTCGACGCGTACGGCTTCTGGACCGTGTTCGTCGCCGGATTCTCGCCGATCCCCTACAAGGTGTTTACGATCGCGGCCGGCGTCGCCGTGCTGAATTTTCCCGCGTTCGTTCTTGCATCGGTCATCGGCCGCGGCGCCCGCTTCTTCCTCGTTGCCGCCGTCGTGAAGTACGCGGGGGTGCGGCTGGAGGCCACCTTGCTGCGCTACATCGAGCGCATTGGCTGGGGACTGGTCGTCCTCAGCGTCATCATCATCGGATACCTCATGGCACGGGGATGATGCTCGTGCGTGTCGTCGCGGTCGTGCTCGTAATGTCGCTGCTCGCTGCCTGCGGTTCGGGTAGCGGCTGGCAGGCGAGGCCGGAGCAGCACATCGTCCGCAAGGGCGAGACGCTGCATTCGATCGCGTGGCGCTATGGCAAGAACCCGGCTGACGTCGCGCGCTGGAACCGCCTCGGCGACGGTTCCCTGATCTATCCGGGGCAGGTGATTCGGCTCACGCCGCCGTCCGGGGCAAGCGCGCGCAGTGCATCCGCCGGTACGCGAAGCCGGCAATCTCTGCCCTCGATTCCGGCGCAGCCGCCGCCGGCCTGGGCCTGGCCGACCCGTGGCCGGATCAGCGTGGAATTTGGCGGAAAACCGGGGAGCGGCACCGGCGTGCTGATCGACGGTCGCGCCGGGCAGGCGGTTGTGGCCGCCGCCTCCGGCAGGGTGGTCTATGCCGGCGGTGGACTGATTGGCTACGGTCAGCTTATTATTCTGAAACATAACGACACCTACCTGAGTGCCTACGGGCACAACGCGAAGTTGCTGGTCAAGGAAGGACAGGCCGTTCGAAAGGGTCAGCAGATCGCGACCATGGGTGAGGGGCCGGAACGGAAGCCGCGACTGCATTTCGAAATCAGGCGCAATGGCGAGCCGGTTAATCCGCGGCAGTATTTGCCCGCGAGATAATTCGACTTACCCCTGATTCCGCGCATCGCGCTTCCAGTGAGGGGTAGCAGCGAGTGCAAAAAGCGCGAGCACAGGTCGATCGTCCCAAGCGGGCAGCGGCGCGCCACGCCGTTGCCGCGGGCACGCACGATCCCACGCGCCTGTACCTGTCGGAGATCGGCGTTTCCCCTTTGCTCACGGCCGACGAGGAAAAGAAGTTTGCGCGCCTCGCCAGGAGTGGCGACGAAGCTGCGCGCCACCGGATGATCGAGAGCAACCTGCGCCTCGTCGTCAAGATCGCCCGCCGCTACATTAATCGTGGCCTGCCGCTTCTGGACCTGATCGAGGAGGGCAACCTCGGCCTGATTCACGCCGTGGAGAAATTCGATCCGGAGCGGGGCTTTCGCTTCTCGACGTACGCGACCTGGTGGATACGCCAGACCATCGAGCGCGCAATCATGAACCAGTCGGGGTCCGTGCGCCTGCCCATTCACGTGATCAAGGACATCCATGCCTGCCTGCGTGCGGCCCGCAGTATTCGCCAGGAGAAGAACAGGGAAGCGACGCTGGCCGATATCGCGGACTACCTGGAGCGGGACGTCGCCGAGGTCGAGCGGCTCATGGCGCTGCACGAACGGGTGACACTGCGGTCGGGGAATGTCGACGAGAACGGTTCAGGACCGGTCGAGCGCCTGCGCGCCAGGCGCGAATCGGAACCGCCGCGGTGCGCGCAGAAGGACGATGTCAACGAGATCGTCGATCGCTGGGTCTGCGAACTCAGCGCGAAGCAGCGCGAAGTCGTGGAGCGCCGCTTCGGGCTCCATGGTCACCGCCGCGAGACGCTCGAGCGCATCGGTGAGGAAATCGGCGTGACGCGCGAACGCGTCCGCCAGATTCAGCTCGAGGCGCTCAGGAACCTGCGCGCGATGATGGAGAGCAACGGCATTTCCGGCGATACCTTGCTCGACTGATTCAGAGATAGAGTACCGCCGCGAGGCGGCGGCCTTCTCCCGCGAGAACATTGAAAGTGCGCGCAGCCGCCGCCGTATCCATCACCTCGAGCCCGACGCGGCGCCTTGCGAATGCGAACGTAAGCTCACGCGGCGGAAAAACCGCGCGCTCGCCGGTCCCGAGTATCAGCAGCTCCGGCTCCCACTCGAGCAGCGGCTCGAAATGCGCGATCACGAGTTCCTCCAGCGGTGGCGGGATGAAATCTTCGACCAGCCCTTCCGGCGTCAGCGCGATCGTCGTGGTGAACCGCTCGTTGCCGACGACGATGGCGCTGCCGGACACCCGGCGTATCGTCGTTGCCGATGAATTTTCGCGCGTAAACTTCAAAAGCCGTTTCCGTTACCATCGCCTGCTGCGGCGCAATGATAGCGAATAGCGAGATCGGACCCAAAAACATGCCAGTTTCCCCGAACAGCGAGAATGCCGTCGTGCTCGTCCCGATGTTGCGCGGGCGGCTGGCTGACCGCTCGCTGCTGCGCTGGCTGTCCCGGGGGCTGCTCGAAGAGTTGCATGCGCCCGTTGATACGTTCGCACAGGTCCTGCGCGCCCTCGGTCGCGAATGTCCCCGCGACGGCCTGGCCGCGCTGCGCATGTGGGGCCAGACGGGCGAGCGTCCCGCGGCCTGGGTCGCCGCGGCGGAAGCCGTATACATGGAACCCAGGCTCGATCGCCTGTTCCTGCACGTGCTCGGCCCCGATGACGTGACCGGCCCGGAACTGCGGCGCCTTTTCGACGCGTTGCAGGACACGCTGGGCGGGGACGGTGGGCTCGGCTTCGTGCGGCTCGGCGGCTGCGGCTATATCCGCTCGGCGCGGCCCATGGAGACGCCGGACAAACCCGCGGTGGTGCTGGACGGACAGAATCCGGACGGCGCGTTACCGCCTGCGGAAACAGCCGCGGAGACGCTGAACCTGATTTCGGAGATCGAAATGACCCTGCACGGCCAGCCGGTCAATGCGGAACGCCTCGCGCGTGGCCAGCCACCGGTGAATTCCCTGTGGGTATGGGGTGGCGGCCAGGCGCCGCAACCGCGCAACGCCACGGTGCCGCCGCTGTTTGCCGGCGAGCCCCTGTTGCGAGGCTACTGGGCAAGCGTCAGCGGCAGCATTCGCGACTGGCCGGGCGGTATTGAAGCCTGTCTCGATTCGGCGCCCGGCGGGTTCGTGGCGGCCGGGCCGCCCGTCGGCGGGGAGGGGGCCGTTAGCCACGGCGACCTGGCGGCGCTGCGTGACGCGCTGCGCTCCGGGAGACTCGACCGTGCGATTCTGATATCTGCCGACGGTATCCGCGTGACGTTGCGGCGCGCCGACCGGCTGCGTTTCTGGCGCCGCACGGCTGCGGTGCTCGAGGCGCCTGCTGCATGAGCACGAGCCGGCCCATCGTCCGCCGCGCGACCCCGGATCCACAGGTGCTCGCCGCGTTGTCGCAACTGGACCCGATCCGAGCGCGACTGTTCGCAACGCGCGGCGTGTCGGATCCTGCGCAGCTGGACTATGCCCTGTCACAGCTCGCGCCGGTCGGTCTGCTCGAAAACGTGGACGAGGCCGTCGAGCTGCTGATATCGAGGCGCGGATCCCGGATCACGGTCGTCGGGGATTTCGACGTCGACGGCGCGACGAGCGCCGCACTGATGCTGCGTTGCCTGCGGGAATTCGGGTTCGAGGACGTCGACTATCTCGTCCCGAACCGCTTTGAATTCGGTTACGGGCTGAGCCCGGAGATTGTTCGAATCGCGGCGGAGAGTTCCCCGGGCCTGCTGGTGACCGTCGACAACGGCATATCGAGTCTCGCCGGTGTGGCGGAAGCGAACAGGCTCGGCATGCCGGTGCTCGTTACCGATCACCACCTGCCCGGCACCGAGCTGCCCGATGCGGCCGTGATCGTGAACCCGAACCTGCCCGGCAGCCGCTTTCCGAGCCGAAACCTGGCCGGTGTGGGTGTCGCGTTTTATCTCATGGCGGCGCTGGGTCGCCGGCTCGAGTGCGAGGGGCAGAAGGGTGCGGCGCGCGTGCCATCGCGCTACCTGGACCTCGTTGCGCTGGGCACCGTCGCCGACGTCGTGCCCCTCGATCACAATAACCGCGTGCTCGTCGACCAGGGCCTGCGGCGCATTCGCGCCGGCAGGACGGTGCCGGGGATCGAGGCGCTGCTGCGGCAGTCCGGCCGCCAGCTGCGGCGCACGGTCAGCGCCGACCTCGGATTCGTGGCGGGCCCGAGAATCAACGCCGCCGGCCGCCTGGAGGACATCTCGATCGGCATCGAGTGCCTGCTGACGGACGACCAGGGTACGGCGTTGCAACACGCGGCGATTCTCGACCGGATCAACGGCGAGCGCCGCGACATCGAGTCGACGATGCGGGACCAGGCGTTCGCGTACGTCGATGCGATGGACGCGCGGAACCTGCCCGCTTGCGTCTGTGTTTACGACGAGCACTGGCACCAGGGTGTCGTCGGGTTGATTGCGGCGCGCGTACGGGAGCGCTGTCACCGGCCATCGATCGCCTTTGCCCGGGAATCCGATGCGCTGCTCAAGGGCTCGGCGCGCTCGGTACCGGGTGTGCACGTGCGCGACCTGCTCGAGGCCGTGCACGCCGTCGATCCCGACGTCATCGTCAAGTTCGGCGGTCACGCGATGGCGGCGGGACTGACGATCGCCGAAGCGCATTACGACAGGTTCACGCGGCTCGCGTCGGAGCAACTCGAACGCTTGTACCCGGGAGCCGATTTCAGCGGCGCAATCGTCAGCGACGGGGCACTGCCGGACAGCGCCTTGAATCTCGACTTTGCGCGCAGGCTGCGCGAGGCCGGGCCCTGGGGCGCCGGTTTTCCCGAGCCGCTCTGGAACGGCGACTTCGAGGTGATCGAGCAGCGCACGGTCGGCGAGAACCACCTCAAGCTCCGTGTGAGGCCGGCCGACGGCGACAAAGCGGTCGATGCCATCGCGTTCAACCAGGCGGGGGCCGCCTGGCGCGGCTACGTGCAGCTCGCTTATCGGCTCGATGTCAACGAGTATCGCGGCTTCGAATCGGCGCAGCTGATCGTCGAGCAAATCGCGCCCGTACAATCACGCGGCGCATGATAATATCGCGCGTTTTCCGCGCCGCCGTGCGCGCTGGATCAAAGCAACATGGAAACGAGTCAAATCAGGCAGTCGATAACGGATCTCACTGAACGCGCAGACGCGTTGAGGAGGTATCTTTGACTACGATCAGAAGTCGGAACGGCTGATCGAGGTCCAGCGCGAGCTGGAGCAGCCGGATGTCTGGGATGACCCGGAGCGGGCACAGGCCCTCGGCCAGGAGCGGGCGCGGCTGGAGCAGATCGTCACCGGGCTCGATGAGATCACGCACGGGCTACAGGACGCGGATGAACTGCTCGCACTTGCCGTAGAGGAAGACGACGCGGACACCGCTGCCGAGGTCGAGCGCGACCTGCAGGGCTTCGAGACGCGTGTCGAGGGTCTCGAGTTCCGGCGCATGTTTTCCGGCGAGATGGACGCCAACAATGCGTACCTCGACATCCAGTCGGGCGCTGGCGGCACCGAGGCGCAGGACTGGGCCGAGATGCTGCTGCGCATGTACTTGCGGTGGGCCGAGGCTCACGATTTCAAGGCCGAGGTCATCGAGGCATCGGCGGGTGAGGTTGCAGGCATCAAGAGTGCTGCGGTGCACATCGTGGGCGAATATGCGTACGGCTGGTTGCGGACCGAGACCGGCGTTCACCGGCTGGTTCGCAAGTCGCCGTTCGATTCCGGGAATCGCCGCCACACCTCTTTCGCATCGGTATTCGTTTCTCCCGAGGTGGACGACGACATCGACATCGACGTCGATTCTTCCGACCTCCGAATCGACGTTTATCGCGCGAGCGGGGCTGGCGGACAGCACGTCAATCGCACCGAATCCGCGGTGCGAATCACGCATCTGCCGACCAACACCGTCGTGCAGTGCCAGAACGATCGCTCGCAGCACAAGAACAAGGCAACCGCCATGAACCAGCTCAAGGCAAAGCTCTACGAGCTGGAGCTGCAGAAGCGGCGTGCGGAAGCATCGGCACTCGAGGAGAGCAAGGCCGATGTCGGCTGGGGCAGCCAGATCCGCTCCTACGTGCTCGATCAGAGCCGCATCAAGGATTTGCGAACCGGTGTCGAAACCGGTAACACTCAGGCCGTACTCGATGGCGGGCTGGATGCGTTCATCGAGGCCAGTCTCAAACAAGGACTTTAGCGCAGCGTGGTAGACAAGAAACCGCAGGACGACAACAAGCTCATCGCCGAGCGGCGCCAGAAGCTCGACGCGTTGCGCGAGCACGGCAACCCGTTCCCCAATGACTTCCACCGCAATGCACTGGCGGACGAGTTGCAGCACATGTACGGCGCCCACGACAAGGACACGCTCGACCAGGAGCAGGTCAACGTTGCCGTGGCCGGGCGCATGATGGCCAAGCGGGTCATGGGCAAGGCGAGCTTCATCAAGCTGGCCGATCGGTCCGGCCAGATCCAGGTTCGCCTCGAGCGCGACCGGCTGCCGGAGGGCGTGTACCAGGACTTCAAGAAATGGGACGTCGGCGACATTCTTGGTGCAAGCGGTACCCTGTTTCGCACCAACACCGGCGAGCTGACCGTGATGGCGGACGCGGTACGGCTGCTGACCAAGTCCCTGCGCCCGCTGCCCGAGAAGTGGGCCGGCCTGACCGACCAGGAGACTCGCTACCGGCAGCGCTACGTCGATCTCATCATCAATGAATCGAGCCGCGAGGTCTTCCGCAGGCGTTCACAGATCATTACGTACATGCGCGCGTTCCTGGAGTCGCTCGACTTTCTCGAAGTCGAGACGCCGATGATGCAGGTCACGCCGGGCGGTGCCATCGCGCGGCCATTCAAGACCCATCACAACGCGCTGGACATGCCGCTGTTCCTGCGGATCGCGCCCGAATTGAACCTGAAACGGCTCATCGTCGGTGGATTCGAACGCGTCTACGAGATCAATCGTAACTTCCGCAATGAGGGTGTCTCCACGCAGCACAATCCTGAATTCACCATGATGGAGGCTTACCGGGCGTACGCGGACTACAACGACTGGATGGATTCAACCGAGGCCATGTTGCACGGTATGGCGGATGCCGTGAACGGCACGACGATCATCAGCTACCAGGGCGAGGAATACGATTTCGGCAAACCATTTCCGCGCCTGACGGTCGAGGATGCGATCCTGCGGCATAACCCAGATTTCGACGCGTCGAAGATTCGCGATCGCGACTACCTGGCTGCCTGGTGCGAGAGACTCGGCGCGCCCGTCAAGGACGGTTTCGGCGCGGGCAAGCTGCAAACAGAAATCTTCGATGCAACCTGCGAGGCGAAGTTGCGCGAGCCGACCTTCATCACGCACTACCCGGCGGAGGTATCACCGCTGGCGCGCAGGAACGACGACGATCCTTTCGTTACGGATCGCTTCGAGCTCTTCATCGCCGGCCGCGAGATCGCGAATGGTTTCTCAGAGCTGAACGATCCCGAGGACCAGGCGGAACGGTTTCGGGCACAGGCTGCAATTCGTGATGCCGGCGACGACGAGGCAATGGCCTTCGATTACGACTACATCCGTGCGCTCGAGTACGGCATGCCGCCGACCGCCGGCATCGGCGTCGGCATCGATCGGCTGGTCATGTTGTTCACGGATTCGCCGTCGATTCGCGACGTCCTACTGTTCCCGCACATGCGGCCGGAAGTCTTTGAATAATTGCACCTTGCGCGCGACGTGCGGGCGCGCCGGGTCATTTGTCAGGTGCGATTGTAGGAGCGGTTCTGGAACCGCGATCGGCGCATCAGCTGAACAGGAGTGAGCCGACCGTCAGCAGCATGGCCCATATCGCGAGGCTGAAGACCAGTCCGCTCCTCAGGCCCTGTATGACATCAACCTCGTGCGCGTGCTCGGCGGCGCCGAGCCTCGCGGGTTCCCCGGTAACTGCCCCGTCTGATCGACAGTCGTCCATTGATCGCCCCTGTTATTCGCATTACGAGCGAACCTGAGAAACCAGGCGCACCCGCTTATTTTTTCGCGCATTCTAGCCATGCCCCGGGGCGTGATGCAAATTATGTCAAAACGCGCCGCCCGCCCGCCGGGGTCATCCGACGGGCACGTGTCTGAGCCCGATACCGTCGACGATCAGCGCCTCGTCGGCCTTCTCCGACGGGATGACGGCAAGCAGGTCGGTGCCGATGGCGTTCAGCACCTCGCCGATATCGCGTTCGCCGTCGGACACCCTGGCGCCGGCGGTTACCGGGCGCGCGGCTTCGAAGCGGTGGGTGCGGCGCTTGGTGGCGCCGCGGTAGTGCGTCCGGGCGACGATCTCCTGGCCGGGGTAACAACCCTTGTCGAAGCTGACCGCCCCGATCAGGTCCAGGTTCAGCATGTGCGGGGTGAATGCCTCCGACTGCGCCTGCCAGACCTCGGGGCGGCCGCGCCTCAGGTTGTCGAGCAGCCATTCTTCCGTGGATCCCTCGATGCCCAGGTCCGGCGGCGCTGCGGGAGCCAACTGGAACTCGACCCTGGCGCGAAAGCGGAACAGGGTGAGCCGCCGCAGCACGGACTCGGCCAGTTCCGCCGGCAGTATCAGCACATAGCCGCCATCGCTGCGGTGGATACGCAGGATGCAGATGACGCGGCCCTTGGGGTTGCACCATGCCGCCAGCAGCTCGTCGCGCTCTTCGAGCAGCCGCAGGTCGTTGGAGAGCTGCGCCTGCAGGAAGTCGAATGCGTCGGCGCCGGATACAATGATCTTCGAGTAAGGAAATGAGGACATAGCCCCCGGATTGTAACCACTTGCAACGAATTTTCACCGACTCATGCAGCTTCAGAAGTTGTCTGGCATACTTCGCCCATGAGCAAGACCGAAGCTTCTCGAGACGATGGAGCGACCGAGTCCGCACAGGACAAGGTCGTGGAGAATAATGAGTCTTCCGAGGACCGGCCGAAGGAAGTCGGCGGTCGCAAAGGCCCGGATCCGACCCGCTACGGCGATTGGGAAAAGGGCGGTCGTTGCATCGATTTCTGAAAAATAAAAAGCGACGCGAATGAGCAATACCGGCAGACCCCTGTCGCCACACCTGTCGATCTATCGATGGCCTATCACCATGGTGCTGTCGATACTGCATCGCATGACGGGCGTGGCGATGTCCATCGGCCTCATCGTGCTGGCGGCCTGGTTGATGCAGGCTGCCGCGGGACCCGAAGCTTACCTGCGATTCACGGTGGCAATGTCTACCCTGATCGGCAAGCTGTTCCTGGTGGGTTGGAGCTTCGCCTTCTTCTTCCACGCGGCCAACGGCATCCGTCACCTCGTCTGGGATACCGGGCGAGGTTTCGACAAACGGCTCGCCGACCGCTCGGCATGGATCGTCGTGGGCTTCGCCGCGGTGGCCACGGCCGCATTCTGGTGGGCCGCGACATGAGCCTAAAAACGCCGCTGGGCCGCGTGCTGGGTCTCGGGAGCGCGAAAGAAGGCACGGATCACTGGTGGGGGCAGCGCGTTTCCGCCGTCGCCATGCTCATACTCGGCAGCTGGTTCATCTACTCGCTACTGCAGCTGGAAAGCCTGACCTACCTCGACGTCATCCGTTTCATCGGCGTGCCGCTGAACGGCGTCCTGTTGTCGCTGCTGGCGATCACGCTTTCCTATCATTCGTATCTCGGCGTGCAGGTGGTGATCGAGGACTACGTGCACGCGCCCGGCACCAAGGTCGTCTCCCTGTTGCTGTCGCGCTTTGCGCATGTCTTCGTTGCAATCGCGGCCGTTTACGGGATCCTCGTCATCGGAATCGGTTCATGAGCGACTACGAATTCATCGATCACAGTTACGACGTCGTCGTTATCGGCGCCGGCGGCGCGGGGCTACGCGCGACGTTCGGTCTTGCGCAGGCCGGCTTCGACACCGCCTGTGTCACCAAGGTCTTCCCGACGCGCAGCCATACCGTTGCGGCGCAGGGGGGGATCAGCGCCGCGCTCGGCAACATGGGCGAGGACGACTGGCGCTGGCACATGTACGACACCATCAAGGGCTCGGACTGGCTGGGTGACCAGGACGCGATCGAGTACATGTGCAAGGAAGCACCCGATGCCGTCATCGAGCTGGAGCATTACGGCGTGCCGTTTTCGCGCACCGAAGACGGCCGCATTTACCAGCGGCCATTCGGCGGCATGACGACGCATTTCGGCGAGGGCACGGCACAACGCACCTGCGCGGCGGCCGACCGTACCGGCCACGCGATGTTGCACACCCTCTACCAGCAGTCGCTGAAGCACGATGCCGAGTTCTATATCGAGTATTTTGCCGTTGACCTGATCATGGAGGATGGCGCCTGCCGCGGCGTCGTGGCAATCGACCTTGCGACCGGACGGCTGCACCGCTTCCGCTCGCACCAGGTAATCCTCGCGACCGGCGGCTACGGGCGTACGTATTTCTCCTGCACGTCCGCGCATACCTGCACCGGCGACGGTAACGCAATGGTGTTGCGTGCGGGGCTGCCGCTGCAGGACATGGAATTCGTGCAGTTCCACCCAACGGGTATCTACGGGGCAGGGTGCCTGATCACGGAAGGCGTGCGCGGCGAGGGCGGGTACCTCACGAACTCCGACGGTGAGCGCTTCATGGAGCGTTACGCGCCCAATGCCAAGGACCTTGCGTCACGCGACGTGGTCAGCCGTTCAATGACTATCGAAATCCGCGAGGGAAGAGGCGTTGGCAAGGAGGCGGATCACATCCACCTGCACCTCGAACACCTGGGTGCCGAGGTCATCGAGGAGCGCCTGCCGGGGATCGCGGAGACAGCGAAGATCTTTGCCGGCGTCGACGTGACAAAGGAGCCGATCCCGGTCCTGCCGACGGTGCATTACAACATGGGTGGCATTCCCGCGATCTTCAGCGGTGAAGTCGTGACGCTGAAGGACGGTAACTCCGAGTCCGTCGTCCCTGGACTGATGGCCGCCGGCGAGGCCGCCTGCGTCTCGGTTCACGGCGCAAACCGGCTCGGGTCGAATTCGCTGCTCGATCTCGTCGTCTTCGGCCGCGCCGCCGCGCAGCACTGTGCCGAGACGATGCAGCCGGGTGCGAGGCACAAGCCATTGGGCCCGGACGCGGGACAGAACAGCGTGGAACGGATCGACAGGCTGCGCAACGCAGACGGCAGCCGCTCGACCGCGGAAATTCGTCTGGAAATGCAGCGCATAATGCAGAACCACGCGGCCGTATTCCGCACCGGCGAAACGCTGAATGAAGGCGTCGAAAAGCTCAGGGATACGTTTGCTTCGTTTGCAGACGTGCGGGTTTCGGACCGATCCCTGGTCTGGAATACGGACCTCGTCGAGACCATGGAGCTCGAGAACCTGCTGCTGAATGCCGTCGCAACGATCGAGTCGGCAGCAAACCGGCACGAAAGCCGCGGCGCGCACGCGCGCGAGGATTATCCCGATCGCGACGACGACAACTGGATGAAACACACGTATGCATGGGTCGATGACGGCGGCGCCGTCCGGTTCGAGTACCGCCCCGTGCACCAGGAAACGCTGACCGACGAAGTCGAGGCCGTGCCGCCGAAGGCGCGGGTTTACTAGGAGATACCCTTGGCCGAGTTCAGACTGCCACTCAATTCGAGAATCAAGAAGGGCAAGCACTTCGCGGCGCCGGCAGCCACCGGCAACGTCAGGCGCTTTGCCGTGTATCGCTACGACCCGGACAGCAGTGAGAACCCGCGCATCGACACCTACGATGTCGACATCGACAGCTGTGGTCCCATGGTCCTCGACGCGCTCATCAAGATTAAGAACGAGATCGACCCGACGCTGACCTTTCGGCGCTCCTGCAGGGAAGGCATCTGCGGCTCCTGTGCCATGAACATCGACGGCGGAAATACGC
>JBFIHC010000030.1:0-29684 GCA_041601995.1 Woeseiaceae bacterium | reverse complement strand
AGGTGCTTTCGACCAACGGCGATACCTTCCTCGGCGGCGAGGACTTCGACTTGCGCGTCATCCAGTACCTGACCAAGGAATTCGAACGTGAGAGCGGAGTCGATATCAGCAAGGATCCGCTTGCAATGCAGCGCCTCAAGGAAGCTGCGGAGAAAGCCAAGATCGAGCTCAGTTCGCAGCAGCAGACCGAGGTCAATCTGCCGTACATCACGGCGGATGCCAGCGGACCGAAGCACCTGAACATCAAGCTCACGCGCGCCAAGCTGGAGTCGCTTGTTGACGAACTCATCGAGCGCACCATGGGTCCTTGCAAGGTTGCTCTGCAGGATGCCGGGCTCAAGGTCAACGAGATCGACGACGTGATCCTGGTCGGCGGGCAGACCCGAATGCCCAAAGTTCAGGAGGTGGTGCAGAACTTCTTCGGCAAGGAACCGCGGAAAGACGTCAATCCCGACGAGGCGGTCGCCCTGGGCGCCGCGATTCAGGGCGGTGTGCTTGCCGGAGACGTCAAGGATGTACTGTTGCTCGACGTCACGCCGCTGTCACTCGGTATCGAGACGCTCGGCGGTGTGATGACCAAGCTGATCGAGAAGAACACGACGATTCCCGCAAACGCGGAGCAGGTGTTCTCCACGGCAGACGACAACCAGACCGCGGTTACCATCCACGTGTTGCAGGGCGAGCGTGAGCGGGCCGTCGACAACAAGTCGCTTGGCCGATTCGATCTCGCGGATATCCCGCCGGCACCGCGCGGCATGCCGCAGATCGAGGTGACCTTCGACATCGATGCGAATGGCATCCTGAATGTCTCAGCCAAGGACAAGGCCACCGGTAAGAGCCAGAATATCGTGATCAAGGCGTCGAGCGGCCTGTCCGACGACGAGATCGACAAGATGGTCCGGGACGCCGAGAGCCACGCCGAGGAAGACCGCAAGTTCCGCGAACTCGTCGACGTGCGCAACCAGGCGGACGGCCTGATTCACGCGGCAGAGAAGACGCTCAAGGACCTTGGCGAAAAGGCGAGCAGCGAAGAGCGGATGAACATCGAAAACGCGGTGTCGGATCTCAAGGCCGTGCTGGAAAAGGACGACAAGGAAGCCATCGAGAAAAAGACGGCCGCGCTGGCCGAAGCATCGGGCGCGCTGGCCCAGAAGCTGTACACCGAACAGCAGGCGGGTTCGGCTGAAGAAGGCCAGGCAGAGTCTGGCGACGACGTCGTCGACGCCGAGTTCGAAGAGGTCGACCAGGACGACCAGTCGAAGTCGGCCTGAGGGCTCGACCGGCGTACAGGAAGCTGAAAAAGGGCGCCCTCGCGGGCGCCCGTTTCTGAGCAAACATGGCAAAACGCGACTACTACGAGGTATTGGGGGTCTCGAGGTCGGCTTCGGCGGATGAGATCAAGCGGGCGTATCGTCGCCTGGCCATGAAACACCACCCGGACCGCAACAAGGACGATTCGGGCTCGGAAGGCAAGTTCAAAGAGGTCAAGGAGGCCTACGAAGTCCTGCGCGACAGCGACAAGCGCGCCGCGTACGATCGCTTCGGGCATGACGGCCTGCGCGGTGCCGGCATGGGTGGACCCGGCGGTTTCAGCGCCGAGGGCTTCAGCGACATTTTCGGCGACGTATTCGGCGACATCTTCGGCGGCGGTGGCCGCCGCGGTGGGCCGCAGGTGTTTCGCGGTGCCGATTTGGGATACGAACTTCGCCTCGACCTAGAGCGTGCCGTCAGCGGCGACACCGTGACCATAGACGTCCCGTCGCAGGTATCCTGTGACGTCTGCGACGGCAGCGGCGCAAAGAAGGGGACCACACCGGCCCAGTGCTCGACGTGCGGCGGCGCCGGCCAGGTGCGCATGCAGCAGGGCTTCTTTTCGATCCAGCAGACGTGCCCGGCCTGCAAGGGCGCTGGCACCATGATTTCCGATCCCTGCGAGAGCTGCCATGGCCGCGGCCGCGTGCGCAAGACCCGCACGCTCTCGGTCAAGGTGCCGGCGGGCGTCGACGACGGCGACCGCATCCGGCTGTCGGGCGAGGGCGAGGCCGGGCGCAACGGAGGTCCTGCCGGTGACCTGTACGTTGAAATCCGGGTGAATCCGCACAAGATCTTTGCACGCGAGGGCTCGGACCTGTCCTGCGAAGTACCGATCAGTTTTTCCACTGCCGCGCTGGGAGGGGAGGTGGAATTGCCGACACTGGAAGGCAATGTCGCGCTGAAGGTGCCGGCCGGCACGCAATCCGGCAAGGTTTTCCGGCTGCGCGGCAAAGGTGTAACCACGGTGCGGGATCCTCGCAAAGGCGACCTCTTCGCGCGGGTCGCGGTCGAGACACCCGTGAATCTTACGAACGATCAGAAAGAACTGCTGAGGAAATTCGACAAGAAGGTGCAGGCCGGCGGCGACAAGCATTCGCCGCGCGCCGACTCTTGGTTCGACACCGTGAAGCGGTTCTTCGAGCGCATTGGCCAGTAACGCGATCAAACTCGGAATTGCCGGCGCGGGCCGCATGGGGCTCGCCATCATCAATGCCGTGAACGAGTTTGCGGACCTCGAGATACGCAGCATCTGGGTACGCGACCCGCACGCCGCCGGTGACATGGCGACGCCGTCCGGGGCGATTGTCTCCGGCGACCTCGACCATGTCGTCGAAGTGGCCGACGTCGTCATCGATTTCAGCCTGTTCGAGGCCACCGAGCAGGTGGCCTTGGCGGTGCTTCGCCACGATAAGCCGCTGGTGTGCGGCGTTAGCGGACTCGGCGATGCCGAGCTCGCGGCGCTGGTGGCAGCTTCCAGGAGCGTCGCCGTGGTCTACGATCGCAACATGAGCCAGGGAATTGCCGTCCTGCAGGACCTGGTCCGCCGCGCTGCACGATCGCTGGGTGACGAATTCAAGATCGAAATTCACGAGACCCACCATATCCACAAGAAGGACGCGCCGTCCGGGACGGCGCTGAAGCTCGGCGAGTCCATTGCCAGCGCGCGCAACCAGGCCGGCGCCGACTCGGTTCATTATCAGTCCGAGCGCCGCGGTGAAGTGCCCGGCGACCACGAGGTCATATTCTCATCGCCGACAGAGCGGCTGACCCTGGCTCACAGCGTCACCACGCGCAAGGTTTTCGCCGAAGGGGCGCTGCGCGCCGCACGCTGGGTTGTCGACAGAGAACCGGGTTTCTACGACATGCACGATGTGCTGTTCAGTGCCGACGCCGACTGAATCGGAAAAAAAGCGCCCGCGTGGTCTGGCGCGCGGGGCCCCTGTTCAGTAAACTACGCCGGATCGCTGAGCGGTCAGCGAAGTCAGGAGCGGGAGGCATTGTCCTTCCGCTTTTGTACATCTGCGACTCGCGTCCTACGGGCGTGCCGACGAGATCTGCGCTGATCGAGAGGCGGTCTGGGTTAGGGTTTCCCGTCGAGATTCGCTCCGAGGTCCGCATTTGAGTACGCCGGCTGTACTGGCTCTGCAAGATGGCACCGTTTTTCATGGCACTTCCGTCGGTGCCGACGGCAAGACCATCGGTGAAGTTGTTTTCAATACCGCAATGACCGGTTACCAGGAGATCCTGACGGATCCGTCCTACTGCCGGCAGATCGTCACCCTCACGTACCCGCACATCGGCAATACCGGTACCAATGCCGAAGACATGGAATCGGCCAGGGTGCACGCATCGGGGCTGATCATTCGCGACCTGTCGATGGTCACGAGCAGCTGGCGCAATGAACGCCCGCTGGCCGAGTTCCTGCGCCAGAGCGGGACGGTTGCCATCGCCGATATCGATACCCGCAAGCTGACGCGGATCATTCGCGAGAAGGGCGCCCAGTCGGGCTGCATCATGACCGGCGACGCGTCGGCAGAAACCGCCATCGAGCACGCCCGCAAATTCCCCGGCATCGCCGGCATGGACCTTGCGAAGTTCGTCACCACGGACGTCGCCTACCAGTGGAGCCAGGGCACCACGTTCGGCCGCAAGCCGCGAATCCTGAGCCGCCGGGTCGCGCCGTACCACGTGGTGGCGTACGACTTCGGCATCAAGCGCAACATCCTGCGCCTGCTGGCGGACCTGGACTGCCGGATGACGGTGGTGCCGGCGAAGACCAGCGCCGAGGAGGCCCTTGCGCTGTCGCCGAACGGCATCTTCCTCTCCAACGGCCCGGGCGATCCGGAGCCTTGCGACTACGCAATCACCGCAATCCGGCGTTTCCTTGAGGAGCGCATCCCGATCTTCGGGATCTGCCTCGGTCACCAGTTGCTGGGGCTCGCGGCCGGCGCGAAGACCGAAAAGATGAAATTCGGCCACCATGGCGCCAACCACCCGGTGCAGGACCTTGCGACGGGGCGGGTGATGATCACCAGCCAGAACCACGGTTTCGCGGTCGACGAATCGAGCCTGCCCGACAACGTGGAAGCAACGCACCGGTCGCTGTTCGACGGCACGCTGCAGGGAATCGCCATTGCGGGCCAGCCCGCATTCAGTTTCCAGGGGCACCCGGAAGCGAGCCCGGGCCCGCATGACGTGCAGGGACTGTTCGAGCGTTTCCTTGCCGACATGGAGGCCGCCAAACGCAGTTCTGTCAAGGCAATGTTTTCCTCGTAAAAGTATTCAAAACAACTATTTAAAGCTCACTATTAAAGTAATTTAAAAAGACTTGTCATGCCCAAGCGCACCGATATTCAGAGCGTCCTGATCATAGGCGCCGGGCCGATCGTGATCGGCCAGGCCTGCGAGTTCGACTATTCCGGCGCGCAGGCATGCAAGGCCCTGCGGGAAGAGGGCTACCGGGTCATCCTGGTCAATTCCAACCCGGCGACCATCATGACCGATCCCGAGACCGCGGACGCGATCTACATCGAGCCGGTGCACTGGACCGCGGTCGAGCGCATCATCGCCAGGGAGCGCCCGGATGCCCTGTTGCCCACCATGGGCGGCCAGACGGGCCTCAATTGCGCCCTCGACCTGGCCCGCGAAGGCGTGCTCGAGAAATACGACGTGGAGCTCATCGCTGCGTCCCGGGAGGCCATCGACATGGCCGAGGACCGCGAATTGTTCCGGAGGGCGATGCAGGAGATCGGTCTCGAGGTGCCCAGGGCCGATATCGCGCATTCGCTCGACGAAGCGCTCGAGAAGCAGGCGGCGATCGGCTTCCCGACCATCGTCCGGCCATCGTTTACGTTGGGCGGAAGTGGAGGCGGCATTGCCTACAACCGCGAGGAATTCGAGAACATCGTCGCCCACGGCCTGGAAATGTCACCGACGACCGAGGTCCTGCTCGAGGAGTCCGTCATCGGCTGGAAAGAATTCGAGATGGAGGTGGTGCGGGACCGCAACGACAACTGCATCATCGTCTGCTCGATCGAGAACCTGGACCCGATGGGCGTGCACACCGGTGACTCGATCACGGTCGCGCCGGCTCAGACCCTCACGGACAAGGAATACCAGCGGCTTCGTAATGCCTCGATCGACGTGCTGCGCAAGATAGGCGTGGAAACCGGCGGCTCCAACGTGCAATTCGCCGTGAACCCGGAGAACGGCCGGGTCCTGATCATCGAGATGAACCCGCGCGTGTCGCGCTCGTCGGCGCTGGCGTCCAAGGCAACCGGCTTTCCGATTGCCAAGGTGGCGGCCAAGCTGGCCGTCGGTTACACACTCGACGAACTCCGCAACGACATCACCGGCGGCGCTACGCCGGCCTCGTTCGAGCCGACGATCGATTACGTCGTCACCAAGATTCCGCGTTTCACCTTCGAGAAGTTCCCCGGGACCAATGACCGGCTGACGACACAAATGAAGTCGGTCGGCGAGGTCATGGCCATGGGGCGCACATTCCAGGAGTCGCTGCAAAAAGCCCTGCGCGGCCTGGAGATCGATATCGCCGGCTTCGACGAGGTCGATCCGCTCGTCGCCACCGACGCGGAGCGCGACCGGCTGCGGCACGAGCTGCGCATGCCCGGTGCCAACCGCCTGCGCCACGTCGCCGACGCCTTCCGCAACGGTTTCCCACTGGAAGAGATCGCATCGATATCCGGTATCGATCCCTGGTTTCTCGTGCAGATCGAAGACCTGGTCCGCGACGAACAGTCGCTGAAGGATAAGGACCTGTCTGCCCTGACCGGGGCATCGATGCGAGCGCTGAAGCGCAAGGGATTCTCTGACGCCCGCATTGCCACGCTCTTGAAGGTCAAGGAACCGGCCGTGCGGCGGCGGCGCATCGAGCTCGGCGTCAGGCCCGTCTTCAAGCGCGTCGATACCTGCGCGGCGGAATTCGCCACGACGACCGCCTACATGTATTCCACCTACGAAGAGGAATGCGAGGCGAACCCGACGGACGCGCCCAAGATAATGATTCTCGGTGGCGGACCGAACCGCATCGGCCAGGGAATCGAGTTCGACTACTGCTGCGTGCATGCCGCACTCGCCCTGCGCGAGTCCGGCTATGAAACGATCATGGTCAACTGCAACCCGGAGACCGTGTCGACCGACTACGACACCTCCGACCGCCTGTACTTCGAGTCCCTGACGTTCGAGGACGTCATGGAGATCATCGACAAGGAAAAGCCGAAAGGCGTGATCGTCCAGTACGGCGGGCAGACACCGCTGAAGCTGGCTCGGCAGCTCGAAGCCGCCGGCGCGCCGATCATCGGCACTTCGCCCGACTCGATCGACCTCGCCGAGGACCGTGAACGTTTCCAGAAGCTCGTGAACTCGCTCGAGCTCAAGCAGCCGCCGAACTGTACCGCGCGGAGTAAGGAGCAAGCGCTGCGCATGGCGTCTGACGTGGGCTTCCCGCTCGTCGTCAGGCCGTCGTACGTCCTCGGCGGCAGGGCGATGGAAGTCGTGCACAACGAAGAAGACCTCGGGGCTTACATGGACGCCGCCATCGGCGTTTCGAACGCGAGCCCGGTGCTCCTCGACCGTTTCCTCGATCTCGCGACGGAGGTCGATGTCGATTGCGTGTGCGACGGCGACCGCGTGCTGATCGGCGGGGTGATGGAACATATCGAGCAAGCGGGAGTTCACTCCGGCGACTCCGGCTGCTCGCTGCCGCCGTTCAGTCTCTCCGAGGAACTGCAGAAGGAGCTGCACGAGCAGGTGGTCAAGCTCGCCAAGGGGCTGCACGTGGTCGGGCTCATGAATACTCAGTTCGCGATCCAGAACAATGTCGTCTATCTGCTCGAGGTCAATCCGCGCGCATCGAGGACCGTGCCGTTCGTCTCGAAAGCGATCGGCTTGCCGCTCGCGAAGATCGCCGCGAAAGTCATGGTCGGCGAATCGCTGGCGAAGCAGGGTTACGTCAACCAGCGCAAGCCGGAATACTTCTCGGTGAAGGAAGCCGTGTTCCCGTTCATCAAGTTCCCGGGCGCGGATCCGATCCTGGGCCCGGAAATGAAATCGACAGGCGAGGTTATGGGCGTCGGCCGGTCCTTCGGCGAGGCCTATGCCAAGGCCCAGCTCGCGTCGGGCGTGGTGCTGCCGAGGCAGGGTGCGGCACTGCTCAGTGTCCGGGACCGCGACAAGGACGGGGCCGTACAGCTGGCGAAAATACTCGAGGCGCGCGGCTTCGACCTCGTCGCCACGCACGGGACCGCCAGGCACCTCGCGGCGGCTGGTGTATCATGCCGGAGAGCGAACAAGGTCCGCGAAGGGCGTCCGCACATCGTCGACATGATCAAGAACGATGAGATTGATCTCATCGTCAATACCACCGAAGGCAAGCAGGCAATCAACGAGTCACATTCGATACGCGCGGAGGCCGTGCGCAAGGGCGTAACGTATTACACGACGCTCGGTGCCGCTATCGCGACCTGTACCGCGATCGAGCACCTCGATGACAGTGATGTGAATCGTTTGCAGGACCTGCACAATGAGGTAGTAGCATGAACAAGGTACCGGTAACCGTTCGGGGGCACGAGTTACTCAAGGACGAACTGAAGCGACTGAAATCGGTCGATCGTCCGAAAGTGATCAAGGCGATCGCGGAAGCGCGTGCGCACGGGGACCTGAAGGAAAACGCCGAATACCACGCCGCCAAGGAGCAGCAGGGTTTCATCGAAGGACGAATCAAGGAGCTCGAGGGCAAACTGTCGCATCTGCAGGTCATCGACGTCACCGAGGTGGACGCGCGTGGCAAAGTCATCTTCGGCTCGACCGTGGAACTGCTCGAGGAGTCGACGGGCAAGGAGATCGAGTACAGGATCGTCGGCGAGGACGAAGCCGATATCGGCGCGGGGCTGATTTCCTACACGTCGCCGATCGCGCGTGCACTGATCGGCCAGAACGAGGGCGATGTCGTCACGTTTGCCGCCCCGGATGGCGAGAAACAGTTTGAAATTATCGAGGTTCGTTATATCTAGCGCACGATGCGGCTTCAACGCGGCAGGCGGATGCGCTTCTTCTCGGGGTTCTCGCGATAGACGAGCGCCATGTTGCCTATCCGCTGCACGAGTTCCGCGTCGTTCGACTTGCAGAGTGCGTCGATGATCGAGTCACGTTCGGCACGGTCACCGACCTTGACCCTGAGCTTGATGAGTTCGTGGTGTTCGAGCGAGCTCTCAAACTCGGCTCGCACCGCGTCCGTGAGTCCCGCATCGCCAACCATGACGACCGGTTTGAGCGCATGCCCAAGGCCCCGAAGTAATTTCTTTTGCGATTCACTGAGCGGCATCCGAAGGCAGTGTAGCAGCGGATTGCCGCTAATAGCACGGATCGGGGGTGCTGCCGCGTGAGCAAGCCGAGGCGAAGTTCCGGCAGCTGGCGGGAACGCCAGGAACGCGACCCGTTCGTCGCGCGCGCGCGCAGTGAGGGCTGGCGCTCGCGTGCCGTCTACAAGCTCGAGGAGATCGACAGGAAGGAGAAGCTCCTGAAGCCCGGCATGGTGGTGGTGGACCTCGGCGCCGCGCCCGGCAGCTGGAGCCAGTACATTACCGAGAAGCTCAAGGCGCGGGTGCGCATCATTGCCCTCGACCTGCTGGAGATAGATGCGCTGCCGTCGGTAGAGTTCATCCACGGCGACTTCCGCGACGACGTCGTGCTGCAATCACTCGAAGCCGCGCTTGCCGACGAACGTGCGGACCTTGTAATCAGCGATATGGCGCCCAATATCAGCGGCAACCGGTCGGTGGATCAACCCCGGTCGATGTACCTTGCGGAGCTGGCGCTGGACCTGTGCGAGCGCGCGCTCAAGCAGGGCGGTGACTTCGTGTGCAAGTTATTCCAGGGCGAAGGCTCCGAGGCGTTTATCGCAGCGGCGAGACAGCGTTTCCAGCGTGTTCGGGTGATGAAGCCGGAGGCATCCCGGGCGGGCAGCCGTGAGGTTTATTTGGTAGCGAGAAACTATCGATTGTAGTAGTGTCTAATTTAGAATCTGTCTAAGAATCCGGCGTCCGGATTTGTTCCCGTGCGGTAAATAATGTGAATGATCTGACCAAAAACATACTCGTCTTCATCGTCATCATTGTCGTCCTGCTGTCGGTCGTGCAAGGGCTGTCGGGCGTCAGTGGCGGGCAGCCGCAGGCACGCGATTACTCGGAATTCCTGCAGGAAGTCCGTAATGGCGAGGTCAGCCTGGTCGAATTCGAGGGGCAGCGGATCCGTTTCGGCCAGCGTGAGCCACTGCCGTATTACACGGTCAGCCCGGAGACCGACAACAGTCCGCTGATCGGCATGCTCGAGAAGTACGACGTCCGTTTCTCGGCGTCGGAGCCGAAGCAGCAAAGCCTCATCGGCCAGCTCCTGATCAGCTCGTTTCCGATCCTGCTCCTGATCGGCGTGTGGATTTATTTCATGCGCCAGATGCAGGGCGGCGGCGGGGGGCGTGGCGCGATGTCGTTCGGCAAGAGCAAGGCCAGGCTTCTCGGCGAAGACCAGGTCGGCGTGACCTTTGCCGACGTCGCGGGGGTCGACGAAGCCAAGGCCGAAGTGGCCGAGATCGTCGAGTTTCTGAAGGACCCCAGCAAGTTCCAGCGGCTGGGCGGAAAGATCCCGAAGGGCGTGCTGATGGTGGGCCCGCCCGGTACCGGTAAGACCCTGCTCGCCAAGGCGATTGCCGGCGAGGCGAAGGTGCCTTTCTTCACGATCTCCGGTTCGGATTTCGTCGAGATGTTCGTCGGCGTCGGCGCCTCGCGTGTGCGCGATATGTTCGACCAGGCCAAGAAGCAGGCGCCCTGTATCATTTTCATCGACGAACTCGACGCCGTCGGCCGCCACCGCGGTGCGGGCCTCGGCGGCGGCCACGATGAGCGCGAGCAGACGCTCAACCAGATGCTTGTCGAAATGGACGGTTTCGAAGGCAGCGAAGGCATTATCGTGATCGCCGCAACCAACCGGCCCGATGTCCTCGACCCCGCGTTGCTGCGCCCCGGGCGCTTCGACCGCCAGGTCGTCGTGCCGCTGCCGGACGTGCGCGGTCGCGAATTGATCCTCAAGGTGCACATGCGCAAGGTGCCGCTGAACGACGACGTCGAGCCGAGCAAGATTGCGCGTGGCACGCCCGGCTTCTCGGGCGCGGATCTCGCCAACCTGGTGAACGAAGCCGCCCTGTTCGCGGCGCGCGCCAACAAGCGTGTCGTCAGCATGGAAGAGTTCGAGAAGGCGAAGGACAAGATCATGATGGGCGCCGAGCGGCGCTCGATGGTGATGAGCGAGAAGGAGAAGCTCAACACCGCTTATCACGAGGCCGGCCACGCAATTGTCGGCTACCTGGTGCCGGAGCACGATCCCGTCTACAAGGTCACGATCATCCCGCGCGGCCGGGCGCTCGGCGTCACGATGTACCTGCCCGAGGAGGATCGCTACAGCATTTCCCGCCAGGGCATCGAGAGCCAGATCGCAAGCCTGTTCGGCGGGCGCATCGCGGAAGAGATGATCAACGGTGCGGACGGCGTGACGACGGGTGCCTCCAACGATATCGAGCGGGCGACTGAACTCGCGCGCAACATGGTCACGAAATGGGGCCTCTCGGATCGCCTCGGCCCGCTCACCTACAGCGAAGATGATGGCGAGGTCTTCCTTGGCCGGTCGGTTACCCAGCACAAGCAGGTGTCGGACGACACCGCGCACGCGATCGACGAGGAAGTTCGGCGCATCATCGACTCCAATTATGCGCGTGCGAAGAAGCTGCTCGAAGAGAACCTGGACAAGCTGCACACGATGGCCAAGGCGCTCATCAAGTACGAAACCATCGACGAGCACCAGATCAAGGACATCATGGCCGGCCGCGAGCCCAGGCCGCCCGAGGACTGGGACGATTCCACCGGATCGCCCAGCAAGGACGAAGAACCTGCACCGAAGGCGGAAGTAGGCGGCAAGATCGGCGGGCCGGCGCCGGAGCATTGACGGACGCCGGCGTCGCCCTGTAAAAGCGGCTTCGCTGCAGAGGCGCTCCCCGAGGCGCACCCGATCCAGGTTTTCAACAATCGCGGTTCAAGAACCGCTTCTACGAGCGATGAATCCATGCTGACGCTCGGTCCGCTCGAACTCGACCCGCCCGCGGTAATGGGGGTTCTCAACGTTACGCCCGATTCGTTCTCGGATGGCGGTCGATTTATCGGCCGTGACGCCGCGCTGCGGCAGGCCGAGGCCATGGCGCGGGACGGCGCTGCGATCATCGACGTCGGCGGGGAGTCCACGCGTCCGGGTGCCACTGACGTTTCCGAGCAAAAAGAGCTCGACCGCGTCATTCCGGTCGTCGAGGCGGTGGTCTCGGCGATTGACGTGCCGGTTTCGATCGATACCGGCAAGGCGGTCGTGATGCGTGCCGCCGCCACCGCGGGCGCAGCCATGATCAACGATATCCGCGCGCTTCGCGGCGACGGTGCGCTGGCCGCCGCCGCGGAATTGCAGCTGCCGGTCTGCCTCATGCACATGCAGGGGCAACCGCGAACCATGCAGCAGGCGCCCGAGTACGGCGACGTGGTTGCCGACGTGAATACTTTCCTGGCCGAGAGGCTGCGTGCCTGCGTCGATGCCGGGCTGGCAGAGGACCTGCTCGTCGTCGACCCAGGCTTCGGTTTCGGCAAAACCCTGCAGCACAATGTCGAGTTGCTGGCGAATCTGCGACAATTGCGGTCACTGGGGCGGCCGATTCTGGTCGGCCTGTCGAGAAAATCCACGCTCGGTGCGCTGACCGGCCGGGACGTGGACGAGCGTATGCCGGCGAGCATAGCCGCGGCGGTAATTGCAGTCCTAGAGGGTGCGCACATCGTGCGCGCCCACGACGTGCTCGAAACCGTCGATGCGTTGCGCGTGGCAGCAGCCGTGATTGATAAGGACAGGGATCGATGAGCAAAAAGTATTTCGGAACGGATGGCGTTCGCGGCACCGTCGGCAAGGATCCGATGACGGCCGATTTCGCGCTGCGACTGGCGAGCGCGGCGGCGCAGGTGCTGGTGCCCAAGGGCGGGGCCGTCCTGATCGGCAAGGACACGCGGCTGTCGGGTTACATGTTCGAATCGGCCCTGGAGGCGGGGTTTACCGCGGCCGGCGCCGACGTGCTGCTGATCGGTCCGCTGCCGACGCCGGGCGTCGCCTACCTGACACAGGCGTTCTCGGCGGATCTCGGCGTGGTCATCTCGGCGTCACACAACCTGTATTTCGACAACGGCATCAAGTTTTTCGACGGCGCCGGCTCGAAGTTGAGCGACGACGTCGAGAAGGCAATCGAGGCAAGCCTCGACAAAGCGGCGATCACCGTCGATTCGCAGTCGCTCGGCAAGGCACAACGCATCGATTCTGCGCTCGTCCGCTACGAGAAGTTCTGCGCGTCCACGCTGCCTGGCGGCGTGAAGCTCGACGGGCTGAAGGTGGTTTTCGACGGCGCCAATGGGGCCGGTTACAAGGTCGGGCCGCGAACGCTCGCGAACCTGCATGCCGAGGTAATCCCGATCGGCTGTTCCCCGAACGGTCGCAATATCAACGACGGTTGCGGTTCGACGAGACCGGACCTGTTACAGCTCACCGTCCCGGCCGTGGCGGCGGATGTCGGCGTCGCGCTGGACGGCGACGGCGATCGGGTGGTCCTGGTCGACGAGGACGGCCAGCTCGTCGATGGCGACCAGATCCTGTACGTGCTGGCGACGGCGTGGAAGGAGGAAGGCAGGCTGCACGGTCCGGTCGTTGGCACCGTGATGAGCAACCTGGGACTGGAGCGCGCCCTCAAGGAACGGGATATCGAGTTCCAGCGGGCCAGTGTCGGCGACCGCTATGTGCTCGAGGCGCTCAAGAAGGGTGGCGGCATTATCGGCGGCGAGACCTCCGGCCACATGATCGTGCTGGACCAGACCACGACCGGTGACGGCCTGATCACGGCCCTGCAGGTGTTGGCGGTTATGAAGCGGACGGGAAAAAAACTGTCGGAGCTGGTTGCCGGTATGCCGAAATACCCGCAGACAATGCTCAATGTGCGCACGGGACAGCGCATGGACCCCGAACAGTCACCGCAGATACGGGCGGCCGTGATCGCCGCACAGGATGAGCTGGCGGACAGCGGCCGCATCGTGCTGCGCGCCTCGGGAACGGAGCCGGTGATTCGCGTGATGGTCGAGGGTCGCGATGAAAAGCAGGTGAACTCGGTCGCCGAACGGCTCGCGGCGGTCGTCGCCGAAGCCGCTCGCTAATAAAGTCCCGAATTCATTGGAAAAGGCCTGATTTTGCGTTGATTTGCGGCGTTAGCCCCGGTATCCTTGCGCGCCATTTCGGACCCCTCAGGTAGACTTCGATGCGCAATTTCCTGGTTGCTGGAAACTGGAAAATGCACGGCGATGAAGCGCGCAATCGCGAGCTCGTCGCAAGGATCATGGACGGTGCGCCGGCGGCCGACAACGTCAGCCTGCTGGTCTGTCCGCCGTTCCCGTACCTGAACTCGGTAGCGAGCCAGCTACAGGGGTCGTCGGTGGAACTCGGGGCACAGAATGTGTCGGAACACGAGTCGGGCGCGTACACGGGGGAAGTGGCACCGGCCATGCTGCGCGATGTGGGTTGCCGCTACGCCATCGTGGGCCATTCGGAGCGGCGTGCGTTGTACGGCGAATCCAGCGTCCAGGTGGCCGGGAAGATGGCGGCCGCGCTCGGTGCCGGGCTGGTGCCGATACTGTGCGTCGGTGAGACGCTCGAGGAGCGCGAGGCCGGCGACACAGAGGATACCGTCGGCGCTCAGCTGGCGGCGGCGCTCGAACGGAACGGCATTGCGGCATTCAGCACTGCCGTGATCGCCTACGAGCCGGTCTGGGCAATCGGTACCGGCAAGACGGCGACGCCGGAACAAGCCCAGGACGTGCACCGCTACATTCGGTCCGTGCTGGCGGAACAGGACGCGTCGGTCGCGGAAAAAGTGCAGATACTGTACGGCGGCAGCGTGAAAGGGGACAATGCCGCTGGGCTGTTCGGCATGCCCGACATCGATGGTGGTCTGATCGGCGGCGCTTCGCTGAAGGCCGCGGATTTCCTGGCGATAGCCAGGGCCGCCGCAGAGATCTAGAGGGAACGATGACTACAATGCAACAGGTCGTGCTCATCGGGCACACGCTCATAGCAATACTGATTATCGTGCTGGTGCTCTTGCAGCGCGGTAAGGGGGCCGATGCCGGCGCCGGTTTCGGTGCGGGAGCGTCCGGTACGGTTTTCGGCTCGCGCGGCTCGTCGAGTTTTTTTTCCCGGGCCACCGCGGTTCTCGCTACCGCGTTCTTTGTCAGCAGCCTGACGCTTGCTTACCTGAGCAGCCAGCGCACGACCGGCCCGTCGAGCCTGCTCGACGAGGCGCCCGTGGTCGAGCAGGAGGCGGAGGCCGTACCGCTCGAGGACGGCGACGTCGAGGTCCCGCTTCCGGGCTCGGCCCTGGAGCCGGCGGCTGAAGGGGAAATGGGCGCGTTGCCATCGCTCGACGAGGAAACGCCTGTCGAGGCTGCACCCGCGGAGGGCGACGCGGACACGGAGTAAGCGCACGCAGCTGGTCGTGCTCTGGTGGTGGAATTGGTAGACACGCTGTCTTGAGGGGGCAGTGGCGCAAGCCGTGCGAGTTCGAGTCTCGCCCAGAGCACCATATCTTTGGTCTGAATTCCCCGCCTTGAAAGTCGACAGGGCCTGTGCAACGCGCGCCGCGCTGGTACAATGGCGCGCTCCCAGAGCGAGCCAATCCGTCCCGGTCACGGTCAAGCATGTTACAAGAATACATACCTGTACTGATATTTCTCGGCGTGGCGGCAGCCCTCGGTGGCGTGCTTCTCACGCTCGGCTTCCTGATCGGCCGGGGACGCAAGGACGACGAGAAGCTATCCCCGTACGAATGTGGCTTCGAAGCGTTCGACGATTCGCGGATGAAATTCGACGTCCGTTATTATCTTGTCGCCATCCTGTTCATCATTTTTGATCTCGAGATCGCCTTTCTGTTTCCGTGGGCGGTGTCGCTGGATACAGTGGGGCGATTCGGCATCGCCGCCATGGGTATTTTCCTCGCGATTCTCGTCGTCGGCTTCATCTACGAGTGGAAGAAAGGGGCGCTCGAATGGGATTAGCTCGGAAATCGGCTCCGCAGATGCCTGCCGCTGACGAGAGTGCGGCAGCCGCGGGTGACAGCCTGCAGCAGAAGGGTTTCGTCGTAACCAGCGTCGATACCGTCATGAATTGGGCGCGCACCGGTTCTTTGTGGCCCATGACCTTCGGGCTGGCCTGTTGCGCGGTCGAGATGATGCAGGCGGGCGCCAGCCGCTACGACCTTGACCGGTTCGGTATTATCTTCCGCCCGAGCCCGAGGCAGTCGGACTGCATGATCGTTGCCGGTACGCTCACCAACAAGATGGCGCCGGCGTTGCGCAAGGTGTACGACCAGATGCCGGAACCTCGCTGGGTGGTATCGATGGGGTCGTGCGCAAACGGCGGCGGTTACTATCATTATTCCTACTCGGTCGTCAGGGGTTGCGACCGTATCGTTCCTGTCGATGTGTACGTTCCCGGTTGTCCGCCGACCGCGGAAGCCCTCATCTACGGGCTGATCCAGCTGCAGAACAAGATTCGCCGAACCAGCACCATCGCCAGGCAATAACAACAGGCATGACAGATCGTTTCGAGACATTGGCCGCTCGCATCGACGAGCGCTTCGGCGAGAAGATGCTCCGCATCGCGTCACGCTGCGGTGAATTGACCTATGAGGTCGGCAAAGACGACCTGGTCGAGGTTGCGACGGCCCTGCGCGTCGAGCTCGGCTTCGAGATGCTGATCGACGTGTGCGGCGTGGACTACCTGACCTATGGAAGCGGCGAGTGGCGCACCCAGAGTGCAACCGATACGGGGTTCAGCCGCGGCGTGGAACGCGAGCCCGTGATCCTGGACGAGGCAGACCAATTCGACCCGAGGCGATTTGCAGTCGTTTATCACCTGTTGTCACTGCAACACAACACGCGAATGCGCGTGCGCGTTTTCACCGGGACGTCCAACCCACCGATCGTGCACTCGGTCGTGGATATATGGAATTCGGCCAATTGGTTCGAGCGCGAGGCGTTCGATCTTTACGGCATTCTCTTCGAAGGGCACCCGGACCTGCGCCGAATCCTGACCGACTACGGTTTCATCGGCCATCCGTTCCGCAAGGATTTCCCGCTGATTGGCAACGTCGAGGTCAGCTACGACGAGGAGAAGGGCCGTGTGGCCTATCAACCGGTCAGCATCGAACCGCGCACGCTGGTGCCGCGTGTCATCCGCGACGATAACCGCTACTCCGAGGACCTGAAGGACAAGGCGAATGGCTGAGATTCAGAGCTATACGATGAATTTCGGTCCGCAGCACCCCGCTGCGCACGGCGTCTTGCGCCTGGTGCTGGAGCTCGAGGGCGAAGTCATCCACAAGGCGGACCCGCACATCGGGTTGTTGCATCGTGCGACCGAAAAGCTGGCGGAGTCAAAGCCCTTCAACCAGAGCATTGGCTACATGGACCGGCTCGACTACGTGTCGATGATGTGCAACGAGCACGGCTACGTGCTGGCCATCGAGAAGTTGCTCGGCATCGAACCGCCGTTGCGTGCGCAGTACATACGCGTGATGTTCGACGAGATCACCCGGATCCTGAACCACCTGATGTGGCTTGGGGCGCATGGGCTCGATATCGGCGCCATGACGATGTTCCTGTATTGCTTCCGCGAGCGCGAAGACCTGATGGACCTCTACGAAGCGGTCTCGGGCACGCGCATGCACGCGACGTATTACCGCCCCGGCGGCGTGTACCGCGACCTGCCGGAATCGATGCCCAAGTACCAGGAGTCGAAGTTCCGCAGCAAGAAGGACGTCGACCGGCTGAATGCCAGTCGCCAGGGCTCGCTGCTCGACTTCGTGGAAGCGTTTACCGACAAGTTCCCGGGCTGCGTCGACGAATACGAGACGCTGCTTACGGACAACCGGATCTGGAAGCAGCGCACGGTCAATATCGGCGTCGTATCGCCGGAACGTGCGATGCAACTCGGTTTCACCGGGCCGATGCTGCGCGGTTCCGGCGTCGAGTGGGACCTGCGCAAGAAGCAGCCCTACGAAGTCTACGACCAGCTCGACTTCGATATCCCGGTCGGCGTCAATGGCGATTGCTACGATCGCTATCTCGTACGTGTTGAGGAAATGCGCCAGTCCAATCGAATTATCCGGCAGTGCGTGGACTGGCTGCGTGACAATCCCGGACCCGTCATGCTCGACGATCGCAAGATCGTGCCGCCAACGCGCGTCGAAATGAAAGACGACATGGAATCGCTGATTCATCACTTCAAACTGTTCACCGAGGGCTACTGCGTTCCCGAGGGCGAGTCCTACGCCGCGGTCGAGCATCCCAAGGGCGAGTTCGGCATCTACATCGTCTCGGACGGGGCTAATAAACCTTACCGGGTCAAGATCCGCGCACCGGGATTCGTGCACATTTCGGCAATGTCCGAGATGGTCGAAGGGCACATGCTTGCCGACGTCGTCGCAGTGATCGGGACGCAGGATATCGTTTTTGGCGAGGTGGACCGATGAACAGCGCTGGCCTTCTCTCCGAGCACGTTCGCGAGGAAATCGAGCGCTGGAAAGCGCGCTTTCCGAATGACCGCCAGCGTTCGGCCCTGATCGGCGCCCTGCACGCGGTGCAGCACGAAAACGACGGCTATCTCACGCCGGAACTGATGAACGCCGTCGCCGAGTACCTGGAATTGCCGAGCATCCAGGTGTACGAAGTGGCGACGTTCTACTCTATGTTTCAGACCAGGCCGGTGGGGCGGCACAATGTCGCGATCTGCACCAACGTTTCCTGCATGCTGCGCGGCGCCGACGATATCGTCGAGCACGTCGAGAACAGGCTCGGCGTCAAACTCGGCGAGAGTACCGGGGACGGTCGCATCTACCTCAAACGCGAGGAAGAGTGCCTCGCGGCCTGCTGCGGCGCGCCGATGATGATGGTCGATCACAAGTACTACGAAAACCTGACCAAGGAACAGGTCGACGCGATTCTGGACGGGCTGGACTGATGGCTTACGAACAGAATCTCGTATGCTTCACGACGCTCGGCGAGGAAAACTCCTGGGCGCTGGCCACCTATGAAAAGCACGGCGGGTACGAAGCCTGGCGCAGTATACTCAAGGGCGAGATGTCGCCGGCCGACGTCATCGACACGGTGAAGGCGTCCGGGCTGCGCGGCCGTGGCGGCGCGGGTTTTCCGACCGGGCTCAAATGGAGCTTCATGCCGAAAGCTTACGAGGGCCAGAAGTACCTCGTGTGCAATTCCGACGAGAGTGAGCCCGGCACCTGCCACGACCGGGAGGTCCTGCGTTACAACCCCCACGCCCTGGTCGAGGGCATGGCGATCGCCGCCTACGCGATGGGGGCCACGGTGGGTTACAACTACATCCGTGGCGAATTCATGGAAGAACCCGTACCGCGCTTCGAAGCCGCCGTCAAAGAGGCCTACGAGGCTGGCCTGCTGGGCAAGAACATCGGCGGTTCGGGGATCGACTTCGACCTTTATACGTTCGTCGGTGCGGGTGCGTATATCTGCGGAGAGGAGACCGCGCTGCTCGAGTCGCTCGAGGGCAAGCAGGGCAAGCCGCGTTTCAAGCCGCCGTTTCCCGCGAATTATGGCCTTTATGGCAAGCCGACCACGATCAACAACACGCAGAGCCTCGCAAGCGTACCGGCGATTATTCGTAACGGCGCGGCCTGGTTCGCCGCTCTCGGTCCGGAAGGCTCGGGCGGCACAGCGCTGTTTTCGGTGTCGGGTCACGTGGCAAAACCGGGCAACTACGAACTCCCCATGGGGGTTCCGTTCAAGGACCTGCTCGAGATCGCCGGCGGTATGCTCGGCGGTCGCAAACTGAAGGCGGTCATTCCCGGCGGCTCGTCGGTGCCGGTACTGCCGGGCGAGATCATCATGAACTGCACGATGGACTACAACTCGTTGTCGGAGGCGGGGTCTTCGTTCGGCACTGGAGCGGTCATGGTCATGGACGAGACGACCTGCATGGTGAAAGTGTTGCGGCGTATTTCGCGATTCTACATGGCGGAGTCCTGCGGCCAGTGCACGCCATGCCGCGAGGGCACTGGCTGGCTGTACCGCATGCTCACGCGGATAGTCGAGGGTCGCGGCAGCGAGGACGATCTCGACAAGCTGCTCGACGTGGCGAACAAGATCGAGGGACACACGATTTGCGCACTCGGGGACGCGGCGGCGTGGCCGGTGCAGAGCTTCCTGAAACACTATCGCCACGAGTTCGAATACATGGTTCGCAACAAGGGGCGGAGCATCGTCGATGCCGCACCGGGAGAGGCTGCCTGACGATGAGCGATGACGTCGTAAACATCGAAGTCGACGGTAAGCCGGTTGAGGCCCGCAAGGGACAGATGATCATCGAGGCGACCGATGCCATCGGGACCTACATCCCGCGATTCTGTTATCACGAGAAACTGAGCATCGCCGCGAACTGCCGCATGTGCCTCGTCGAGGTGGAGAAAGCGCCCAAGCCACTGCCGGCCTGCGCGACGCCGATTGCCGATGGCATGAAGATCTTCACCAAATCGCCGTACGCTATTGCCGCGCAAAAGGCGACGATGGAGTTCCTGCTCATCAACCATCCGCTGGACTGCCCCATCTGCGACCAGGGCGGCGAATGCGAGCTGCAGGACCTCGCGATGGGCTACGGGCGCGACGTCTCCCGCTACAACGACGGCAAACGCGTCGTAAAGGACAAGAACATCGGTCCGCTGGTTTCCACCGACATGACACGCTGCATTCACTGCACACGCTGCGTCAGGTTCGGGGAGGAGATCGCGGGTATTCCGTTCCTCGGCACGACCGAGCGCGGCGAGAAGATGAAGATCGGCACTTACATCGAGACCAGTGTCGATCACGAGTTGTCCGGAAACATTATCGACCTGTGCCCGGTCGGCGCGTTGAACAACAAGCCTTATCGCTACAGTGCGCGTGCCTGGGAGATGACACAGAAAGCCACGGTCTCGCCGCACGACTGCGTCGGTTCAAACATGTATGCGCACGTCCTGCGTGGCACGGTCAAACGCGTCGTACCGCGCGAGAACGAAAGCATCAACGAGACCTGGCTTGCAGACCGGGACCGCTTCAGCTACGAGGCCATTTACAGCGCGGACCGCCTCGAAACGCCCCGGATCAAGCGCGCCGGTGAATGGCACGAGATCGACTGGGAAGAGGCGCTGACGACCGTCGCCGAGGCGCTCAGGAAAGCGGCTCCAGGCAGGGTCGGCCTGCTTGCCGCGCCCTGGATCACGGCCGAAGAGGCGCACTTGCTCTTCGGCATCGCGTCGTATCTCGGTACGAGCAACATTGATTACCGCATCCGGCAGCGCGATTTTTCCGACCAGGAGAACGATCCGGTCTTCCCCTGGCTCGGCTGCGAAATCGCCGAAGTCGAGCGGCAGGACGCGATCCTCGTCGTCGGCAGCAATATTCGTCACGAGGCTCCGATCCTTGCCCACCGGGTTCGCAAGGCTGCGCTCGCGGGCGCTGCGGTCAGTTTCGTCAACCGCCGCGAGCACGACTATTTCTTCAAAGTAGCGAACAGCCTGTCGGGCGACGGACTCGTCGAAATGCTGGCGGGCGTGGCGGTCGCCGCCTGTGGCAACGCCCTGCCCACGACCGTCGCGGGACTGTGCGAAGGCGTCCAGGCGCACGGCGATCACAAGGCGATTGCCCAGTCTCTCAAGAAGGCGGACCGGGCCCTGGTCATCCTCGGCAACATCGCCGGGCGGCACCACGCCCTGTCGGCCCTGCGTGCGCTCGCGGCCGCGATCGCCGAGGCGACCGGCGCATCCCTCGGTACCGTGTCCGAAGGACCGAACTCGGCCGGCGCCGCCCTCGCCGGCGTATTGCCGCACCGAGGACTGGGCGGTGTGCGACGTGCAGAGCCCGGGCTGACCGCGGCGGACATTCCCGGTGCGGCACTCGACGTGCTCTTGCTCGCCAATATCGAGCCGGGCGCGGACATCCTGGCGACGGATGACGCTGTCACGAAGATCAGGGAGCAGAAATTCACGGTGGCGCTGACGCCGTTTGCGTCGGAGTCCCTGCTGGATGCAGCGGATTTGCTGCTGCCGATAGGCACGTTTGCGGAGTCTTCCGGTACCTTCGTCAACGCGGCCGGAACGTGGCAGAGTTTCCCCGGCATTGCGAACCCGGTCGGTGAGGCACGCCCCATGTGGAAGGTGCTGCGCGTGATTGGCAACCTGCTGGATGCACCGGGTTTCGAGTACGTGTCCAGCGAAGAGGTGCTCGCCGAATTGCGCGAGCAACTCGGCGACGTGCAGCCGGATCACGGCTACGCGGGCAAAACGGCGATCTCCCGTCCCAACGGGGCCGATAATCCGGACGCAGTCACCGACATAGCGATCTACTCGATCGATCCGGTGGTGCGGCGCGCACGTGCCCTGCAGCTGACGGAAGCGGCGAAACGCGCACGCGGGGAGGGCGGTAAGCAATGACCGGGCTCGTGCCGCAATTCATACTCGATTTGTGGGGCTCGCTGCACCCAATGGCGCAGTACGTGATCGTCTCGACGCTCAAGATCCTGCTCGTACTGATCGGCGTGGTGCTGGTCGTTGCGTACTCGACCTATTTCGAACGCAAGGTCATCGGCAGCATGCAGGCACGCGTCGGGCCGAACCGGGTCGGCCCGTACGGCCTGCTGCAGCCGTTCGCAGACGTCTTCAAGCTGCTGTTCAAGGAAGTGATCATTCCGTCGGAATCGAATCGCTTCCTGTTCGTCATCGCACCGCTGCTGTCGCTGATCCCGGCGCTCGCGACCTGGGCTGTCATCCCGATGAATGGCAGTTTCGTGATTGCGGACATCAACGCCGGCCTGCTCTACGTCCTCGCGCTGACTTCGGTCGGCGTCTACGGCGTCATCCTCGCGGGCTGGGCGACCAATTCGAAATACGCGTTCCTGGGCGCCATGCGTTCGGCGGCTCAGATCGTGGCCTACGAGATCGCCATGGGGTTCGCGCTGGTCGGCGTGTTGATGGCGGGCGGCAGCCTGAACCTCGGCGATATCGTCGCGGCGCAGTCCGGCGGCGTGTTGAACTGGTTCCTGGTGCCGCTGTTCCCGTTGTTCCTGGTCTACTGGATCTCGGGTGTCGCCGAGACCAACCGTGCGCCCTTCGACGTGGCGGAGGGCGAGTCCGAGATTGTTGCCGGCTTTCATGTCGAGTATTCCGGCGTCGCGTTCGCGCTGTTCTTTTTGGCCGAGTACGCCAACATGGTGCTTATCTCGGCGCTGACATCGATCTTCTTCTTCGGCGGCTGGGCGTCGCCATTCGAGGGCTGGACCTTCCTCGGCGACTCGATCCTGCGGGAAGGCAGCTTCGTCTGGCTGTTCGCCAAGATCTGTTTCTTTATGTACACGTTCTTCTGGCTGCGTGCGACGTTCCCGCGCTACCGCTACGACCAGATCATGCGGCTGGGGTGGAAGGTATTCATACCCGTTACCATCATCTGGATCGCGGTGGAAGCGGCGATGGCATGGCTGGAGGTCGGCCCCTGGTCCGGGCTGTCGGGATGAGCGAGGACGGCGCGATATGAACAAAGCGATGAGCTATGTCAAGACATTTGCGCTGTGGGAGCTGTTGCGCGGACTGTCTGTGACGTTGCGCAATTTCTTCAGGAAGAGCGTCACGCTCTCGTATCCCGAGGAGAAAACGCCGCAGTCGCACCGCTTCCGCGGGCTGCACGCGCTGCGCCGCTACCCGAACGGCGAGGAGCGCTGCATCGCGTGCAAGCTTTGTGAGGCCGTCTGTCCGGCGCTTGCGATCACGATCGAGTCGGACGTGAGCGAAGACGGCACGCGCCGCACGACGCGCTACGACATCGACCTTTTCAAGTGCATTTACTGCGGTTTCTGTGAAGAGGCCTGCCCGGTGGACGCGATCGTCGAAACCCGCATTCACGAGTACCACATGGAGGAGCCCGGCCAGAACATCATGACCAAGGACAAGCTGCTCGCGGTCGGCGACAAGTACGACGCCATGATCGCGGCGGATAAGGCGGCGGACGCCCCGTACCGGTAGGACGAGCGATGATATTTGAAGCCATGCTGTTCTATCTCTTTTCCGCGGTGATGATCGGCGCCGCGCTGGGCGTCGTGTTCTCCCGGAACCCGGTCCACTCGGTCATGTTCCTGGTGCTGACGTTCTTCAACAGCGCAATCCTTTGGCTGATGGCCGAAGCCGAGTTTCTGGCGATCGTGCTGGTGCTGGTGTACGTCGGTGCGGTGATGGTGCTGTTCCTGTTCGTGGTCATGATGCTCGAGGTGAACGTCGAGGCCGTGAAACGGGGACTGACGCGTTACGCGCCGGTTGCCATCGCTATCGCCCTCGTCATGGTCATCGAGTTGATACAGCTCATCTGGCTGCGCAGCCGGGACACCCAGATTTCTGCGTCGTTCGCCGCCAGTCCCGAGGGCTACGACAACACCAAGGCGCTCGGCGCGGTGCTCTATACGGAGCACGTGTACGCGTTCGAAATCGCTGCAGCCATCCTGCTACTCGCGATTGTCGCGGCGATCACGCTCACGATGCGCAAGCGCCCCGGGCTCAAGGTGCAGAACATCGCGAAGCAGGTGGCGGTTCGCGCTAAGGACCGTATCCGTATCGTGAAGATGGACGCGGAGAAGAAACAGTGATCGGGCTACAGCATTACCTGACGCTGTCTGCGATGCTGTTCGTACTCAGCATTGCGGGCATCATCATCAATCGCCGCAACCTGATCCTGTTGCTGATGTGCATCGAGCTGATGCTCTTGGCCGTGAACTTCAATTTTATCGCTTTCTCGCGTTTCCTCGGCGACGAGACGGGGCAGGTGTTCGTGTTCTTCATCCTGACGGTGGCGGCCGCTGAGGCGGCGATCGGGCTCGCGATCCTCGTGGTTCTGTTCCGAACGCGGCGCTCCATCAATGTGCAGGAACTGAACAGGATGAAGGGCTAGCCGCGCATGTACTCCCAGTACCTGGCAATCGTGCTGGCACCGCTGTTCGCGGCGATCGTGGCCGGACTGTTCGGGCACAAGATCGGCCGCAAGGGCGCGCACTCGATCACGATCGGGGCCGTGGGCCTGTCCTGCCTGCTGTCGTTCTATGTGCTGTACCGCATGTACTGGGGCGGTGCGGAGCCGGAGAACATCAGCGTCTACACCTGGGCAGTGACGGACGGTCTGCGCATGGAAGTCGGTTTCCTCGTCGACCGGCTTACGGTGCTGATGATGGCCGTGGTCACTTTCGTATCGCTGATGGTGCACGTCTACACGATCGGTTACATGCACGACGACCCGGGATATCAGCGGTTCTTCAGCTACATCTCGCTGTTCACGTTCTCGATGCTGATGCTCGTGATGTCGAACAACTTCCTGCAATTGTTCTTCGGCTGGGAAGCGGTGGGTCTCGTCTCCTACTTGCTGATCGGTTTCTGGTTCAAGCGTGAGACGGCGATTTTCGCCAACCTGAAAGCGTTTCTCGTCAATCGCGTCGGCGACTTCGGTTTCATCCTGGGTATAGCCGCAATCGTGATGTTCACCGGCTCGCTCGATTATGCGACCGTGTTCGGGCAGGCCGAGGCGGTCGCGGCACAAAGCGTGGCGGTCTTGCCGGGCGACCCGTGGAACGCCATGACGCTCATCTGCATCCTGTTGTTCATAGGCGCCATGGGCAAGTCGGCGCAGGCGCCGCTGCACGTATGGCTGCCCGATTCCATGGAAGGTCCGACGCCTATTTCGGCCCTCATCCATGCCGCCACGATGGTGACCGCGGGTATCTTCATGGTGGCGCGCATGTCGCCACTCTACGAGCTGTCCACCACGGCGCTCGCGGTTGTCATCGTCATCGGCGCGATCACCGCGTTCTTCATGGGCCTGCTCGGCATCGTGCAGAACGACATCAAGCGCGTCGTCGCCTATTCGACGCTGTCGCAGCTCGGCTACATGACCGTGGCGCTCGGTGCATCGGCCTATGGCGCGGCGATCTTCCACCTCATGACGCACGCCTTCTTCAAGGCGCTGCTGTTCCTTGGGGCCGGCTCGGTCATCATCGCGATGCATCACGAGCAGGACATCCGCAAGATGGGTGGCATCCGCAAGTACATGCCGATCACTTACTGGACGTCGCTGATCGGCTCGCTTGCGCTCATCGGTTTCCCGGGAACCGCCGGATTCTTTTCCAAGGACCTGCTGATCGAGGCCGTCAGGGAGTCGCACTGGCACGGGGCGGGCGCGATCTACTGGATTGCCTACCTCAGCGTGTTGCTCGGCGTGTTCGTGACGGCGCTGTATTCGTTTCGCATGTTCTTCCTCGTGTTCCACGGCGAAGAGCGCATGGACAAGGAAACCCGCTCGCACCTGCACGAGACGCCACGAGTCGTCACCGTGCCCCTCGTCATGCTGGCGATCCCGTCGCTGGTCATCGGCTGGTTCACGGTCGGACCGGTTCTGTTCGGCGGTTTTTTCGGCGACGCGATCGTCGTGGATCACGGCCGAGACGTGCTCTCGCGCATCGGCGAGCATTGGCACGGTCCGCTGGGGTTGCTGACGCACGCGTGGCAGACGCCGGTGTTCTGGCTGGCCATCGCCGGCCTGGTAACAGCCTGGTTCCTGTACCTGAAGCGGCCGGACCTGCCAGCGGCGATCCAGGGCAAGTTCGCGGGCCTGTACAACGTACTGGACCGCAAGTACTACTTCGACGACCTGTACATCAAGGGATTCGCCGCCTGGGGCCGACAGTTCGGTACGGCTCTTTGGAGGCGCGGCGACCAGTTCCTGATCGATGGCGTACTCGTCAACGGCACGGCGAATTCCGTGGCCAGGCTGGCGGGTGTGATGCGCCAGCTGCAGAGCGGCTATCTGTACACCTATGCCTTCGCGATGATTATCGGGCTCACGATGTTCCTCGGCTGGCTGATCTGGTTCCGCTAGGGCAGGGGTGCTGACCACGATGTCCGATTACTTGCTCAGCATCCTTATCTGGCTGCCCATCGCGGGCGGTGTGGTCCTGCTGGCGATGGGCGACGACAATGACGCCGACTCGGCGCGCGCGGGCGCGATGCGATGGACCGCCCTTGGCGTGTCGGTGTTGACGTTCGTACTGAGTATCGGCCTTTACACCGGTTTCGACACCACGACTGCCGCCATGCAGTTCGTCGAACGCGCGCCGTGGGTGGAGGTAATCGATGGCTGGTATTACCTGGGCGTGGATGGCCTCTCGGCGCCGCTGATCCTCCTGACGACGTTCATCACGCCGCTGGTCGTGATCGCGGGCTGGGACGTGATCAAATCACGCCCGGCGCAGTATTTCGCCGCGTTCCTGATTCTGGAGGGCCTGATGAACGGCGTGTTCTCGGCGCTCGACGGCCTGTTGTTCTACGTATTCTGGGAAGCCATGCTGGTGCCGATGTTCCTTATCATCGGCGTGTGGGGCGGCGAGCGGCGCGTCTACGCAACGCTGAAGTTTTTCCTGTACACATTCCTCGGCTCGGTCCTGATGCTCGTCGCCTTTATCTACCTGTATCGCGTCACGGGAAGCTTCGACCTGTTCGGCTGGATGGATACGCCACTCGGGTTGACGGCGCAGAAACTGATCTTCGTCGCGTTCCTGCTCGCATTCGCCGTGAAGGTGCCGATGTGGCCGGTGCACACGTGGCTGCCGGACGCGCACGTCGAGGCCCCGACCGGCGGCTCCGTGATCCTGGCGGCCATCATGCTGAAGATGGGTGGCTATGGTTTCGTGCGCCTGTCGCTGCCGATCGTCCCGGACGGCAGTCAGTACTTCGCCGCCATGATGATCGTGTTGTCGCTGATCGCCGTGGTGTACATCGGTTTCGTTGCCCTGATGCAAAAAGACATGAAGAAGCTGATCGCATACTCGTCGATCGCGCACATGGGCTTCGTTACGCTGGGGTTCTTCATCGTCTGGCACATGGCCGGCGGCAGCGGCGCGGTGCTGGGCGTGCAGGGCGGCATGGTGCAGATGGTGTCGCACGGCCTTATCTCCGGTGCCATGTTCCTGTGCGTCGGCGTGCTGTATGACCGCGTGCACAGCCGCCAGATTGCTGATTACGGAGGTGTCGCCAATACCATGCCGGTGTTCGCGGCGTTCATGGTTCTGTTCGCGATGGCGAACGCCGGCCTGCCCGGTACTTCCGGCTTCGTGGGCGAGTTCATGGTCATCATCGCGAGCTTCAAGGCGAATCCATGGTTTGCCTTCTTCGCCGCGACGACCCTGATCCTGGGCGCCGCGTACACTCTTTGGATGGTGAAGCGCGTCGTTTACGGCGAGGTTGCCAACGACAACGTAGCTGCGCTCGAAGACCTGAACCGACGCGAATTCATCGTGCTGGGGGTCCTCGCGATCGCCGTTCTGCTGGTGGGGCTGTGGCCTGCGCCGCTGATCGACATGATGAACGTGACCATCGAGCACCTCGTTGAACAGGCGGGGCAGACGAAGTTCTGATGACAGAGATTATGGACTGGACGAATTACATCAGTGCCGCGCCGGAAATGACCCTTCTGGGCCTGATCTGTGCGGTGCTCGTAGCCGACCTGTTCGTTCCTGATGAGCGGCGCGTGCTGACTTACTGGATGGCGCTCGCGAGCCTCGGTGCCACCCTGTGGGTGCTCTTGTCCACTGCGCCCGACGGCCGTATAGAGGTATTCAGCAGCAGCTACGTCAGCGACGGACTGTCGCAAGCGCTCAAAATCGCGGTGACCGGCTTCGTAACCGTCGCATTCATTTACGCGCGGGATTACCTGCGCGCAAACGACCTTCACAAGGGCGAATTCTACATCCTCGGGTTGTTCGGTCTGCTCGGCATGATGATCATGATCTCGGCGAACAGCCTGCTCACAATGTATCTCGGCCTGGAGACGCTGGCGCTGTCGCAGTACGCGCTGGTAGCATTCGACCGGAATAACGAGACGTCGGCCGAGTCCGCAATGAAGTATTTCGTGCTCGGCGCGATCGCCTCCGGGGCGTTGTTGTACGGCATCTCCTGGGTCTACGGCGTAACCGGCAGCATCCAGTTCGACCTGATCGCAGCCGCGCTCGCGGGCGACCCGGCGATGAACGGTCTTCCGCTCTGGTTCGGTATTGCCTTCATCATCGCTGGCATCGCCTTCAAGTTCGGCGCCGTGCCGTTCCACATGTGGCTGCCGGACGTATACCACGGGGCGCGTTCGCCGGTGACGCTGTACATAGCCTCGGCGCCGAAGATCGCGGCGTTTGCACTGACGATTCGCATCCTGGTCGATGCCCTGGGAGAGCTTCACGAAGTCTGGAGCGGCATGATCATGGTGATCGCGGTATTGTCGCTCCTGCTGGGTAACATCGTCGCGATCGCACAGACCAACATCAAGCGCATGCTCGCGTATTCGACGATCGCACACGTGGGTTTCATTTTGCTCGCCATCTTCTGCGGTACGGAGGAGGGCTATGCGGCGGCCTTGTTCTACACGCTGACCTACGTCGTGGCGGCGGCCGGTGCATTCGGAATGGTCATCGTGCTGAGCCGGAAGGGGTTCGAGGCGGAATCCCTGGCGGACTTCAAGGGGCTCAACGCCCGCAGTCCCTGGTTTGCGCTGATGATGATGTTTCTGATGCTGAGCCTCGCGGGCATACCGCCCTTTATCGGCTTTTTCGGCAAGCTGAACGCCATCAGCGCGGTGCTCGGCGGGGGCTACACCGGCCTCGCCGTCCTGATGATGCTGGCGTCGGTCCCGGGCCTGTATTACTACCTGCGGGTGATCTGGTACATGTACTTCGAAGAAGCCGAGGATCTGGCGGTCCTGCAAGCGAATACGGATACGCGCCTGGTAATGAGCCTGAACGGCGTAGCGGTGCTGGCGCTGGGCATCGTACCGGGTTGGCTGTGGGCGTTGTGCGTGGCGGTATTGACCGGTTAACACACCGTTGCAGTCTGCGCCAGTGGGCCAATTAATGGTAATTATATCAACGTATAATAGCGTTTTTCTCGAAACTTTATTGTTCGGTGTGCCGCAACTGCTCCATGGGCGAAGTTCGGCAAGCCCGGGTTGTAATCCCGGGGTCATGTCAGTATTATCCTGCCCCTGCTGATGCGGGGTGGAGCAGTCTGGCAGCTCGTCGGGCTCATAACCCGAAGGTCGCAGGTTCAAATCCTGCCCCCGCTACCAAAAACAAGAAAAGGCCCTCCTTGCGAGGGCCTTTTTTGTTTT
>JBFIHC010000029.1:0-30259 GCA_041601995.1 Woeseiaceae bacterium | reverse complement strand
TTGAGAAGCCGAAGACGATCGAAATCGTCCGCAACTTCATCCAGGAGAACTCCGTCCACCATTCCTACATCCTCGACGAGGAAGCAGGCATCGGATACGTGTCCATCCTGAGCTTCACCGAGAACACCTTCGTCGAATGCCGAAACGCGCTGCGAGAGCTGCAGGGACGCGGTGCGTTATGGCTGGTTCTCAATCCAGGCAAGGTGCCGCGCAAACTTCGCGCGGTCATTCGACACAATGCGGGTGGACACGTGAATCACAGTCTGTTCTGGAGGGCGATGTCCCCGGCAGGACACGGTGCTCGCGCACCCGCTGGCGCACTCGCTGCAGCAATCAACCGGAATTTCGGCAGCTTCGAGCAGTTCAAGCAACGGTTTACCGATGCGGGTGAAACGCTGTTCGGATCCGGCTGGGTCTGGCTGGCAAAGTCGCAGCTGGATGCCGGCAAGCTGGAGATCTGTACCACCAACGGCCATGGCAACCCGCTCCTGAACAGGCGCTCCCCCATCCTGCTGAATGACGTCTGGGAACACGCCTACTATCTGAAGTACCAGTATCGTCGCGGCGAGTACCTGCGCGCGTGGTGGTCAATCGTCAACTGGGAAAATGCCGCGCGCCTGTTCGATCGATCATCGGACCAGGTCGCAGTGCACGATTGGGAAGACGAGGGCGGGACGATTCAGGTGTCGTCGAGGTGAGCCGGACACATTTGATCAAGTCCGTTGCGTGGCGCAATGTCGAAACTTATCCGAGAACTCTCTCGTACATATCCTTCGACACCTGGTAGCACCCACAGGACACCTTCTCCAGTCCGGCACGGTTCAAAATCGTGATGTGCCCGCGACTGTAGCTCAGTAATTTTCGCTTCTGCAGCAGACCCGCGGCATTGGTTATGCCCACGCGACGAACACCGAGCATTTGGGCGAGGAACTTGTGGGTGAGATGAAAGCTGCCAAAGTCCGCCCGGTCATGCGTCATGAGCAACCAGCGGGCGAGTCGCAGGTCGAGCGAATGGAAGTTGATGCACGCGGCCGTCGTGGCAAGCTGATTTTGTAACACGTAAATGTATCGATTCAGCTGCTTTCGCAACGCGGGAATATGTTCCAGTTCGCGACGAAACGATGCGGCGTCGAGGCGCAGTGCAGCGCCGGATCCTTGCACCCGTGCCTGCAACATCGACGAATTCACGCCGAGTACCAGCGATGTGCCCAGCATGCCCTCATTGCCGACCAGCGCCAGTTCGAGGTTTTCCCGGGCGTCGACAGGCACGAGCTGCGAAATGAAACTGTCGAGCGGAAAATACACGTGGCGGATGCGCTTGTTCGGCTCCCAGAGAACGTCACCAATCGTCAGCTCGACCTCGTCACACGCTGCAATGAGGTGATCGCGGTCTTTCCGGCGAAGGGCGGCCAGCAGCCGATTGCTTTGCATGAGACTGATTATCCGTGCTCCGGACAACCTGTCTGTACTGCAGCGAACATATCGCGCATGCAGGAGTCACCATCGATGCTTCAATCGCCGGGTGTCGTCCCTCCATGCACGAAGTTACATGAGCGAACTGAACGCCTTACCCGGCGGTGTGTCCGATAGCAGCCGATCGATTTCCTTCTTTACCACGGCGTAGCATTCGCAGACATGCTGCTCCAGTTTGGGCCGATCCAGCACTTTTATATGTCCGCGTGAGTATTCAATGATACCCGCGTCGCGCAATTTTCCGGCCGCCTCCGTGACCCCTTCTCGCCGCACGCCGAGCATATTGGCGATCAACTCCTGCGTCATTGTCAATTCATCGGAATGCAGGCGATCGAGGCTCATCAGCAACCAGCGGCTCAGCTGCTGATCGATCGAATGGTGCCGGTTGCATACGGCGGTCTGTGACATCTGCGTAATAAGCGCCTGGGTGTAACGCAGCAACAGGAGCATCATCGGACCGCCACGATTGAATTCGCGTTTTAATAGTTGGGCCGGCAAACGGTAGCCAAAACCTTCGCTCTGCACGACGGCGCGACTCGGCGTGGTCTCACCGCCCATGAACAGGGATATGCCGAGTATGCCTTCGTTGCCGACCACGGCGATTTCGGCTGATGAACCATCTTCCATGACATACAACAGCGACACGATGGAATCCGTCGGAAAATAGACGTGGTTCAGGCGACCGCCGGACTCGTAGAGGACTTCGCCCAGCGCGAGTGAGACCAGCTCCAGGTGGGGTGCAAGGCGCTCGAACTCGTTTTGCGGCAGGGCCGCGAGCAGGTGGTTTTGTTTCGGGTCGTTCTGGGCGGCCATGAGAATGCATCCAAATCGATCTTTAGGCGCTGTTAGCCGGACTGAGCTCAGCGGACCTATTGCTGCTTACTTTACTCTCTTTGGTGTTGACAGTGTGCGGTAGCGGACATACCTACGATTGGACGAGGATGGCATAGCCTCTTCTCACAGACCCGCAGAATCGCTTAGAATCCGAGTACGCTCACTTTTATGCTCAGCCGAGCTCAAGTGAGGCGTAACTCCCTGATTTGCGGGTGTAGTTCAATGGTAGAACATCAGCTTCCCAAGCTGAGAATGAGGGTTCGATTCCCTTCACCCGCTCCAGTTCAATAGCCCCATCGGGGAATGGTGGAATGGACCGGGGGAGCGAACAACCGGTCCGGCGCGCATGGCCGCGGGCGCGACTGGCCTTTCGGTTCGTGGTTGGTCATCATCGACGGCACCCCGTCACTTGAGAAAAGAAGGGAGGGTGGTGACCTCAAGCACCCGTACCAACCTGGTTGCGGCGCTGCTCGTGTGGCTCGCGATGCCCGCGAGTGCCGCCGAATTCTCCGGCTACCTCACGCTGACGACGGACTACGTGTGGCGCGGCGTTACCCAGAGCAGCGGGAATCCGGCCGCACAGCTGGGGGGTGAAGCAGGTTTCCGGTCCGGGCTCTATGCCGGGATGTGGGCATCGACTATCGATATCGACGGCGGCGGCGGCCGGCGGAGAGATGCCGAACTCAACTACTACGTGGGTTTCAGCCACGATGTGAGCCGACGCTGGCGGGTGGGGTTGCATGCCGTTGTCTATACCTACCCCGGGCAGACGGGCTCGTTCGACTACGACTACGAGGAATACGGGTTCAGCGTGAACTACGACGATCGCGTCTGGCTGGAGTATGCCCACTCGCCCGGGTACTGGGGTTTCGATATCGACAGCCACAACATCGAGCTGATCTCCGAATGGCCTGCCGGCAAGTACCTTGTTCTCGGCGCAGCCATCGGCTATTTCGACTTCGGGGGATTCCTCGATGACAGCTATGTGTACTGGGACGTCGGCGTGACCCGGCCGCTAAAACGGTTCGGCATCGACCTGCGCTTCCACGATACGAGCGGTCCAGTGCCGATCGTCAGCGCGCCGGACCGGGCGGATGCACGCGTGGTCTTCAGTCTCCGGCTGACCTTCTAGGGGGCTTCAACTGCTGCAGTCGAGCGACGGCTCGGCGATCCGCAGTGCAGCACACGCGTTCACCGACACGAGCTTCTCGTCAGTACCGGCCTGCGATTGCCGCAGCGCGGCCTCGATCGCGCCGGCGCCGGTATTCGGAGCGATCGCGAGCAGCAATGCGACGACGCCGCTCACGTGGGCTGCGGCCAGGGACGTGCCGGAGCGGAAGTCATAGCTGTTGTTCGGCAAGGCAACGAGGATCTGGTTGCCGGGCGCAAGAATCGCATGACCGGAGTCTGGATTTCGGTGACCGCTGCTGCCGACGGCGATCACCTTGTCCATGTTTGCCGGAAACCCCTTCGGGCCGGCGGCGGGCTGCGGCTCGGCGGCGACCACGATAACGTCGCGATGCTGTGCCTCGACCAGGAGTCGCCGCAGCAGTGCGTCCTCGGGTCCCGCCAGGCTGAGATTGAGTATGTCGGGCGGTCGCTCGAGGAGGGAGTCGAGAGCCTGAGCAAGCGTGAAGCTGTCGCACACGGCCGTCTCGAAGTCCTGTTGCGACCAGCAAGCGACATAGAGCTCCAGCTTCGCCTCCGGCGCGACACCCACTATTCCCCGGGCGTTGTTGGCACGGGCGCCAATTACGCTGGCCACCGCCGTGCCGTGCTCGCGGTCAGAGCGGCCCGCGTCGCCGGCAAAATCCTCGATGCGTCGCACTCGTCCCTCGAGGTCCTCGTGCCCCGTGTCGGCATTGCTGTCGATGACCGCGATGCGGACGCCCCGTCCGCGTGAGTAGCGGTGTGCGGCCGTCAGGCTGAGCAAACTGAGACCGTGCTGCAAGCCGGCATAGGTATCGTCATAGCCCGCGTCCGTCGCAACGTTCGTCTCGAACACGTTCAACGCCTGCGCCGAGTCGATCCGGGTATCGGCACGCAGCGCTGCCACGACCTCATCGCGGTCTCCACCAGCGGCAACCCGGTACACCAGGCAATAAATGGAAAGCGAGCGTATGGGCCATGCGTCGATGCGCTCCAGCCCGTGTTCCTCTGCGATCAACCCGGCCAGCCGGCGAACCTGGGGGGCAATCGCGTATCGCTTGCGCGCGCGGTAAGGCGCGTGCATGGACGTCGCCTGGTCCGCCGGGAGTTCGAAGGTAACCAGGATGTCACGGTCGGGGTCTCTTTCCTGCGCGTTGACGGAGCCCGACAGCAATAACGCCGGCACGAGGAGGAGAGCGACGAGGCGTCCGGACACGGCGTCACTCCACCGGCAACTGCACGGCGACAAACCGGGCCGCCGCGATTTCCGGACGCGATTCAATGTTCTCCGCGTATTCCTCCAGTTGCGACAGCGACACCGGTCCGAGTCCCAGCGCAACACGGTATACGAGGTTTTCCACCCGGGTCGCCACCTCGCTCGCGCCGAGCGACTCGAAGAAAGCGAGACGCGTCTCCGCGGGCGCATCGTGTTCGAAGCGGACCTCGAGCACGTAATTAATGGATCGGTCGGGCACGGTCGACGTCAAGGTCTCGTACAGAACGGGCGAGTTCGCCGGTCGCGGTACGACCTGCCACGTAACCGCAATAGCGACGGCGGCGACGGTCGCGGCTAATGCAACCCACGGCCACGCGCGGCGGGACGCGCCCCGATCGCGACGGTCGAGGGCCGCGAGCAGGCGCTCCGCGGCAGGCTGCGGCACGAGCGGTGCGGGCGAACCGCTGCGAACGGCGCGACGCACGTCCAAGAGGAGATCGACGCTATCCCGGCATTCGGCACACTGCTCGAGGTGCAGCTCTACGCGCGTCCGCTCGGATCTGTCGAGGGTTTCATTGACGTACCACGGGAGCAGTTCCGAGAGTTCGTCATGATTGACCGTATCGTGCAATGTATTCACCTTTCTTGTCACTGCGAGTCGGCTGCGACCGCAGAGGCCTGCAGCTGCTCCTTCAGTTTGCGCCTCGCATGAAACATCCGTGTCTTGACCGTATTCACCGGGCAATCCGTGACCGTCGCGACCTCGTCGTAGGACAGGCCCAGGTAGAACACGAGTTCCACCGCAAGGCGCTGCGTCGGCGGCAGCGACCCGATGCCCTGCTGGACCCAATCCTCCTGCTCGAACGACCGGGTATCGCCGTCCGGAAGGCGATCGACGTCGAGATACGACGCGATCGACAGCCGCTTTCGCGACATTCGCTTCAGCGCCTGGCGGTAGGCAATGCCGAATATCCAGGTCGACGGCTTCGAGTCGCCGCGGAAGGTCCCGGCGCTGCGCCAGGTGGCCAGCATGATGTCATTCACCAGTTCCTCGGCGGCCGTGTGGGAACGCGTCAGTCGGTAAACGAATCTGAACAGCCGCGCGTGATACCGCGCGTAGAGTTCCGTCAACGCCTCGCGGTCACCCGCCGCTATTCCCTCAAGCAGGGCGAGATCTTCACTGTCCTGGCCCGCAACCTGTGATGTTCCCGGTGATCCGCCCATATTTCGCACGTGAACCCGCCCGCTGTGTCTCGTGTAGGTGCCCCGCGCCGCGCAAAAGGTTCATCCGGAGACGTCATTGAACCTTTCGGCGCTGTTCCCCGCACTGACGCATGGACCGGGCGAAATCGGAAGGAGCGATTCATGCGGCGAATGCGCCATGCGAAACGAGCACTGTTGCCCCTCAGTTTAGCAGCGCTGGCGATCAGCGGTTGCGATGGCGGCGACGGCTCCGGGCTCGAGGCGCCGCCACCCCTGGCGGCGACCTATTCCTCCATCCAGGCGAACGTATTCACGCCGACCTGCGCGACGTCGGGGTGTCATCGGGGCGCCGGCGCGCCGCAGGGCCTCAGGCTCGAGGCGGCCGTGAGCTATGCCATGCTCGTCAATGTCGAGAGCTCCGAAGACCCGGGGGTCCTGCGCGTGGCACCGGGTGATCCCGGCGCCAGCTACCTGGTGCAGAAGCTGGAGGGATCGGCGTCAGTGGGCGCCCAGATGCCGCTCAATGCCGCGCCGTTGCCGCAGGCCACGATCGACGTGATTCGGCAGTGGATTACGGAGGGTGCAGTGGATGACCGCAGGACGTCACAGGAGCCGGTACGCGTTACCTCACTGACGCCGGAGCCCGGCAGTGTCGGACCGGCGCCGGCGACAGTGGTGGCGACCTTCGACCGGGAACTCGATGTGTCGACGGTGAATGCAAACACGTTCCTGTTCGAGGGCAGCGGCGGCGACGGCACATTCGGCGACGGCAACGAGACGGCGATAACCGCGGCGGCAATCACGACGCCTCCGCTGGCGCCGGCGAGTGCGACATTCGACCTGGCGGGCGTCACCCTGGACGACGACACTTACCGGGTGCGGCTGCTCGGCTCCGGTCCGTCCGTCATCCTGGACCTCGATGCCAACGCCCTCGATGGCGAGTACTCGGGATCGTTCCCGTCCGGCGATGGCGTACAGGGTGGCGATTTCGCGGCCACGTTCGCGGTCGCGACGCCGAGTTCGGGCGCGACGCTGGAGGCGATACAGGCCAGTGTCTTCACGCCGAGCTGCGCAGCCTCCGGATGCCATACGGGAGACTCGCCGCCCGAGGGGCTGCGCCTCGATGCAGGCTTCAGCTTCGACAACCTCGTGGACGTACCGAGCAGCGAGGTGCCGGAACTGTTGCGCGTCGAGCCCGGCAATCCGGACGACAGCTACCTCGTGCAGAAGATCGAAGGCAACGCCGACGTGGGTGCCAGGATGCCCCTCGGCGGGCCGCCGCTCGACCAGGACCTGATCGACGACATACGGGAATGGATTACAAATGATGCGACTCAATAAGCTGATACAGTCATTCGCGCTGCTGGCAATCCTCGGTGTACCGGTTGCCAGCGCCGAACCCTACATCGCCATTCACAAGGGCCTGCAGTGTTCGGCCTGCCACTCGCACCCGGGCGGCGGCGGCAAGCGCAATGCCCTCGGCAACGCCTACGCGCAGACCGAGATGTCCGCGCAACGTGTCGGCGACGGCGAATTGTGGACCGGCCAGATTTCGAAGTGGTTCGGTATCGGCGGCAACGTGCGTGGTTACTATCGATACATCGATACACCGAACCAGGAGGAGGTCTCCGAGTTCGACGTCAGGCGCGCGACGCTGTATTTCGAGGCGACCGTGATACCGGAACGCCTGTCCATATACGTGGATCAGCAGGTCGCTCCCGGCGGCAGCCTCAATCGCGAAGCCTACGTCAAGGTGCGCAGCCGCAGCGGCAACTGGCACCTTGCGGCAGGCCAGTTCTTCCTGCCCTACGGGCTGCGGCTCGAAGACGACTCGGCTTTCGTCCGGCAGGCGACCGGCAGCAATTTCAATAACCCGGACCGCGGCGTGCAGCTCGGCTACGAGAGCGGCGCCTGGTCGGCGATCCTCTCGGTCACGAACGGCAGCGGTGGCGGCGCGGAGACCGACGACGGCAAACAGTTCAGTTTCATCGGCAATTACGTCGTGAACCGCTGGCGGCTCGGGCTCAATCTCAACGCCAACAACAGCGATACCGGCGACCGGCAGATGGCCGGCGCGTTTGCCGGCCTGAGAACCGGCCCGATCGCATGGCTGGCCGAGGTCGACTGGATTACCGACGACCTGCCCGCCGGGGGCGAACAGGATGCCCTGGCCGGCATCGTCGAGGGCAACTGGCTGTTCACGAAGGGCCACAACCTCAAGATATCGTACGAGTATTTCGACCCGAACGACGACATCGACGAGGACCACCAGGTGCGTTACAGCGTGGTGTACGAGTACTCGCCGATGCAGTTCGTGCAGGGCCGCGCGGGCGTGCGCGTCTACGACGGCGTCCCGCAGGTCGATGCGCAGAACAGGGACGAGTTCTTCCTCGAGCTGCACGGTTTCTTCTAGCAACGCGACGCCCGCTTCCTGTTACATTGCGGGTATGGACAGAGTGCGCAGGACAGCCGGCGTGCTGGGCGGCATGGGCCCGGAGGCGACGGTCGCTTTTATGGCCAAGGTCATCGAGCTGACGGATGCGAGTTGCGACCAGGATCACGTGCGCATGCTCGTCGACCACAATCCGCAGGTGCCGAACCGGCAGGAGGCGATTCTGCACGGTGGTGAGGATCCGGGCCCGGTTCTCGCCGACATGGCGGCAGATCTGGAAGCGAGCGGCGCCGATTTTCTCGTCATGCCGTGCAACACGGCCTACGTGTTCGAGGACGCGATTCTCGCGGCGACGCACGTGCCCCTCATCAGCATCATTGGCGTATCCATCGCCGCGGCTGCCGAGCGCGCGCCCGGCGCGGAGCGAATCGGCCTGCTGGCCACCGACGGTTGCCTGCAATCCGGCATTTACCAGTCCGGTTTCGCGGTGGCCGGCCTCACGCCGGAATTGCCGACGGAAGAAGAGCTCCGCGAGCTGATGACGCTGGTCAAGGCGATCAAGGGGGGCATGCAAACGGATGCGACGCGCCGTGCGATGGCCGAGCTGGCGGACGCACTGGTCTCCCGCGGCGCCGGCGCGATCATCGCCGGCTGCACGGAGATTCCCCTGGTGCTGGAAGAGGGCGCCGTCAGCGTGCCGCTGATATCCTCGACCGATGCACTCGCCGAAATAACCGTCAAGCTCGCAACCGGCGAGATTCCGCTGCCCGACTGCCTGTAACCTTCAATCGAGAACAGCACATGCATCTTTCACGATTCCCGCGCGTATCGCTCGCACATTTGCCGACACCGCTCGAGCACCTGCCGCGGTTGAGCGAGCAGCTTGGCGGACCGCAGGTCTGGGTCAAGCGGGACGACTGCACCGGTCTTGCGACGGGCGGCAACAAGACCCGCAAGCTCGAATTCTCGATGGCGGCCGCGCTCGACGCCGGCGCGGACACCATCGTTACTGTCGGTGCTTTCCAGTCGAACCACGTGCGCCAGACCGCGGCGGCCGCCTGCAAGCTGGGGCTGCGCTGCGAGGTGCTGCTCGAGCACCGCGTCGACAAGCCGACCGACGATTACCTGCAGTCGGGCAACGTGCTGCTCGATCACCTGTTCGGCGCCAACCTGCGCGAGTATCCCGCGGGCACGGATTTCGACGCGGCGATGGCCGACGTCGCCGCCGAGGTGAGGGCCGCGGGGGGCAGCGCGTACATCATTCCGGGGGGCGCTTCGAACAGGATTGGTGCGCTCGGCTACGTCAATTGCGCTCTGGAACTCGTGAACCAGGCCAATGAGCGCGGCCTGGTCATCGATCATCTCGTCACGGCAACGGGCAGCGCGGGAACGCAGGGCGGCCTGATCGTGGGCCTGAAGGCCATGCACAGCGGTATTCCCCTGCTCGGCATCGGCGTCAGCGCGCCGCAGGATACGCAGGAGGAAAAGGTGTTCGATCTCGCTTGCGAGACGGCCGATTACATTGGCGCTGCGGGTGTGGTTGCGCGCGCAGACGTCGTCGCGAACTGCGACTATGTCGGCGAGGGCTACGGCATTCCGACGGACGCGATGAACGACGCCGTGCTGCTGCTGGCGCGTCTCGAAGGGCTCCTTTTCGACCCCGTCTACAGCGGCAAGGCGCTTGCCGGGCTGATCGATCTCGTCAGCAAGGGGCATTTCGAGGGCGCGAAGAACATCGTGTTCCTGCACACGGGCGGATCGGCGGCATTGTTCGCTTACAAGAGCCAGCTCAGGACGGACTGATCGCATTGGCCGACCTCATCGACGACATCATGCGTATCGTGGGCACGAACGGCGTGCTGACCGGGCCCGATGTGGCCGCGCGCCCCGCGTCCTGGCTGCGTCCCGAGCCGAGCAGGGCGAAAGCGATCGTGCGACCCGCGAGTACGGACGAAGTGTCGACCGTGATGAAGCTCTGCCACGCGGCAGGCCAGGTGGTGATTCCAGTCGGCGGCAACACCGGTCTCGTCGAAGGTGCGACCGCCGGCGAAGACGACATCTTGCTGTCCCTGGAGCGCATGAACGCTGTCGAGTCGCTCGACGAGACCGGTTGCACGATGACCGTGCAGGCCGGCGTGCCGCTGCACACGGTGCAGGAGCGGGCCGCGGACGCGGACCTGATGTTTCCGGTCGACTTCGGTGCGCGCGGCAGTGCGCAGATCGGCGGCGCGATCTCGACGAACGCCGGCGGCAATGCGGTTATTCGTTACGGCATGATGCGCGAGCAGGTGCTCGGTCTCGAAGCGGTGCTCGTGGACGGCACGGTCGTGTCGTCGATGAATCGCTTGCTTAAGAACAATGCCGGCTACGACCTGAAGCAGCTCTTCATCGGCACCGAGGGCACGCTCGGTATCATTACCCGCGCCGTGCTGCGTTTGCGGCCGGCGCTGCGCAGCCGCAACACCGCGTTCGTCGCGGTCGATGACTATTCGAATGTGCCGGAGCTGCTCAAGAGCCTCGGCAGCTCGCTCGGCGGCAACCTGACCGCGTTCGAGGTGCTGTGGGAGGACTTCTACAACACGGTGGTCGTCGAGCGCGACCGGCATGCGCCGCCCGTGGAAGCAGGGCACCCATGGTACGTGCTCATCGAGGCACGCGGCGGCAAGCAGGAAGACGACGCGGAGCGATTCGAGGCGGCGCTGGAGGACGCGCTCGAAGCGCGCCTGATCGTTGACGCGGCCATCGCGAGCGGCGCCAAGCAGCGCGAAGCGATGTGGGCGATCCGCGACGATATTGACGGCCTCGCCGAGATCCTCGATCCGGTCATGGCGTTCGACGTCAGCCTGCCCATCGCGCATACCGCGGACTATGTCACCGCCGTCAAGAAGCGCCTCAACGAGCGCTGGCCGGAGACGTTCCGCGGCACCTCGTTCGGCCACCTGGGCGATAACAACCTGCACTTCCTGCTGACCGTGGGAAGCGCGGATCACGACGAACAGCGCGAAGTCATGCAAATCGTCTACGACGAGCTCAGGCCCTACCGCGGTTCGATCTCCGCGGAACACGGTGTCGGTCTCGAGAAGCGCGCGTTCCTCGGCGTGACCCGCAACGACACCGAAGTGGCGCTGATGCGCGCGCTGAAAAAAGCGCTGGATTCCAAGGGCTTGCTGAATCCCGGCCGGATATTCTGATCCCCGGAGCCCGCCAGTTTTCCCGCGGGAGTGGACGTCGCGGCCCGTACGGTCTGCGGGACCTTACCGGTACCGTGCCGCGCGACGGCGACGTCCAGCCACGGCTCGCGAAGGACATCTGGCGCGCGTACCATTCGCGCATGCAGCCGATCCTCGATATCCGGAACCTCAACAAGACCTACGCCGGTGGCTTCGAGGCGCTCAAAGACGTCAGCCTCGAGATCGAGCGCGGCGAGATCTTCGGCCTGCTGGGACCGAACGGCGCCGGCAAGACGACGCTGATCAGCATCGTCTGCGGCATCGTCAATCCGAACGCTGGCACGGTGCTCGTCGACGGTCACGATATCGTCAGGGACTTCCGGGTGACGCGCTCGATGATTGGGCTGGTGCCGCAGGAGCTGCCGGTCGAGACCTTCGAGAGTGTCTGGAACACGCTGAGTTTCAGCCGCGGCCTGTTCGGCAAACCACCGAAGCCGGCGCACATCGAAAAGGTGCTGCGCTCGCTGTCCTTGTGGGACAAGAAAGACGTCCCGATCATGGGGCTCTCCGGCGGCATGAAGCGGCGCGTGCTGATTGCCAAGGCGCTCGCGCACGAACCGGAGCTCCTGTTCCTGGACGAACCGACCGCCGGTGTCGACGTGGAGTTGCGACAGGCCATGTGGAACGTGGTTCGCGAACTCCGTGAGTCCGGCGTTACCGTGATACTGACGACGCATTACATCGAGGAGGCCGAGCAGATGGCCGACCGTGTCGGCGTCATCAATCACGGCGAGATCATCCTCGTCAAAGAGACTGCGAGCCTGATGCGCGAACTCGGCAAGAAACAGCTGTTCCTGATGCTCAACGAACCGCTGAGGGAGGTCCCACCGGGGCTGTCTGAATTCGGGCTGGAGCTCGGGGACGGTGGCAACGAGCTCGTCTACACTTACGACTCGCAGCTCGAACGCACCGGCATTACCGCCTTGCTGGGCGAACTCGAAAAGCAGGGCATTTCCTTCCACGATCTCAACACTTCGCAGAGCTCGCTGGAGGAGATCTTCGTGGACCTCGTAAAGAGAACGCGGTGAATTTCCAGGCCGTCAAATCGATCTACCGGTTCGAGATGGCTCGCATGCGGCGGACCGTCGTGCAGAGCATCATCGCGCCCGTGTTGTCGACGTCGCTGTATTTCGTGATCTTCGGCGCCGCGATCGGTTCGCGCATCACGGAAATCGACGGGGTGAGCTACGGTTCGTTCATCGTGCCGGGGCTGATCATGCTGGCGATCCTCACCGAGAGCATCTCCAATTCGTCGTTCGCCATCTACTTTCCGAAGTTCACCGGTACGATCTTCGAGGTCCTGTCGGCCCCGGTGTCCTTCGTCGAGATACTGCTCGGCTATGTCGGCGCGGCCGCCACGAAGTCCGTCATCATCGGTGCGATCATCCTGGCAACGGCGAGCTTTTTCGTCGACATCCATATCGCGCACCCGGTCGTCATGGCACTGTTTCTCGTGCTGACTTCCATCGCCTTCTGCCTGTTCGGCTTCATTCTGGGCATCTGGGCCGACGGCTGGGAGAAGCTCACCGTCGTGCCCATCCTCGTAATCATGCCGCTCACCTTTCTCGGCGGCACCTTCTACTCGATCAGCATGCTGCCGCCGGTCTGGCAGACCATCAGCCTGTTCAATCCCGTGGTCTACCTCGTCAGTGGATTCCGCTGGAGTTTCTACGAGAACGCGGACGTGCACGTGGCGCTCAGCCTCGGCATGACGATCTCCTTCCTCGTCGCGTGCCTGCTCGTCATTCGCTGGATATTCAAGACCGGTTACAAGTTGCGGAGCTGAGGGAGTTCTATCGGGCGCCTGATCTGGTTTCGAATTCCTAGTGCTTGTCCGGTTCCAGGATCTCGCGCAGGTCGTCGCGGCTGCTGCACCTGCAGCGCACGACCTTCCCCATCCTCTCGACACACGACAGCGTCTCGTGACTGGCGCAGCGCAGGGCCCGTTGTTCATCGCCGGGATCGCGGATGGCCGAGGGGTTATCGGCGCAGGCGGCAATGAGCAGGGTAACGCACAATAGCAACCGCAGGAGCGGTTCTCGAACCGCGATCGCGGGCCCGGACCTGCTCCCACAGGACGGCGCGCTCCTAGGGCTTGCTGTACTCGTCGATGACATCTTCGATTGCGGCTGCGCACACACGGCAGAAAAACTCCGCCCGGGTGAACATCAGGCAGTTTTGCTCGGATCGGTAGTAGCCCCTGGCCTCGTAATTCGCGCCCTCGAAGGCGCCGATCGCATCCTTGTAGCGGGACTTGCTGAACAACTCCTCGGTGAATTCCTTCGTGTAGCGGAACAGGGCATTCATCTCTTCCTCGGAGACGTTGGCAGCGCGCATCTCCGCGCGCCGCTCCTGCACGGCGATCGAGTGCTCTTCGAACTTCCTCTTGGGCCACGGCGTCGGCAGCGGCGTATTCGGCGTGACGAGGTGCCGCCACTTGAGCGCATCGGGGTCGAGCAGCGCGGTCACGTTGGGCTCGTAAGGCTCGACGATGCTTTCCGGCGGCTCGTAAGCCACGGCGCTCGTGTAGTACTCGTCGGCAAGGCCGGCGAAGTGGTGGCCGAACTCGTGCACGAACAGGTATGGCGCCCATTCGCTGTTGGCCGCGGCCGTGCTGAACAGACCGTAGATGCCACCGCCGCCGTAGGTCTCGGTGTTCGTCAGGATCTCGATGAAATCGTAGGGCGTGGATGAAGCGATGCGGCGCATGTTCCTGTTCTCGAATGTCAGCACGTACCGTTCGGAACGGAATGCGTCGTAAGTCGAGCCGATGGGCGTGTCGCGATAGGTATTCGTCGACGGCCGCGATACGCCGGAGTGCGCTGTCGCCGGCGCGAGCGCCCAGACATTGAAGTCGTTCTTGCGCTCATCGAACGGCGAGGTCGCGAACAGGATGTCGGCCAGTTCGCGCGCTTTCGCGATGAACGCATCGTGCTCGTCCGCCGTGTAGCCGTCACCGAGTATCAGCAGGTCGACCTTCGTCGCCGGGTCACCGTTGTCGAGAATCGCCACCACCTGGTCCGCGTAGGCCGCCGACTCGCGGTGCACCATGTAGTCGTTGGGGTCGATCGGCAGGCGCCAGATCTCCTCGAAGTCGTTCTTAGCATTGCGCTTCTTGAGCACGAGTTCGAACTCGTCCGACTGCGCGGGGAACCGTACCGATTCGTGGTAGGTACGATTCATGTTGCGCGCCTCGCGCGTCGTTTCCCATTCGCCGTAGATACTGCTGAAACTCCGCGACCAGACAACGTTGCCCGACCCGGGGGTGACGATTTCGAACAGGTACTTGCCTCGCAGCGTGTTGTCGATGGGCCGTTGCATGTTGCCCGTCCACGGCAACGGCTCGAGCACGACCCGGTCGAGGCTGAACATCTCCGTTTCGCTGTTCCCGGAGTGATAGAAGTCGAGCCGCATTGCAGCAGGGGCTTCGGCCAGCGCGGTGGCGGACAGGAACAGCAAAGCCAGGCAGAGAGATGCGTTTCGTTCGATGCTCATTCCGGATCCTCGAGGGTATGGCTGCTTCCTTTATAGCAAATACCGTTCACGTATACTGACCGCGTGCACCGTTACGTCACAATGCTCGCTCTCATTGTTGCGGGCGAGATCGTCTTCGGCCTGCCGTTCCACACGGCACGTTTCTTCCGGCCGACGCTGCTCGAGGTATTCGGATTCACGAACACGCGGCTCGGCGACCTGTTCGCAATCTACGGCATCACGGCGATGCTGTCGTACTTCCCTGGCGGCGCGCTCGCCGACCGCTTTCCCGCGCGTACGCTCCTGACCGCCTCGCTGTTTGCGACCGGTGCGGGCGGGCTGTGCATGGCATTGATCCCTGCGGCGATGCCGATGGCGTTGCTTTACGGATTCTGGGGCGTGACGACGATCTTCCTGTTCTGGGGCGCCCTGATTCGTGCGACCCGCGAATGGGGCGGCGACTCGACACAGGGTCTCGCGTTCGGCGTGCTGGAAGGCGGCCGGGGCCTGGTCGCAGCGCTCATCGCGACGCTCGCCCTCGCAGTCTTCCGGGCGATCATGCCGGAGAACGTCTCGCTGGCGAGTGACGAGGTCCGGCGCGCCGGCATGCAGGGCATAATCCTCGTCTACACTGCGGCCGCACTAATTACTGGGGTGCTCACCTGGCTGACAGTGCCCGTGCCGGACGCCGCCACGTCGAGAAGCAGGCATCCATGGCGCGGCATGGCGCGTGTGCTTCGGCGACCCGTCATCTGGGCACACGCCGCGGTCATCGTCTGCGCGTACTGCGCCTACAAGGGGCTCGACAACTACTCGCTCTACGCGGTCCAGGTGCTGGGCATGGACGAGGTGCGGGGCGCAGCGCTGTCCACCTGGGGTAGCTGGATTCGACCGATTGCGGCGATCGCCGCCGGCCTCGTCGCCGACCGCTATAACGCCGCGTCATCGATCGGCGTCGCGTTCGCCGTGCTCGCGGTGTCGTGGGCGGTCCTCGGAATTGCGTCGCCGGATCCTGCTGCCCTGAACCTCGTCTACCTGAATCTCGCAGTGACGTTCTTCGCCGTGTTCGCGCTGCGCGGCATCTACTTCGCATTGCTCGAAGAGAACCGGACGCCGCCATACCTGACCGGCGCCGCGGTCGGCCTGGTCTCGCTGATTGGCTACACGCCGGAGATTTTCTTCGCACCGATCGCCGGCCGCATACTCGATGCGAACCCGGGCCTGGTCGGTTTCCAGCACTACTTCCTGTTCCTCGCGGGCGTCATGTTGCTCGGCATCCTCGTCGTGATGGTGTTGCTCAAGCTGCGCCGCCGCGGCAGCCTCTGGCCCGACACCGACGAATGGGCACCCGTTTCCGGCACGAAATAAATACCGGCGCGCACCGGTCTCGTTAAATGATGCCGACTTACGACACGTTCAAGCAGCAGGTGCAGCGCAATATCGTCGCACTCATCAGTGTGTTCATCGCCGTCAGCAGCCTGAGCTACAACACCTGGCGTAACGAGAAAAGCGAGCACAATCGCAACCTGCGCGAGGGAGCGTTCCAGGTCCTGGCCAACCTGAGCGAACTGCGCGAGATCACGTTTCATCTGCGCTGGGACACGGACACGGTGGAAGAGGGCGTGCTGCGCAGCGGCTGGGTGAAGGTGCTGACGATCAGGGACCTGAGCCAGGTGCTGGAGCCGCCTGTGCCGGCGGCTGCGGAATCCCTGCGCGCCACCTGGAACAACTACTCGGCCGATCTGAGGAGCACCAGCGAGACCGTCGCCAAGCCTGCGACCAACACCATTCTCGGCGAAATAGACACGATGCGTGACGTGACGCTCGCAATGCTGGGCGATCTCGACTAGCTATCGGGGGCGCTTGTTTGCGGATGCCGCCGGGACCATAATGCGATGCCTCGATAACGAGGGGGAATCCCATGAACAAGTTGTTGCCCGTATTGATTCTCGCAGGTCTCGGTGCGTGCCAGCGCGCCGACCAGGCGCCACCGGCCGAGCCCGCTGCAGACGCGCCGGCTCCCGCTGCCGAGATGACGGCGGCTGCCGTCGCCGGTGATGACAAGCTGGCCGCCGTGCTCGCCGCGCAGCCCGACGAGGTCCAGGCGCGGTACCCGTACCGCCACCCGCAGGAGACCATCGAGTTCTTCGGCATCGAGCCGGGCATGACCGTGGTCGAAGGCCTGCCGGGCCGCGGCTGGTACACCAAGATCCTGTTGCCGTACCTCGGCGGCGAGGGTCACCTGATCGGCGCGAACTACCCGCTGGACCTGTGGCCCAATTTCCCGTTCGCCAATGAAGAGTTCATGGCAGAGATGTCCCAGTGGCTGGAGAACTGGCCCGCCGACGCGGAGGAGTGGCGCGGCGACGATGGCGCCAGCGTCGATGCATTCTGGTTCGGCGCGATGCCGGAGGAAATGGCGGGAACCGCCGACGTCGTCTTCTTCGTGCGCGTCTTGCACAACCTCGCGCGCTTCCAGGACGAAGGCGTGGCGAACTATCTCGATGCCGCGCTGGCCGACGCGTTCAATGCACTGAAGCCGGGCGGGATACTCGGCGTCGTGCAGCACCACGCGCGCGACGACATGCCCGATGACTGGGCCAACGGCGCCCACGGTTACCTGAAGAAGCAGTTCGTCATCGAGCAGGCGGAAAAGGCCGGCTTCGAATTCGTGGCCGCGAGCGACGTCAACGCCAATCCGGCCGACAAGCCGTCCACCGACGACATCGTCTGGCGCCTGCCGCCGACCTATGCGACCAGCCGCGAAGACCCGGAGCTGAAGGCCAAGTACGATGCGGTCGGCGAGTCCAACCGCATGACGCTAAAATTCAGGAAGCCGGAGTAAGCCTTACGCCAGGCGCCGCTCGTATTCGTCTTCGAGCGGCGCATGCGTTTTCCAGAAGGCGCGCGGTTCGCGGCCACTGAGCACGTCGCCGAGGATATCGAGGTGCGCGTGCCAGCCGCCGCACACGCTGATGATTTCCTCCTGCGAGGCGAGTTTGCGGTGTGTCAGCACCAGGCGTACCTGCTCGCCCAGCGCCTCGAGTTCGTAACAGACTTCGGAGTGCTCGTTTTCGAAATCCCAGGTGTGTGCCAGCAGGCGAGGCGGATCACACCGCGTTACCGTGCCGCCGAATGACACCTTCTCGGGAAGGTCTCTGTATTTTTCCGGTCGTTCGATGTCCGGCTGAGACGACAGCGACTCGTTATGGAAGTGCATCTCGACCTTGCCGCCGACCCGCAGCTCGGTTTCACCGCCGCAGAGCCAGGTGGCGCGTTTGTCGCCGTCCGTCAGGTACTCCCACACGCGTTCGATCGGGCCCGGCAGCAGGCGTTCGAAACGTACGGTGAATTGGTCGATGCGTTCGCCGTAGTGACTCATGGTGTCGCCCCCTCTAATTCGGTTCTTCCAGCGCGCGCTCGAGGTCGTCGAGGCGCGCCCCCCAGAAGCGCTTCACCTTGTCCAGCCACCGATCCAGCTCGCCGAGCCCCTCGGGGTTCAGCCGGTAGATGCGCCGCTGCGCGTCCTTGCGCACCGCGACGAGGCCCGCCTCGCGGAGCACTTTCAGGTGCTGTGACACCGCGGGCCGACTCATCTCGAACTGATCGGCGAGGTCGCCGAAAGGGGATTCGCCGTCCGCCAGCGATTCGATGATGCGCCTGCGGGTCGGGTCGGCCAGTGCCAGGAAAGCGTCCATGGCCTAATGATAAGAGAATTCTTAATTAAGTCAAGACTTATTATATGGCCCGGGCCAGTGTGTCAGGCCATGTCGAACAGCAGCAGCTCCGCGTTGCTCGACGCCGTCACGGACAGCGACGGCTGGTCCACGATCGCCAGTGCATCACCCGCTTCGAGGGTTTCCCCGTCGATTTCGACCGTGCCCCTGACGACCTGCGCGAATCCCCGGCGGCGGCCGACGAAGCGGTAATCGATGGACTGTCCCGCGTCGAGCACCGTCGACCAGAGCTCGATGTCCTGGTGGATCGTGAGGGAGCCGTCGCGGCCGTCACGGGAGCCCACCAGGCGCCAGCGGTTGCGCTTCTCGGCGGCGGGGAACAGCTTCTGCTCGTAGCCGGGTTCGAGCCCGTTTTGCTGCGGCAGGATCCAGATCTGCAGGAGGTGGGCCCGGTCCGTATCCGAGGCGTTGAATTCGCTGTGCATCACGCCGGTGCCTGCCGTCATGCGCTGCAGTTCGCCGGGCCGGATCACGGAGCCGTTGCCCATGCTGTCCTTGTGCTCGAGCGCGCCGTCGACCATGTAGGTAACGATCTCCATGTCCCGGTGCGGGTGGGTGCCGAATCCCTTGCCGGGCTCGATCCAGTCCTCGTTGATTACGCGCAACTTGCCGAACCCCATCATCGAGGGGTTGTGGTAGTCCGCGAACGAGAACGTGTGTTTGCTCCTGAGCCAGCCGTGATCGGCTGCACCGCGCGAGTCCGAGCGTATTACATCGATCATCCGTTTCTCCCGGCAAGGGTTGCGAGTCGTGGGTCAGGCGTTGCGCAGGCGTGCCGCGATCGGTGCCTGCAGCGCGAATTTGCCCGGACCGAGCAGCGCCTGCACGATCGACGCGACTGCGAGAAACGCCGGGTATTCCCAGCCGCCGTTTTCATTGCTGAACACCCAGCCGGAACCGAAGTGCACGTACAACGCGCCGAGCAGCACCGGCAGCAGCGCGATCGAAACCGCTGGTACCGCGATGCCCGCCAGCAACAGCAGGCCGCCGCCGATTTCCGCGAAGGTGACGACGTAGGCGAGCCAGCCCGGGAAACCGACCTGCTCGAAAAAGCCCACCGTACCCGGCAGCGTGAACACCATTACTTTGAGGAGCCCATGGGCAAGGAACATCGTGCCGAGGGCGAGGCGCAGCAAGAATGCTGCGAGGCTTGCGTTCTGGTTCATTTCCTGTCTCCTGCCTTGTGGTTATCAGGCTACCCGGGCGTCGAGCCGGGGCGCCGTGTGAACGATTTCGGCGATGCGCATGCGTGCCGCGTCGATGGCTTCTTCGGCCCTGCTGTTGAGCCGATCGGCCGCGATCACGTCGACGTCGGTGATGCCGATGAATCCCAGTGCGTGCCGCAGGTAAGGTGTGGCGAAGTCGACGGCGCTGTCGACCGGTACGCCGCCCGACGCGACGATGACGTAGGCTTTCTTCCCTTCGAGCAGCCCCTGCGGGCCGTTCTCGGTGTAGCGGAACGTCAGCCGTGCCCGCGCCACCATGTCGATCCAGGCTTTAAGTGCGGCGGGTATGCCGAAGTTGTAAATCGGCACGCCAATGACCAGTACGTCGGCGGCTTTCAGTTCGGCGACGAGCGCATCGGACTCCGCGAGGGCCGCACGCTGCTCCGCACTGCGCTCCTCCGCCGCGGTGAAATTCGCGTCGATCCAGGCGTCGTCAACGAATGCCACGCCCCTGCCCAGGTCGCGGCGGGTCAACTCGATGTTGCCATGGCGCTCCTCGAGCGCGCCGACCAGGTCGCCGCTCAGTCTGCGGCTCACCGAGCCTTCGTTGCGACCGCTCGCGGCGATCTCCAGTACCTTGAGCGGTGCCTGTCTTTTAGTGTCTTGCATCAGCGTATCTCCAGTGTCCATGCCCGCAGCGGGCCGGTCGCGCTGATGAAAAGTCTGACTATTGACGTGAAGAAGATAAACAGTATTCTCTAGACAACATTGTTCTTATAAAGGCAACAATATGCGCAGATTCAGCGACCTCGAAGCCTTCATTGCCGTTGTCGAGGCGGGCAGCTTCACGGCGGCCGCCGAGCGGCTGGACATTGCGAAGTCGGCGGTCAGCCGGCGGGTCACTGCACTCGAGGAGCGCCTCGGCGTGCAGCTGTTGCGACGCACGACCCGGCGCCTGAACCTCACCGAGACCGGCAGGAGCTTTTACGAGCACAGTGCGCGCATCCTCGCCGACCTCGACGAGGCGGAGGCCGCCGTCCTCCAGCAGCACGGTGAGCTGCGCGGCAACCTTCGGGTCGCGTTGCCGCTGTCGTTCGGGGCGCGGCACATGTACAAGCCGCTCGCCGAATTCAGCCGGCGGCACCCGCGGGTGAGCTTCGACCTGGACCTCAATGACCGGCGTATCGATCTGATTGCCGAGGGCGTTGATCTCGCGGTACGAATCGGAAGGCTCGCGGACTCGACGCTGATCGCGCGGCGCCTGTTCGAGGCACGTACCGTGGTCTGCGCCGCGCCGGCTTATCTCGAGCAACGCGGCACGCCGCAGACGCCGGACGACCTCCAGGACCACGACTGCCTCGTGTACAGCAATCTGCCGGATCCGACGAAATGGGTCTGCACCGACGGCGAGGGCGTCCGCCATACCATCGACGTCCCCGTGACGATGACGGCGTCGAGCGGCGACTTCCTGTGCGCTGCCGCAAAGGAAGGACTCGGCCTGGTGCTGCAGCCGACGTTCATCGCCGGTGAGCTGATCAGCGGTGGTGAGCTACAGCCGGTTTTGACGGACTACCAGTGGCCCGTCACGCCGGCTTACGCGATATACCCGCCAACGCGCCACCTGTCGTACCGCGTGCGGGAGTTCATCGACTACCTCGCCGAGTACTTCGCCGGCGTGCCGTACTGGGATCGCGACTGCTGCTAACGGACCCTGGCCGCGATGCTGAACGCGAGGCAGATCTGCGCAGCGTAATAGAGCGGCAATCCGAAAACGTAGGTCGGGAACGCCGGCTCGGTGAACCGCAGTGCCGCGACGGACAGGTCGGACAGGAAGAAAAGGCAGGCGCCGGAGACGATCAGCGGGGTGAGGCCGGCGCCCAGCGTGCCAAAGGCCGTGATGACCATCAGGCTGATGACCGCGGTATAGAGGCGCACCGGCCACACCAGCTCCGGCGGCAGGTACGGCTGCAGCCAGAGCAGCACAACGCCCGCAGTCATTACGACGGGAACAGCCGCGCCGAGCATCCAGCGCCGGTCGATCCCGGCGCTTACAAACGCCGCCGCGTAGGCGATGTGCGCCAGGAGAAAACTCGCGAGCCCGAGCAGGAACCAGCGCCGCGCCGTGCCGATCAGGAACGCATCGCCGATCCAGGACAACACCAGCCCTGCGAGGATCAGCACGCCGAAGCGCGATGCGGGTGCCCCTGCCGAAATGGCCATGAGCACGAACGCGGAGGACGCGACGAGCTTTGCGGCTGCGGCGATCGCGGCTTGCTCGAGCAGCAGCGCCCCGACCAGCGCGGCGCAGCCGGCGCCGCACAGATAAGCCGAAGCAACGCTTCTGCGATCGGCGATTCCTGTGTACGACAATTGAAGTATCCTCGACCGGCGGACTATAGTTTTCGAAAATAACAGATTGGGGGGTACTCAATCGTGGGCATTCATCCGCCGGCTGCGATCTGCGCAATAGTTGCATTGACGATGGCTTCGTGTTCCGGCGATGAGCGTCCCGCCGACCGGGAACCCGAATCCAGTTTCCAGAAACAGCTGCAGATGCAGTTGATCAATGCCAGGCCCGGCGACGTGATCACGATTCCCGAGGGCCTGCACAGGATCAACCGGGGGCTGTCCCTGAACGTATCCGGTGTGACGCTGCGGGGTCTCGGCATGGACAAGTCCATCCTGTCGTTCAAAGGCCAGGTGCAGGGCGCCGAGGGCCTGCTGGTCAACGCCAGCGATTTCACGATCGAGGATCTCGCGATCGAGGACACGGCCGGCGATGCGCTGAAGATCAATGAGGGCCGCAACATCGTCATCCGCCGGGTGCGCACCGAATGGACCAGCGGCCCCGACGAGAAGAACGGCGCGTACGGCATCTACCCGGTGCAGGCGGAGAACGTGCTGCTCGAAGAAAGCGTCGCGATCGGCGCGTCGGACGCCGGCCTGTACGTCGGCCAGTCGCGCAACGTCGTCGTCCGCAACAACCGCGTGGAGTTCAACGTCGCCGGTATCGAGATCGAAAACACGATGCACGCGGATGTCTACGGCAATGTGGCCCGCAATAACACGGGCGGCATACTCGTATTCAATATGCCGGACCTGCCGAATCCGGGACACAGTACGCGCATCTTCGACAACGAGGTGGTGGGTAACAACACCGCCAACTTCGGTGCGGAGGGTACGCCGGTCGCGAGCGTGCCGGCGGGATCGGGCGTCGTGATCAATTCCAACGACAGGGTCGAGATCTTCGACAACGTCATCGCCGACAACGACACCGCGAACATCATCATCAGCAGTTATTACGCGACCGGGTACCATGGAACCCGGGACGTGGCCGACGATTACGACCCTTACCCGGAGACCATCTATGTCTACGGCAACGCGATGTCCGGCGGCGGTTCGTCCCCCGACGGGCTCGATCTCAAGGCGCTGAAGGTTGCAAAATTCGGGCTCACCGGGAGCTTCCCGGACGTGTTGTGGGACGGCTACGTCAACGCCGACAAGGTGGATGAGAACGGCAGGCTGCTGCCCGAGTACGCAATCTGCGTCGACAACGCCGCCGCCGAGGTGCTCAATGTCGACCTCGGCAACGGTAGCGACAACATCGTGGTCGGCGACGAGCAGCATCGTTGCACCCACGACAAGCTGCCGGCCGTGCAGCTCGCTGCGCCGTTGTCCTGAGCATGCGGCGGGCGCAGATACCGGTCCTGCTGGCCATCGCGCTGGCGTCGTGCGGCAAGGCACCGCCGGTGACTTTGCAGCCGGCCGACGCGCCTCCGCAACGGCTGAGCGAATGGGGCGTGGTGTTGTCGGACGGGCGTGTGTTCGAATTCAATGCAGGCGTCGTGCCCTATGGCCTGAACACGCCACTGTTCAGCGACTACGCACTCAAGCTGCGCAGCGTATGGCTGCCCGAGGGCACGGCGGCGGCGTATCGCGAGGGGCGCGAACTCGCATTCCCGGTCGGCACGATACTCAGCAAGACCTTCCACTACGAGCGGGCCGGCGCACCGGAAGGCGGCCCGAGCAGCGAAGCCCTCGAAGTCGTGAGGGCGGATCGCGAATCGCTGCTGGACGACGGCCGGCAGCTGAACCTCGACCGGCATGTACTGATCGAGACGCGCCTTCTCGTGCGTTACGAAGACGAATGGCGTGCGCTTCCCTACGTCTGGAACGACAGCCAGGACGAGGCCTACCTCGAACCGGCCGGTGACGTGCGCCGCATTCGCATTGGCGGCGACGACGAGCCGTTCGTCTACGTGGTGCCGGACGTCAACCAGTGCGGCGGCTGTCACAAGCCCGACCACACTGCCGCGGAAATGCGCCCGCTGGGCCCCCGCGCCTGGCAGCTGAACCGCGATTACCGCTACGGCGCGGGAACCCGTAACCAGCTGGAGCACTGGAACTCGATCGGCATTCTCGACGGCATGCCGGCCTCGGTGCCCAAGGGTGCGAGCTGGGTTGCGCCGGTCGATGCGACCGTCGCAGAACGTGCGCGGGCCTACCTCGATGCGAATTGCGCGCACTGCCACAACGCGAATGGGCCCGCCGACACCTCCGGTCTCGATCTCGCCGTCGATGCGCCGGTCGACCGGCGTTACGGGGTCTGCAAGCCGCCCGTCGCCGTGGGGCGGGGCAGTGGCGACCGGCCTTACGACATCTACCCGGGCCGGCCGGATGACTCGATACTCCTGTACCGCATGGAGCACACCGATCCGGCGATCGCGATGCCGGAGCTCGGCCGCAGCACCGTGCATCGGGAGGGCGTCGAGCTGATCCGCAGCTTCATTGCCGCCTTGCCCGGAGACTGCTGAGCATCCAGGGTAAACATTTGCCCCCCGACCGGGTCGTAGATAAGGTGACACGACCGGCAACATCGCAGGATTTCCGATGACACGGACGATGAGACGACTGGCCACCGCTGCATTCCTGGCGCTCCTCGTGAGCTCGGCCCAGGGTGCGCAGCTCGTGCGCGAGTTTCGCGGCACCAACAACGGCATCACCCCGACATTCACGGTCGAGGCGCCGTGGATACTGGACTGGCGGCTGGACGGCGATTACGACCAGCTGGTCGCGCTGGAAGTAACGCTGGTCGAGGCGAAAACCGGCCGCCACGTCGGCCAGGTGGTGCACACCAAGCGCAAGGGCAACGGCGTACGGCTGTTCAATCAGGGCGGCACCTACCAGCTGCGCGTGAGCGGCTCGCTGGCCCGCTGGACGCTGAAGGTGCAGCAGCTTACGCGCGAAGAAGCCGAGCTTTACTCGCCCAGGTAACTGCTTCAGAAGTATTCCGGCTCGTTCCCGGGCCGCCACTTGATGTTGCAGCCGATACTGGCCTTCTGCGGTTCCGGGACAGGCTGCCCGGCCAGCACCGCGTCCAGGGCCGCGCGCAGGTCGCGGCCGTCCACGGGCTCGTGGTTCGACGGCCGGCTGTCGTCGAGCTGCCCCCGGTACACGAGCTTCTGATCGGCATCGAACAAAAAGAAATCCGGCGTGCAGGCGGCCCGATAGGCTTTCGCGACGCCCTGGCTGGCGTCGTAGAGATACGGGAAGACGTAACCCCACTCCTCGGCTTCCTGTTTCATCTTGTCGGGACTGTCGCCGGGATGCGTGCTCACGTCATTGCTGTTGATCGCGTAAATCGCCACGTTGCGTTCGCTGTAGTCGCGGCCGATGCGCGCCAGCTGTTCACGCACGTGTTTGACGAAGGGGCAGTGATTGCAGATGAACATCACCAGGTACGCGGCTGCGCCGTCCCGCAGGGAATAAACCTTGCCGTCCGGGTCCGGCAGCGAGAAAGCCGGCGCCGCGGTGCCCAGCGGGAGCATCTGTGACTCGACTGCGGCCATGTCGAACTCTCCCATATTGTTGACCGGTTATGCGATCATGCCCGCTGGGTTCGAACCGACGCAAGGGCCCTCGTGGTCGATATAGCACCGACAAGAACCAGCGCCATCATCACCGTGGCTGCCGTGGTCGTGATCGTCGCCGGCATGAAAGCCGCATCGGCGCTGATCGTGCCGTTCCTGATTGCCACCTTCCTCGCCCTGATCACGGTACGCCCGATGCTGTGGCTGCAGGCCAACCGGGTGCCCACGGTACTCGCGGCCCTGTTCATCGTCCTGACGATCCTAACGGCCCTTACGGTCGTCGGCGTCGTCGTGGGACGCTCCCTTGCCGCCTTCACGGTCGCGTTGCCGGGCTACCAGCAGCAGCTCCAGGGCCTGATCGACGGCGCGGTGCGATTCATTGCCCAGTACACGGACAGCGGGCAATCGGTCGAGCGCGTCGGTGATCTCATCAACCCGGGCTGGGCGATGGGGCTCGCGGCCACGCTGCTGAACGCGGTTCGCGACATCATGACGAACACGCTGCTGATTACCTTCACCGTCATCTTCATCCTTCTCGAGGCATCGAGCTTCCCCACCAAGATCACGGCTGCTTTCGGCGACAAGGCCGGATCTCTGGTTGGCGCCAGACAGTTTCTCGACGACCTCGGCCGCTATCTCGGCATCAAGACGCTCGTCAGCATCGTCACGGGACTGCTCGTCTGGCTGCTGACCTGGGGACTCGGCCTTGATTTTCCGAGGCTGTGGGGCATGCTCGCGTTCCTGCTCAACTACATTCCGACGATCGGCTCCATCATCGCGGCCGTGCCCGCCGTGCTGCTGGCGCTGGTGCAGCTGGGCGTTGGGGAGGCGACGGCCACGGCGATCGGATTCATGGCGATCAACATCGCGTTCGGTAACTTCATCGAGCCGCGACTGATGGGCTACGGCGTCGGCATTTCGCCCCTGATCGTATTCGTCGGGCTGATTTTCTGGGGCTGGGTCTTCGGGCCGGTCGGCATGCTGTTGTCGGTGCCGCTGTCGATGACCCTGAAGCTGGCCCTCGAGAACGACGAGCGCACGCGCTGGGTTGCGATCTTCATCGGGTCGCAGCGCGACGCGCAGCACACCCTCTCGTCAGACGAAGAAAAATAGTCCGACTAGGCGGATTCTGCGAGGTCGTCGTCGGGCTCGCTGTCCTCGAGTTGCTCGAGGAGGTTGATCGCGACGGCGACGAAATCCGTTTCCGTGATGATCCCCTTGAGCATGCCTTCGGTCACGACGGGCAGGCAGCCGATGCGATGTTTCTCGAGGAACAAAGCCGCCTGCCGCAGGCTGGCGCGCTCGTCCACCGTGGCGACGTCAGTCACCATGATGTCCTTGACGGCCACATCCGCGGGTTGAATGCTGTTGTCCGGGTCGCGCAGGATCGAGTCGGTGGCCGCGAGGACGTTGGTCAGCGTGACCAGGCCGATGAGCCTGTTGTTGTCGTCGACGACCGGCAGGTGATGGATCTTGTTCTTGTGCATCAGCTCACGGGCCTCCGCGAGATTGGCCGTCGGCATCAACGTGATCAGTTCCGTCGTCATGATGGCGTCGAGGGTGAACATCGCCCGGTCCTCCGTAGCTGTAAAACCAGTCTACTCCGCGAGCCCGGCCGCACTATTGCGACTTTCCCCTACATACAATGCTGATGGAGCGGGTCTTAACTGGTGATCGTGCTGCAGGAGCGGGTCTCGACCCGCGATTGCCACGGTCGCGCTTCAGGAAGCGCGCCTGCAAAAACGCTTCCAGAGCGGGCGCGGCTATACTGTTCGCGAGAATCCGGAGGTCCCATGCGTTACTCGACGACACTCGCCGCTCTGCTCCTGGCCGGAATCACGTGCCACGGCGCAGAAAACATGCCGGACGCCAGGGCAATCGTCCGTGCCGCCGTCGATCACTGGCGCGGCCTGTCTTCCTACACCGAAATGTCGATGGTGATCCACCGCCCCGACTGGGAGCGCTCGATGACCATGCGGGCCTGGACCAAGGGGCACAAGAAATCGCTGGTGCGCGTGATCGAGCCGAAGAAAGATCGCGGCAACGGCACCCTGACCGACGACAACAACATGTGGACCTTCTCGCCGAAGGTAAATCGTGTCATCAAGATTCCATCGTCGTTGATGGGCCAGAGCTGGATGGGGTCGGATTTCTCGAACAAGGACGTCGCCAGGGCGGACGACATCATCGACCAGTACGACCACACCCTGCTCGGCGTCGAGGAACAGGACGGCATGACCGTCTACGAGATCCGCTCGGTGCCGCACGAGGACGCGGCCGTCGTCTGGGGGCGTGAGGAGCTGCGCATTCGCGAAGATCACGTGGTCCTGGAACATCGTTTTTACGACCAGGACGGCGAGCTTGTAAAGGCGCTGAAGACGCTCGCGATCGATGAGATGGGCGGCCGCACGATTGCCAGCCGGCAGCGCATGGCCAAGGCGGACGCGTCCGAGAAATGGACGGAGATCGAGGTCCTCTCCGTAGAATACGAGATAGACATCGGCGACAGCGTGTTTACGCTTTCAAATCTGCGTAATCCAAGGGACTGATGCCGTGAATCTCGTCCTGCGCCTCGCGTGGCGGAACCTGTGGCGTCAGCCGCGCCGCACGTGGCTGACGACCGGGGCGATGGTGTTCTCCAACGTGTTGCTGGTGTTCATGATCTCCCTGCAGTTCGGCATGTACCGGCTGATGATCGAGAATTCCCTCAAGGCCTTTACCGGGCACCTGCAGGTGCAGGCACGCGGCTACATCGACGAGCAGAAGATGCGGCAGACGATCCCCGATGTCGTCGCGTTGGCCGAGGATCTTCGGGACGAACTCGACAGCGACGCGGTAGCGGCGCGGGCGACGGCCTTTGCGCTTGCGTCGAGCGAGGAACGCAGCTACGGCATCGCCGTTTTCGGCGTGGAACCCCGGTTCGAGCCGCGCGTCTCGAGCATTCCCGGCCTGGTCGGCGAAGGCCGCTACCTGCAGAGCAATGATGCGGCCGAGATCGTCATCGGCTCGGTGCTCGCGCGCAACCTGCGGGTCGGGGTCGGTGATGAACTCACGCTGCTCGGCAGCGGCAGGGACGGTTCCTTCGCCGCCGCCGTCGCCACCGTCGCGGGCATCTTCGACAGCGGCGTTGCAGAGCTCGATCGCACGATCGCGGAGATGCCGCTCGGGCTGTTCCAGGACGTGTTCTACATGGAGGGCGCCGGCCACCAGGTCGTCGTGAATGCGCCGCGGCTCGGGCAGGTCGCCGAGCTGCAGTCGCGGGTGGCGGCGCTGTTGCCGGAAGGGCAGGACCTCGTCGTGCACGACTGGGACGCACTGCAGCCCGGCCTGAAGCAGGCGATACAGGCGGACATCAGCAGCGCCGTGTTCATGTACGGCGTCCTGGTCATCCTGGTCGCGTTCAGCGTGCTCAACACGCAACTGATGTCGGTGCTCGAACGTACGCACGAGTTTGGAATCGTGCTCGCGCTGGGTCTCAAACCGGGTCGCCTCGGGCGGCTTGTCCTGCTGGAGACCGCGATGATGGGCGCTATCGGCCTCACGATCGGCGCGCTCATCGGCGGGTTATTGACCGGCTGGCTCGGCATGCGCGGCTTCACGATCCCCGGGATGGTGGAAATGGGCGCGAAGTTCAACCTGCCGAGCCGGCTGCATCCGGAAGTGACGTTTGCCTCGCTGCTATCCGGACCGGCCGTGGTGTTCCTGTTCTCGCTGCTTGCATCGGTCTACCCCGCCCTCCGATTGCGGCGCCTGCAGCCGGTCGAGGCAATGCGCTCGGCATGATCAACACGCTGCGCATATTGACCCTGCTCGCCTGGCGCAACCTGTGGCGCAATCACCGGCGTACCCTGATCATGCTCGGCGCCGTCATCGTCGGCGTGTGGGCAATGATCTTCATGACCGCCCTCACGATGGGCATGGTCAACGACATGATCGAGGACAGCATCAGCGTGCTGCCCGGGCACGTGCAGGCGCATCACCCGGACTATCTCGACGACCCCAATATCGCCAACCTGCTGCCGATGTCCGACGCCGATATCGAGAAGACCTTCGCAAATGCCGGCTTCCGCGCCTGGGCGACACGCATCAAGGTGCCGGCGGTGGTATCGAGCGAGCGCGAGTCGCGTGGCGTGACGCTGCTGGGCATAGACCCGCAGCGCGAGAGGCCCATGACCTTCGTCGACTACGATGCGGTCGAGGGGCGATTCATCGAAGGACCGGCAGACGACGGCATCGTTCTCGGCCACAAGCTGGCGGAGACGCTCGAGACCGAACTGGGCAAGCGCGTGGTGCTGATGAGCCAGGACCCCGATAATGACATCGCGGACCGAGGCTTCCGGGTCGTCGGGCTGTTCCGCGCCGACGTCGCCGCCCACGAGGAGCAGTACGTGTTCGTGGGCAAGGAAACGGTGCAGCAGTTGCTGGGCGTCGGCGACGGCGTCACCGCCATCGTGGTTCTCGGCGACGACTATCGCGACGTCGAGCCGCTCTACGAAAAGGTAAGCGCGCTCGTGG
>JBFIHC010000028.1:0-31221 GCA_041601995.1 Woeseiaceae bacterium | reverse complement strand
TCGACGCCTGCCCGGACCGCAGGTTCCGGCTCGATCCTGAACAAGGGCGAGTGGTGACTCGGCACCGGGGGGCCACCCGCGGCCGCGGCATCGAACGCTTCCTGCGGCGTACCGCCGATCTGCCAGTACACCGACGGGATTTCCGGGTCGATGGTGAAGAACGGAAAGTCCTCGGCACCCATCCCCTTTGTCGGATTCGATATCACATCGTCCGCACCGAGCGAATTCCTCCAGGCGGCCGTCATGCGTTGCGTCAGCTCGGGTGTATTGATGGTCGGCGGCACTGCCTCACGTTCCGCGACGATGACCTCGGGTAACTTGTCCTCGGGCAGGCCGGCGACGCGCCCCATGTTCTCGGCAATACGCCGTATGCCGTTGAGAAGAATCTCGCGCGTTTCCGGTGTCGTGTTCCGCACGGTCAGCTGCAGGTGCGCGCGGTCCGAGATGATGTTGTGTTTGGTGCCGGCATGAAAAGAGCCCACGGTCACCACGCCCGGCCACCGCGGCGGCAATTCCCGTGCAACCAGCGTCTGTAGCGCGAGCACGATCTGGCTGCCCAGAACGACCGGGTCCTTACCGGCATACGGATGCGCACCGTGCGCGCCGACACCGTGAATGATGATGTCCACCGAATCGGCGCCGGCGAACGGGCTCTCGTTGATGTTGACTTTTCCTGCCACGTCCAGTGAATTCACATGAAACGCAAGCGCGTAATCCGGCTTGCCGAACCGAGCCCAGATGTCGTCCTCGCGCATCATCTGCGCGCCCACGCCCCGCTCCTCTGCCGGCTGCACGAGCAGCATGAGCGTGCCTCGCCATTCGTTCCTGCGCGCCGACATCTGCCGCGCCGAGCCCACCAGGCTCGTGATGTGCACGTCGTGACCGCAGGCGTGCATCGTGAATACCTCGTTGCCGGTGATCGGATCGATCTGTTTTTTTCGCGAAGCATTCTCGAGACCGGATTTCTCTTCCACGGGCAGGCCGTCCATGTCGGCACGCATCATGACCAGCGGGCCGTCCCCATTTTCCATCATCGCGACGACACCCGTGCCGCCGACGCCCTCCGTGACGTCGAAACCGGCCGCTCTCAGCTCCTGTGCCATGCGCGCTGCCGTGTCGTGCTCGATCAGCGACAGCTCAGGATTGCGATGGAAATGATCGAACAGCGGCCAGAGATACTCGTCGTAGTCTTTCTTGACGGCATTGGCCAGGTCGTCGGCGTTTGCGGAAAACGAAACAATCAGGATCGCCGCGACTGCGACAACGAATCGAAACATCGGAACCCCCTGGAGGAACGAACTCGCAAAGCCCGAATACTATCGTAAACCGCATGCCATCGGCGCGTTCGCGGCCGCTCAGCGCCGAATGCAGGCCCGCGCCTGCGTTGGCGGGACGAACGCGTGTGCCTCGGCGCAGGAGCGCGTCTCGAAGTGCTAACCAGATCGCGCGCCGAGGCGTGCTCCTTCGGTGGGAAAGGTCAGGTATTCGGGCCGCCGCTGCCCTGCAGGCGCGTGATCAGGGAGCGCAGGAAGACCTTGTTGAAGCGCAGCTGGCAGGCGGAGCTCACCTGCTCCATCAGCGTCGAACTGACCCGCAGTATGGTGACGGCCCCCTCGGCACGTATTGATGCCTGCCGCTTGGCGCCGCGGACGTAACTGGTCTCGCCGAAGCAATCACCGCTGCCAAGCGTGCCCAGGCTGCGTCCGTTGGCCTGCACCGACACATTGCCCGAGACAATGATATAGAAACGATCGTCGATCTCGCCCTCGCGAACGATGTCCTCGTTATCGCGATACTCGTGCCAGTCGGAGGCGCGCAGCACTTCCCAGATCTCGGCGTGCGAAAACTCGTGGAAGAACGTCAGCGTGCGCAGGAGATCGAAGTGCTCCCGGTTGTCCAGGCTGTCGTATTTCTGCCGCAGGTCCTTGTACACCCGGGTCAGCTCGGCCGCCATCGTCGCGCCGCTGTTCAGGCGTTTGTCCGGATCCTTGATCATCGTCTTCGCGACAACTTCCTCGAGTTCCTGCGGGAGATCGTCGCGATAGGTATGAATCGGCGGTGGCGTCGCGTACACGATCTGGTGCAGCAGTTTGGAAAGGTTATCGGCGCGGAAAGGCCGGAAGCCGGTCAGCAGTTCGTACATCACCGCGCCCAGGGAATACAGATCGGATGCGGGGGTGAGTTCCTCCGACTGCACCTGCTCGGGTGACATGTAGCTTGGCGATCCGGCGATGCCCTCGATACGCGAAACTTCCGAACCGCTGACGATGGCGATGCCGAAATCGATGATCCGCACGTCATTGTCGATCGTCAGCATCACGTTGCTGGGCTTGATATCGCGATGGATGACGCCGCGACCGTGCGCGTAGTGCAGCGCCTTGGCGCACTTGTAGATTATCTCGACGACGTCGTCGACACGCAGCAGGTTGTCCGGACGGCAATACGCCGCCAGCGTGCGCGCGCCCTGTATGTGCTCGGTGACAACGTAATACTTGCCGTCTTCTTCACCGGCATCGTAGATGGGCATGATGTTCGGATGCTGCAGCATGCCGACCATGTGCGCTTCATTGAAAAACATCTTGCGCGAGACCTGCGCGCGATCCGCGTTTGCGTCTTCCTCGATGTTGTACACCTTGATCGCGACGTCGCGGCGGTAATAGGGGTCGTGAGAGAGGTACACCTCGCCGGTGCTGCCCTTGCCAATCTTGTTGATGATGACGTACTTGCCGATCTTTTCGGGCACGTCACTAGGGCGCTTGATTTCGCTAACAGGACTGGCCATTTTGTCTCACGTCAAGTCATAAGCCACCCGTACAAACCCAGTAAAATCAAGGCATACAGCGCGGCGGCGAGGTCATCCAGCATAATTCCCACGCCGCCGCCGAGTCTGTGATCCAGGTCCCGAATCGGCCACGGTTTGGCGATATCAAAGGCCCGGAACAGCACAAAACCCAGTATCCACGCGGTGATTGTGGGCGGCGCCACCAGCAAGGTTATGTACATACCGGCGATCTCGTCCCAGACGATCCCGCCGTGGTCGTGGACGCCGATGCGGCGCGCACTTTCGCCGCAGATCCAGATGCCGGATACGGAGATCGCCGCTGCGACAGCGAGTTGCAGCGGCAGGCCCAGGTCCATCGTCAGCCAGGCGAACAACACCCCGACCAGCGAGCCGACGGTGCCCGGCGCGACCGGTGACAGACCGGTACCGAAGCCGAAAGCAAGGATGTGCACCGGGTCCGTAAGGACGGTTCGAGCGAGATTCCGGGGTGCGCCAGCCATCAGAAATGACGGTACCCGGTGTCGTCGAACGGCACAACCGAGTCGCCGTCCCGGCACTCAAGGCCGGGCTCCGCCCTGACCCGGCCGATCGCCGTGACTTCCGGCCGAATTTCATCGGGCAGCCTCGACTCCGGCAACGTGAAGCAGAGCTCGTAATCATCACCGCCGTCCATTGCAAAGCGCAGCGCCTGCTCGCGGCCGACCGAAGCGAGCAAATCCTGTGACAGTGGCAGGCGCTGCAGGTCGAGTTCCGCGCCCACGGCGCTCGCCGCGAGGATCTTCGACAGATCGGCGACCAGGCCATCGGACACGTCGATCGCCGCGTTTGCGATGCCGGCAAGTGCCCTGCCCACGCGCACCCGGGCGGTCGGCCGCGCAAACCGGCGCGCAAGACAGGACCCGCTGGCTCCTTCGGAGAGCTCACCGAGCCCGGCGGCCGCATCGCCGAGTGTGCCCGTTACAAAAACGGTATCGCCCGCTTTCGCGCCGCTGCGATAGAGCGCCGTGCCGGGCTCGAGATCGCCGCTCATCTGCACACTGACAACGAGCTGCTCGCCCTTTGTCGTGTCGCCACCGACCAGCGCCACGTCCCACTCTGCTGCCGCTTCGTACAGGCCCTCGCCGAATGCCTCGAGCCACCGGGGTTCGGCCTCGACGAGTGTCAGTGCCAGGGTCATCCAGCGCGGTCGCGCCCCCATTGCGGCGATATCCGAGAGATTGACGGCGACGGCCCGGTAGCCGATGTCGGCCGCGCTCATGCTTGCCGGGAAATGCGTTCCCGCGACCATCGTGTCGATCACGGTGACCAGGTCCCGGCCTTCACGAGGTCTGATGACCGCGCCGTCGTCGCCGACACCGGCCAAAACTGCCGGGGAGCTGGCCGGCCGCGAGAAAAAGCGGAGAATCAGCTCGAACTCATCCACTGCTTTCGGCCTTGACCTCGATTTCACGCAGTGATTGCGCGGCGGCGTCGAGACAGGCATTGATGTACTTGTAGCCGTCGGTCGCGCCGAAGCGCTTGGCGAGATTCACGCCTTCATCGATTACGACGCGGTAAGGAACGTCGATACGCGATTGCAGTTCGTGGACGCCGATCAGGAGTATCCCGAGTTCCACCGGGTCGAGCTGCTCGAGAGGCCGGTCGATGAGGCCGCCGATCGTCTTCTCGAGCGCCTGCTGGTTTTCGCAGATGGCCGCAAGGAGTTCCTCGAAGAACGCCTGGTCCACGCGCTGGAAGGCCACCTGCTCCCGGAACTGCGACAGCAGTTCACGGCGATCGTGTCCGGCGATCTGCTTCTGGTACAAAGCCTGCAGCAGCAGTTCGCGCGCACGCGTGCGTGCGCCTGTTGACGTCGCGCTGTTCATGCTCAGTCTATGCGGCGCAGGAGATTGACCATCTCGATCACGGCCAACGTCGCTTCCTCGCCCTTGTTGCCGGCCTTGGTACCGGCCCGCTCTATCGCCTGCTCGATAGTGTCCACGGTGAGTATGCCAAAGCCGACGGGCACGCCGTGCTTGCGTGCCGCGCCGGCGACGCCGCGAACACACTCGCCGGCGACATAGTCGAAATGCGGCGTGCCGCCGCGAATCACGCAACCCAGGGCAATGATGCCGTCCGCGCGCCGAGATGCAGCGATCTTGCCCACCGCCACCGGCATCTCGAACGCGCCGGGCACCCGCACGATGTCGATATCGGCGTCTGCCGCGCCATGCTGCCTGAGACAGTGCAGCGCAGCCTTGAGAAGGGAGTCCACGATGAAATCGTTGAATCGCGAAGCGACGATCGTGAATCGTGCGTCGCGCACCACCAGGTCGCCTTCCGTTGTTCTTATCTTTTCCATGACGACTCGCTACGATTGCCGGCAATCAGCTTTCCACGTACTCGATGATTTCCAGGTCGAATCCGGAGATCGCGTACATGTGTTTGGGTGCCGATAATACACGGATTTTCGACAGGCCGAGGTCACGGAGAATCTGCGCGCCTACGCCGTAGGTGCGCAACACCGCTTCGCCGCCGCGGTGTTCCTCTATCTCGCTCGATTCGCGCCCGAGCCCTTCGACGGCGTCGATGAAGTCGCGCGAAGTCTCCTGTTCGCGAAGGATCACGATGACGCCGGCTTCCTCCCGGGTGATTCGCTCGATGGCGCTTTCCAGCGGCCAGCCGAGCGAACGGCTCTTAACGCCGATGATGTCACCGAGCGTGTCCTGCAGGTGCACCCTCACGAGCGGGTCTTTTGCGTTCTCAAGATCGCCCCTGACCAGCGCAACATGCACCGCACGATTGATCAGGTCGTCGTAGCAATACATCGTGAATTGGCCGTGCTCGGTATCGACTTGCCGCTCCAGGATCCTCTCGATATTGCGCTCCTTCTCGAGCCGGTAGCGGATGAGATCCGCAATCGTTCCGATGCGAATCCCGCGCTTGCGGGCAAACCGCTCGAGGTCCGGCCGGCGCGCCATGCTGCCGTCTTCCTTGAGTATCTCGACGATCACGGCCGCGGGCTCCAGTCCCGCGAGGCGGGCGAGATCGCAGCCGGCTTCGGTGTGACCGGCGCGGGTCAGCACGCCACCCGGCTGCGCCATGACCGGGAATATGTGGCCAGGCTGCCTGAGGTCGTCCGGCCGCGCCTCCGGCGCAACGGCCGCCCTGATCGTGCGGGCACGATCGTGCGCGGAGATGCCGGTCGTGATGCCCTCTGCAGCCTCGATTGAGATCGTGAAGTTCGTAGCGTGATGTTCGTCCGTCTCGGACACCATCAGCGGCAGCCGCAATTGAGCGCAACGCTCGCGCGACAGGGTCAGGCAGATGAGGCCGCGGCCGTGCGTGGCCATGTAGTTGACGTCCTCGGGCCGCACGAGTGACGCCGCCATGATCAGGTCGCCCTCGTTCTCGCGGTCTTCGTCATCGACCATGATGACCATCTTGCCTTCGCGAATGTCCGCGATGATGTCCTCGATGCTGCAGAATGGCGAATCGATCGCGCTGGGGTGCGTTGTCGTATTGTCAGGCATAACCGTGCTCTCTGAGGAATTCGATGGACAGCCCGCCGGCTTCGCTGCCGAGCATTCGCTCGATATAGCGCGCCAACAGGTCGACCTCGATATTGACAGCCGTGCCGACTTCGTAACCGCCCATCGTCGTCATCTCGGCTGTGTGGGGGATGATATTGAGGCCGAACGTGTTTCCCGATACCTCGTTGATGGTAAGGCTGACTCCGTCCACGCAGATCGAGCCCTTCTTCGCGATGTAGCGCGAAAGCCCATCGGGCACTTCGAATGTCATCCGGATCGAGCGCGCGTCGTCGCCCCGTGCAATCACCTTGCCGATGCCGTCCACGTGTCCGCTGACGAGGTGCCCACCCAGAGCGTCGCCGACACGCAGGGCCGGCTCAAGGTTGACGGTATCGCCAACGGCAAGCTGCTTCAACGTCGTAACGTCGAGGGTCTCGACCGAGACATCGGTGTCGAAGCCACCGTCGAGCAAGCGCACCGCCGTGAGGCACACGCCGTTGACGGATATGCTGTCGCCCAGCGCGTATTCCGACCAGGGCAGATCCGCCGCCATAACCGTCATGCGCACGTCGCCGCCGCGCTTCTCGATGGCGCCGATAGAGCCCTTCGCTTTCACGATTCCGGTGAACATCAGCCTGCTGGTCGCGCGATTATTCGAATATCGCAACCGACGCGCCGCAGGTCCACGATGTCGAGCGACAGGCGGTCGGCCAGCCGCGACCACTCCGGAGTGCGGAACATCACTCGCGTCTCGCTGCCCATGATATGGGGTGCCTGGTAAATCACAAGTTCATCCACCAGCCCGCGCGACACCAGGTGCCCGCAAACGGAGGGTCCTGCCTCGACCAGCAAGTCGTTGACCTCGCGGCTGGCGAGGTCGGCGAGCACCTGCCGCACGTCGAGCACGCCCGCCGCGGATTTCACGCGCACCACGTGGGCGCCGACGTCCGCCAGCGGCTGTCTCCCCCTGTCGTCCGTACAGTAGAGGCAGGTCTCGCCCGGCATGGCAAGCATGCCGGCCGACAGGGGCATCCGCAGCCTGGAATCCAGCACGGCCCGGAGCGGCTGCCGGCCGCGATCGTCGAACTCCTGCTGCCGGACCGTCAGTGCCGGGTCGTCGGCGAGCACCGTCCCGATGCCCGTCAGGACGGCACCCGAGCGAGCGCGCAGCCGTTGCACGTCGGCACGGGCCTCCGGCCCGGTAATCCATTGACTCTCGCCGGACCTCATCGCGATCGCGCCGTCGATGCTGCTGGCTATCTTGATTCGCACAAACGGTCTGCCGCGCTGCACCCGGCTCAGGAACCCGGCATTCAGCGCTTGCGCGGCTGTCTTCATCAGTCCGCTGCGGACGCTGATCCCGGCGGCCTCCAGCGCTGCCCGGCCGTTGCCGCTGACCGCGGGAAACGGGTCCTCCGTGGCGATGACCACTTCGCGAATCCCCGCTTCGACCAGGGCCGGCGCGCAGGGCGGCGTCCTGCCCTGGTGCGAGCAGGGTTCCAGGGTCAGGTAAGCCGTTGCGCCGCGTGCCCGCTCACCCGCGGCCGCGAGCGCGTTGATCTCGGCGTGCGCCTCGCCCGCACGCTCGTGCCAGCCTTCGCCGATGATCTCGCCATCGCGAACCAGCACGCAGCCCACCATCGGGTTCGGGTGGGCCGTGTAGATGCCGCGTTCCGCAAGGCGCAGGGCGCGCGCCATGAATGCGCTGTCCGCGGCCGAGAAATCAGCCATAAACGGGCCTTACCGGTTCTTCTTGCCCAGCAGCTCGGGCAACAATGACATCTGCTCGCGGCTGGCAGCCGCTTCCGAGATTCGCTGCAATCGCTTGATCTCTTCCTCGAACTCGGTCACGTCCTGGAAACGACGATACACCGAGGCGAAACGGACGTAGGCGACCTCGTCCAGAGCACGCAACTCCTCCATGACCAGTTCGCCGACGAGCCGAGACGGTACCTCCCGCTCGCCCATGGTCCTGAGCTTGTGCACGAGCCGCCCGATGGATTGCTCCAGCGCGTCACTCGGCACGGGCCGTTTCTCGAGCGCGCGCACCATGCTGTAACGCAGCTTGTCCTCGTCGAAGGGCTGGCGGCTGTTGTCGTTCTTCACCAGCCGCGGCATGACGAGTTCCGCCGTCTCGAAGGTGGTGAAACGCTCGTTGCAGTCGAGGCATTGCCGGCGCCTGCGGATCTGTCGTCCCTCGCCCGCAAGGCGGGAGTCGATCACTTTCGTTTCTTCACTGGCGCAGAAGGGGCAATGCATCTCGGCGTGTGTTTAATCGTAAACCGGGAAGCGCGCGCAAAGTTCCAAGACCTCGCCGCGCACGCGATCGATGGTCGGCTCGTTGTCGATGTCGTCCAGTATATCCGCAATCCACCCGGTCAGCAGGCGCGTCTCGTTGACACCGAAGCCGCGCGTGGTGATCGCCGGGGTGCCGAGCCGCAGGCCACTGGTGACGAACGGTGACTGCGGATCGTTGGGCACCGCGTTCTTGTTGACGGTGATGTTGGCCCGGCCCAGCGCCGCGTCCGCGTCCTTGCCGGTGATACCGTGCTCGATGAGGCTCACGAGCATCAGGTGATTGTCGGTGCCGCCGGAGACAATCGGGTAGCCGCGCTCTTCGAGAACGCTCGCCATCACCTTCGCGTTTTCGCACACGTGCTCCTGGTAGACCTTGAACCCGGGCTCCATCGCCTCCTTGAACGCCACGGCCTTCGCCGCGATGACGTGCATGAGCGGTCCGCCCTGAATACCGGGAAACACCAGCGAGTTGAACTTCTTGGTCAGCTCGGGGTTCTCGCGGGCCAGGATGAGGCCGCCGCGCGGACCGCGCAGCGTCTTGTGCGTCGTGGTCGTCACGACGTCGGCGTGCGGCAGCGGGCTCGGGTAGTGGCCGGTGGCAACCAGGCCCGCCACATGCGCCATGTCCACCATCAGGTACGCGCCGACGCTGTCTGCGATCTCGCGGAAGCGAGACCAGTCGACGACGCGCGAATAGGCGGAGAATCCGGCGATGACCAGCTTCGGCTTGTGCTCGGTCGCCAGGGCCTGCACCTGATCGTAATCGATCAGGGCTGTGTCGTGGTCGAGCCCGTACTGGATGGCGTTGTACAGGCGCCCGGAAAAATTGACCTTGGTGCCGTGCGTCAGGTGACCGCCCTCGGCAAGGCTCATGCCCAGCAGCGTGTCTCCCGGCTTCAGGAGCGCCATGCACACCGCGGCGTTCGCCTGCGAGCCCGAGTGCGGCTGGACGTTTGCGTAGTCGGCGCCGAACAGCGTCTTCGCGCGTTCGATCGCGAGTAGCTCGGCGTCGTCGACGAACTCGCAGCCGCCGTAGTAGCGCTTGCCCGGGTAGCCTTCCGCGTATTTGTTCGTCAGGACGGAGCCCTGCGCCGCCATGACCCGCTGGCTCGCGTAATTCTCGGAGGCGATCAATTCGATGTGCTCTTCCTGGCGTCGCTGCTCGAGCTGGATCGCCTCGGCGAGCTCGGGATCGAATTGCTCGAGCGGACGATCGGTGTGGGTGGCGGAAACGGGCTTGGTTGCGACCATGAGCGAGGTTCTCCGGGAACTGGGATTCTGTCGGGGGCGGGAAAAAAGGGCGATCTTACCTGCAAAACGGCGCGCTGTAGAGGCCGGTATACCGCAATCTACTCAGCCAGCCTCCACGAAGGCCTGCACTACTCGCGTCCAGGCACGGGCAATATTCTCGCGGTTGTAGCCGCCGCCCCCGGTGCCGATCAGGCGGCCGCCGCAGTGCTTGTCAGCCAGCCGGCAGAGCGTGGCCGCAGCGTCCGCATGCGCCTGTTCGGAAAAGCACAGATGCGTGATCGGGTCGCCCTCGAGGCTGTCCGCGCCGCACTGGAAGATGATGAATTCGGGCCGGGCGGCATCGAGATAGGCCTCGACGCGGCGCCACGCCATTCGGAATTCCGCGTCATCGGCGCCCGGCGCGAGCGGCACATTGAGCTTCGTGCCACGCGCCCTGCCGGTGCCGGTCTCCTCGGCCGCACCGGTGCCCGGGTACAGGTAGCGGCCGTCCTCGTGGATGTCCGCGAAAATGATGTCGGGGTCGTCGACGAAACCATAAAAGACGCCGTCGCCGTGATGCGCGTCGATATCGACGTATGCAATACGGGCCAGCCCGTGACGGTGACGCAGGTACTCGGTGGCGACGCCGCAGTCGTTGAACACGCAGAACCCCGCGGCCCGGTCCCGCGCGGCGTGATGAAGGCCGGCGATGGGCACGAACGCCCGTTTCGCGTCGCCGTGCATGATGGCGTCAACGGCTGCCAGGGTAGTGCCGACGACGTCCGACGCAGCGTCAAAAATGCCGGGGAGCGCCGGCGTATCGCCGTCGTCGAGGTAACCCCTGCCCTCCTTCGACATGCGCGATACCTTGTCGATGTACTCCGGGGTGTGGAACAGCAGCAGCTCGTCGACGGTTGCCCGCCGCGGCGTCATGAAGCGGACCGCATCACCAAGGTCGGCCGCCGCCAGTTCATCGTGGAACACGTCGTGGCGGTCGGTGCCGAAAGGATGCGGATCGCCGAAACCGTAGGCCGCAATCTCGCTGCCTTTGTAAACAAGTACCGGGTCACTCATGGGGATTACAGGCCAATTTGCTATCGCCGCAGCATACCGGATAATGCGCGCTCCTTAACCATCACCCGATACATATGGCGCAATACATTTACACGATGAACCGGGTCGCCAAGGTGGTCCCGCCGAAACGCCAGATCATCCGTGACATCTCGCTGAGCTTCTTCCCCGGCGCCAAGATCGGCGTGCTCGGGCTTAACGGCTCGGGCAAATCGACGCTGCTGCGCATCATGGCGGGCATCGACACCGAGATCGACGGCGAGGCGCGGCCGCAGCCGGGCATCAAGATCGGTTACCTTCCCCAGGAACCCGAACTCGATCCTGACAAGGACGTGCGCGGCAACGTGGAGGAAGGCGTCGCGGAGACCAAGGCGCTGGTCGACCGGTTCAACGAGATCAGCGAGCAATTCGCCGCACCGATGTCGGACGACGAGATGAACGCCCTGCTCGAGGAACAGGGCAAGCTGCAGGATGCGATCGACGCGGCAGGCGCCTGGGAGCTGGAGCGCAAGCTCGAGATCGCGGCTGATGCACTGCGGCTGCCGCCGTGGGACGCCGACGTCAGCAAACTCTCGGGCGGTGAGAAACGCCGCGTGGCGCTGTGCAGGCTGTTGTTATCGCAGCCCGACATGCTGCTGCTGGACGAACCCACCAACCATCTCGACGCGGAATCGGTCGCCTGGCTGGAACGCTTCCTCGACGAGTACCCGAGCACCGTCATCGCGGTCACCCACGACCGTTACTTCCTGGACAACGTGGCCGGCTGGATCCTCGAACTCGACCGCGGCCACGGAATCCCGTGGCAAGGCAACTATTCGTCCTGGCTCGAGCAGAAAGAGAACCGCCTCGCCAACGAAGAAGCGTCCGAAAAAGCCCGCCGCAAGGCGATGCAGGCCGAACTCGAGTGGGTGCGCTCGAACCCGAAAGGCCGCCACGCCAAGTCGAAGGCGCGCCTGCGGCAGTTCGAGGAGATTTCCTCGTCCGACTACCAGCGGCGCAACGAGACCAACGAGATTTACATTCCGCCGGGGCCGCGCCTCGGAGACGTCGTCCTCGAGGTCGACAAGCTGCGCAAGGGCTTCGGCGACAAGCTGCTGATTGACGGACTGAGTTTCCAGCTGCCACCGGGCGGCATCGTGGGCGTGATCGGCCCTAACGGTGCCGGTAAAACGACGCTTTTCAGGATGGTCACGGGCGAAGAGCAGCCGGACTCCGGCAGCATACGGCTGGGCGACACCGTGCAGCTCGCCAGCGTCGACCAGTCCCGCGAGAGTCTCGATGACAGCAAAACCGTGTGGGAGGAAATCTCCGACGGCCAGGACCTCATCACGGTGGGAAACTACGAAACGCCGTCGCGCCGCTACGTTGGCCGCTTCAATTTCCGCGGCGCGGAGCAGCAGCAGAAAATCGGTCTGTTGTCAGGCGGCGAGCGAAATCGCGTGCATCTCGCCAAGATGCTGCGTTCGGGCGGCAACCTCTTATTGCTCGACGAGCCGACCAACGATCTCGACGTCGAAACCCTGCGCGCGCTCGAGCAGGCGCTGCTCGAGTTTCCCGGTTCGGCCATCGTGATCTCGCACGATCGCTGGTTCCTGGATCGCATCTGCACGCACATCCTGGCATTCGAGGGTGATTCGGTCGTGACCTGGTTCGCCGGCAATTACGCCGACTACGAGGAAGATCGCAAGCGCCGCCTCGGTGCCGAGGCCGACAGCCCGCACCGGATCCGTTACAAGCGGCTGGAGGGCTAGCAGATATAACCGCAGGCGCGTGCCTGGGTCCGCGATCATTCGCGATTCGGGCAACGCTCCTGCGGGTGCTCAGGTTTCCGGATTATGTCCAAGGGCTGCTGGCATGGTAAAACCTTGGTGCATACTCGGTAAACCGGCACGGCGCGCCGTGCCGATACTACAACAAGCGCCGGCACCGCCAATAACGATAACGGTGACCGGCGGTAACGAGCGGTCTGAGCGAATGACGCTAGCACTGGACAGGCACCAGGGTTTGTTGAGCGAGGGTGACGAGCAAATCGGGCTCGAGTGCCCGTATTGCAATGTCTACTCGCACATGACGCCGCAGTCGATCCCGAACGCCGCCGACCTCATCCAAACCCGGCCCAGGCACGTCGGCCTCGTGTACCAGTGCGATGCCTGCCATGCGCCCGTTTTCCTGCGTTTCGCGACGAAGTCGTTCAGCGACGACCGGGTCGAGCTGTACCGCAACTTCGTCGAGCTCGAGCGTCCCAGGGAACGCTTCGCGTATTCCTACTTGCCGAAACACACCGAAGTGCTGCTCCGAGAGGCACTGTCCTGTTATTCGGGCGGCAACTTCAATGCCTTCGCATCGATGTGCCGGCGCTCGGCCATCAGCGCCTACGCCGCACTCGGCGAGGGCGGCAAGCTGCGCGCATTCGAAGAGGTGATGGTGGCGCAGGACATCGCCGGCATCGACGATGACGCCTTCGCGCCGATCAAGACGGTCCTTTTCGACGCCGGCGAAGAAGAGCTGCTGCCGCTGCTCAATCGCGTCCAGGCAGGCATCCTGCTCGAGGTGATGAAAGACATGCTCTACCAGTGCTTCGTGCGCCGCGGCAAGCTGACGCGGGCGCTGAAGGTGCGGCGCTTCTTCGTCCAGGAAGGCAACGAAGACCTCGCTTCGTCGGCCTGATCAGCCCACCGCCACCCGCGCATTCCGGAACATCCTCATCCAGGGGCCGTCGTCGCCCCAGTTTTCCGGATGCCAGGAATTCTGGCGCGTCAGGGCGACCCGTTCGGGATGCGGCATCATGATCGTAACGCGGCCGTCTTCGTTGGCAAGACCGCAGATTCCGTCACGCGAGCCGTTCGGATTGGCCGGATACTGGTCCGCCACCTGGCCGTAATTGTCCACGTAGCGCAGCGCTACCGTGTAGGAGGCGGCATAACGTGTGTCGTCACTGGAAAAGACCGCGCGCCCTTCGCCGTGCGAGGTCGCGATCGGCATGCGCGAACCGGCCATGCCGTTCAGGAACAGCGACGGACTCTCGACGACCTCGACGAGGCTCAGACGCGCCTCGAACTGCTCGGAGCGATTGCGCAGGAAGCGCGGCCAGTTTTCCGATCCCGGAATCAACTCGCGCAGGTGCGACAGCATCTGGCAGCCATTGCAGACACCGAGGGCGAAGCTGTCGCTGCGCTCGAAGAACGCCTGGAACTGGTCGCGGGTGCGCGAATGGTAGAGGATCGACTTCGCCCATCCGCCGCCGGCACCGAGTACATCGCCGAATGAAAACCCGCCGCAGGCGACCATACCCTGGTAGTTCGCGAGATCGTCACGGCCTTCCAGCAGGTCGCTCATGTGCACGTCAACGACCACGAATCCCGCCCGCATGAAGGCCGCCGCCATCTCGTACTGACTGTTAACACCCTGCTCGCGCAATATCGCAACCCGCGGCTTCGTGCCGCCGCGGAAGGCCAGGGTGATGTCGTTGTTTGCGTCAAAGGTGAGGTCCGCGTTCAGGCCGGGATCGTCGTCGTCCAGGATACCGTCGAACTCCTCTCTCGCGGTGGCGGGGTTGTCGCGCAGTGCCTGGATCCGGTAGCTGGTTTCCGACCAGGCGCGCTGCAGGTCCTTGCGCTCGAAACGCAGCGGCGGATTGTCACCGTCGCGAATCGTCAGCACCGGCTTGCTCTCTACGCGCCCAATCGCCTGCGCGCCGATGCCGTGCCGGTCGAGCACCATCTGCACCTGGGTCAGCTTGCCCTTGGTGACCTGCACGACCGCACCCGCTTCTTCGCTGAACAGCTGGGCCAGGAGACTTTCGCGCGAACCGCTGAGCTGCAGCGATACGCCGAGACGGCTCGCGAACATCATCTCGGCTGCCGTTGCAAGCAATCCACCGTCGCTGCGGTCGTGATAGGCGAGCAGCATGTCCCGTGACGCCAGCTCCTGGATCGCGGCAAAGAAATTGCGGAGCAACCCGGGATTGTCGATGTCGGGGGCTTCGCCACCGACGCGATTGAATGCCTGTGCGAGGCAAGAACCGCCGAGCCGGTTTGCACCACCGCCGAGGTCGAACAGCAGCAGGTAGCTCTGCTCCTGTGTCGCTCTGAGCTGCGGGGTCAGCTGCCGCGTCACGTCGGTGACGGGCGCAAATGCGGAAACGATGAGCGAGACCGGCGCGACAACCTGGTACTCCTCGCCGTCTTGTTGCCAGCGCGCGCGCATCGACAGCGAGTCCTTGCCCACCGGGATGGCAATGCCCAGTTTTCGGCACATGTCATTGGCAACTGTCTTCACGGTGTCGAACAGGCTCACGTCTTCGCCACTGTGATCAGCGGCCGCCATCCAGTTTGCCGACAGGCGCACCTTGTCGATGCCGTCGATCGCGGCCGCCGCAATGTTCGTGACGGCCTCGGCGACCGCCATTCGTCCCGATGCGGGCGCATCGAAGGCAGCAAGCGGCGTGCGCTCGCCCATCGCCATCGCCTCGCCCGTCTTGCCCTCGAAGCCCGACAGCGTCATCGCCACATCGCTGACGGGCACCTGCCAGGGGCCGATCAGCTGGTCACGTGCGCTGAGCCCGCCGACGGTGCGATCGCCGATGTGGATCAGGAAGCCCTTGCCGGCAACGGCGGGAAAGCGCAAAACGCGAAATACCGCGTCTTCCAGCCCGATATCGGTGAGATCGATTTCGCTCGAAGGAAGCGTCACGCGCGACACATCGCGCGTCATCTTCGGCGGATTGCCAAGCAACATCTGCATGGGCATGTCCACCGCCGTGTTGTCGAACTCCCGGTCGGTGACGACGAGTCTGCCGTCATCGGTGAGCGTACCGATGATCGAGACGGGGCAGCGCTCGCGGTCGCAGAGCGTCTCGAACTCGTCGATGCGATCCGCTGTGACGATCAGTACGTAACGCTCCTGCGCTTCGTTGCACCAGATCCCCATCGGCGACATGCCGGGCTCCGCGTTGGCGACCTCGCGCAACTCGATGCGTGCGCCGTGCTTGCTGTGGTCGACGGCTTCGGGCACCGCATTGGAGAGTCCGCCGGCGCCCACGTCGTGGATCAGCAATATGGGGTTTTCTTTGCCCATTGCCCAGCAGCGGTCGATGACTTCCTGCGCGCGCCGTTGCATCTCGGGGTTGCCGCGCTGCACGGATGCGAAATCGAGGTCGACGCTCGACGTACCGCTGGCGACGCTCGATGCCGCGCCACCACCGAGCCCGATGAGCATGGCGGGCCCGCCGATCGTAACGACTTTGGCGCCGACCGGGACATCGATCTTCTTCGCGTGTTCCTCGCGGACATTGCCCACGCCACCGGCGATCATGATGGGCTTGTGGTAGCCGCGCATCTCATTCGCCGGAAGCTCGGGAGAACGCCACTCGAAGGTTCGAAAATACCCGCACAAGTTCGGCCGCCCGAATTCGTTGTTAAAGGCCGCCCCCCCGATCGGTCCCCCGATCATGATTTCCAGCGGTGTCGCCATGCGTTCAGGATGCGGAAACTCCGACTCCCAGGGCTGGGGATAGCCCGGGATCCTCAGGTGCGAGACCGTGTAGCCGGTGAGGCCGGCTTTGGGCTTGGCGCCGAGACCGGTGGCGCCTTCGTCGCGGATCTCGCCGCCTGAACCGGTCGCCGCGCCCGGGAAAGGTGAGATAGCGGTCGGATGATTGTGCGTTTCCACCTTCATCAGGATGTGCACGGGCTCGTTGCAATAGGTGTACTCGCGGCTGCCCGGTGCCGGCATGAGTCGTAACGTTGTCCATCCCTCGATGACGGCGGCGTTGTCCGAATAGGCTGATAACACGCCCTCCGGACTCGCTTCGGTCGTGGTGCGGATCATGCCGAACAGGCGTTCCTGCTGCGGTTCACCGTCGATGATCCAATCCGCGTTGAAAATCTTGTGCCGGCAATGTTCGGAATTGGCCTGTGCAAACATCATCAATTCGGCGTCGGTCGGATCGCGCGCCAGCTCGGTGTAGCTTGCGAACAGGTAATCGATCTCGTCGTCAGACAACGCGAGACCCAGTTCGACGTTCGCCGCTGCCAGCGCCGCGCGACCCGACTCCAGCAACGCAACCGTGTTCAGCGCAGCCGGCTCCTGTACCTGGAACAGCGCGCGCGCATCGCCGCTCGCTTCGAGCACCGTCTCCGTCATGCGGTCGAAAAGCAGCCGCGACAGCTGCAACAGTTCGTCCTGTGCAGGCCGCCCGTTGAATTTGAGCGCGTAACAGATGCCGCGCTCGATCCGACGTACGGCCGCCAGGTCGCAGGCGAGCGCGATGTCCGTCGCCTTGCTGGACCACGGGGAAATCGTGCCGTGACGCGGCACGACGTAAAGCCTGGAAGCACCTCTCGACAGCCTGCCCGGCGCCTCGCCCGACAGCAGCAGCGCCTCGAGCCGCTTGCGGTTTTCCGCGGAGAGCGGCGCCGCCAGGTCGATGAAATAGACATAGCGCGCCTCGACCCCCGTGACACGCCCGTCCTCCTGGCGCAGCGTGTTTGCCAGCTTCTCGAGGCGGAAATCGGACAGTGCCGGCTGACCGGCCAGTTCCAGCATGTCGACGGGTGTCTGAGTCACGACATCAGCAGCGGGTTTCGACAAGCGTGGCGGCCTTGCAAAGGGAACGGTTGGTTAGCACGCGATCATACTAGACACGCACCCTGCTGCAAGCGCCGCTCCTGAATACCTCTACCGCAGGGCACATCCATTCTGCTTGCAACGCGCCGGTTCCCTGCAGCCCGGGCTATCGGCAAAGAGCCTGTTTCTCCGTGGTCAGGCGAGCCGGCGCGATCGCGTGGCTATCTATTTCTGGGAGTCGGTGGGGGTGTAGATCGGCATCGGGAACTGGGTGACGTTGCCCTCGGCCTTGGTGATCTTGGATGTGCCCTGCTTGTCCACCTCGTCGATGCGGATGATCGAGTGCATCGGCAGGTAGGTACGCTTGACGTTCTCGAATTCCGACTTGATGCGCTCTTCAGACGGGTCGACGACAACGCTCGAGCGCTCGCCGAACACGAGCTCCTCGACTTCGACGAAGCCGAACAGGCCGCCGTGGCTTACTTCGCGCGCATAGATTTCGTAAACCTGTCCCTGGCTGACGAAAACGATCTTGTACAGTGTCTTGTTGCTCATGTTGGCTCGCCTAAAGGTGACACAGCGACGCGGATTTCGCCACTGCCGGGCTACAGACCATATCTGGTCAACAAATCACCATCTCAAGGGCGAGAGCGCGAATTTTCAGCCCGATTATGTGAACTGCTTGGCAGCGTAAGCGCTTCATTCAACGCACTATTTCTGCTGGGACACTGCACGCGCGGCGCCATGCCGTGCGCTGACGACTTTACGGGACAGCCATGCCGCTCAGACTGGAAATCATCAGCGAACACCGCGACATCGTCGGCGACGACGCGGTGCGCGAGTTCCGGACGGAGGGCGGCACCATCGGCCGTTCCCTCAATAACGACTGGATCCTGCCCGATCCCGACAAATTCATCTCGGGCAGGCACGCAACCATCGACTGCAAGGGCGGCATCTACTACATCGTCGACATCAGCACCAACGGCGTGTATGTCAACGACGAACGCAAGCCGATTGGCAAGGGCAATCCGCGTCGACTTTTCAACGGCGATCGCCTGCAACTCGGTGACTTCGAGATCCAGGTGTCGATCGATGAAGGCGAAGACCTCGAGATGCCGGCGGACCCGAAGCCCACGGTAGTGCCGGATCACATCGAGCAACTCGTCGAAGAAGACCGGATAAGAACCGGCGTGCAGCTGCTCGACGAAGACGAGATCACCGGCGACGTGGCTTTCGAATCGGTGCTGTTCGCAGGCGACGATGCAGAGCCGCCTGCCGATGCAACGCCCGCGGAAGTGCTCGAACCCGACTTGCCGCTGCTCGAGCCCGCCCCCCCCGCACGTTCAACGGTCAAGGTAACCGGAGACGACCTGTTCGACGCTTTCCTCGACGGACTGCAGATCAGCCGCGCCGACTTGCATCCGTCGATCGACGTCGCGGAGGCGATGTACAACGCTGGCGAGATCCTGCGTGAATTCACCAGCGGTATCGAAAAACTCCTCGCTAACCGGGCCGAGCTCAAACTGGCATTCCGACTCGACCAGACGACGATCCTGCCGAGGCGTAACAACCCGATCAAGCTGTCCAAGAATACCGGTGACCTGATCAAGCAACTGCTGGTAGGCCGCGAGGGCGAATATCTCGGTCCGCGAGATGCTGTCCGCGAGGTCTGCCAGGACCTGCTCGCACACCAGGAGGCTTTCCTGGAGGCGATGACGCACGCATTCGTCGAATTTGCCGAGCGCTTCGACCCTGAAGAACTCACCGCTGGCTTCGAACGTGCGCTGGGGCGAAAACGCCTGTTCCGCCTGCTGAACGAACTGAAGTACTGGGGCCTTTACAAGGATCTCTATCCGACCATGACGGAGAAAGGCAGCGGCCGCTTCCCGCAGATGTTCGCGGAGGAATTCGTCGCGGCCTATGAGCGCCACATCATCGAGTCCCTGCGCGAGCACCGGCTGAGTCACGGGCTGCCGCCGGTGAAGCTGGAACCCCTGAGCGAGGAGGCGTTCAACGCCGAGCAGCAAGCGGCACAAGAAGACACGGAACCATCGGACCAACATGAAGTCGCGACGGACAAGGCACCGGGCGCGGTGCTGGAGGACATAAACGACCTCAGCGGCCTCAGCGAACTCGTCGACTTCGACGACCTGGAAGCGCACTCCGATACCGTCGTCTTCGACGACGATGCCGGCCGGGCCAAGGGCTGATGCGTCCGCGCGCTACGCGCGATTCTGGCGATTCTCTATAAGGTCATCGACGACCGCAGGATCCGCCAGCGTCGACGTATCACCCAGTTCGGCGTAATCGTCCGCGGCAACCTTGCGCAGGATGCGCCGCATGATCTTGCCGGAGCGGGTCTTCGGCAGACCCGGTGCCCACTGGATGAGATCGGGCTTGGCGATCGGCCCGATCTCCTTGCGCACCCAGTGCTGCAATTCTGCGCGCAGCTCTGCACTCGATTTTACGCCCTCCATGAGGGTCACGTACGCGTAGATGCCCTGCCCCTTGATCTCGTGCGGATAACCGACCACCGCCGCTTCGGCAACGCTGGGATGGGCGACCAGCGCGCTCTCGATCTCTGCGGTTCCCATCCGGTGCCCGGACACGTTCAGCACGTCGTCGACACGCCCGGTAATCCAGTAATAGCCGTCCTCGTCGCGCCGCGCACCGTCACCAGTGGTATAGCAGTTGTCGAACGCCGAGAAGTAAGTCTCGACGAAACGCTTGTGATCACCGTAGACGGTCCGCATCTGGCCGGGCCAACTGTCCGTGATCACGAGATTACCCTCCGCGGCCCCCTTCAGTACCTTGCCGTCGCCGTCGAGCAGCGCCGGCACGATGCCGAACAGGGGCCTGGTGGCGGAACCCGGCTTCAGGTCGGTCGCGCCCGGCAACGGGCTGATCAGGATGCCGCCGGTCTCCGTCTGCCACCAGGTGTCGACGATCGGGCAGCGGCTGTCGCCCACCACCTGGTAATACCATTCCCAGGCCTCGGGATTGATCGGCTCACCCACCGAGCCGAGCAGCCTCAGGCTCTTGCGAGACGTCCGCTTGACGGGATCTTCGCCTTCACGCATCAACGCGCGAATTGCTGTCGGTGCCGTGTAGCAGATATTGACGTTGTGCTTGTCGCAGACCTCCCAGAAGCGTGACGAGGTCGGGTAGTTCGGCACGCCTTCGAACATGAGCGTGATGGCACCGTTCGCCAGCGGACCGTAAACGATGTAGCTGTGGCCCGTCACCCAGCCAACGTCGGCAGTGCACCAGTAGATGTCGCCGGGCTTGTAGTCGAACACATACTGGTGCGTCAGGGCCGCGTAGACGAGGTAGCCGCCTGTCGTATGCAAAACGCCTTTGGGCTTGCCGGTCGAGCCGGACGTATACAGGATGAACAGCGGGTCTTCGGCGCCCATTTCCTCGCAGGGGCAGTCCGTTTCGACGTTCGCCTCGAGATCGTGCAGCCACTCGTCGCGTCCCTCGACCCAGCCAATATCGTTGCCCGTGTTGCGCACGACCAGGACTTTCTCGAGCGACGTAACCTCCGGGTTCTGTGCTGCCGCATCGACGTTGGCCTTGAGTGGCACGCTCTTGCCGCCCCGCACACCCTCGTCCGCGGTCACGACGATGTTCGAATCGCAATCGTGGATACGGCCCGCGAGCGCGTCCGGCGAGAAGCCGCCGAACACAACGGAATGGACGGCGCCGATGCGTGCGCACGCGAGCATCGCGATCGCCGCCTCGGGAATCATTGGCATGTAGATCGTAACCCGGTCACCCTTTTCAGCGCCGAGCGCCTTCAATGCGTTCGCGAACTTGCAAACGCGCTCGTGGAGTTCGCGATAGGTGATCTTCGTATCGCGAGACGGATCGTCCCCCTCCCAGATAATCGCGACGTCATCGGCTTTCGAATCGAGATGGCGGTCGATGCAGTTGTAGCAGACGTTCAGCGTGCCATCGTAGAACCAGCGAATATGCACGTTGTCACGCGCAAACGAGACGTCTTTCACTTTTGTGAACGGCTTCATCCAGTCGATGCGACTCGCCTGCTCCGCCCAGAAATTCTCGTTGTCCTCGACTGAACGGGCGTACATTTCTTCGTACCCGGCCGCATCGATCAGCGCCCGTTCGCGAACTTCGTCATTCACAGGATAGATATCGGTCATTGTCTTCAGCCTTCTTGTCTTGACTTGAGCCCCTTGGCAACGGCGATGATGCGCCTTGCCTGCACGAGGTGCGGCTTATCGATCATTTCCCCATCGAGAGCCAGCGTTCCCGCCCCCGGGTTGTCCCTGAACAGCGCGACAATGCGTTCCGCGCGCTCAAGCTCTTCCACACTCGGCGTAAATGCGTCGTTGATCGTCGCCACCTGTGCCGGGTGGATAGCAAGCATCCCCGTAAACCCGTCGCGCGCCGCTCGCGCAGCAAAGGATGCCAGTCCAGTTGTATCCCGAAAATCCGTGTAAACCGTATCGATCGCGGGCACTTCGGCTGCGGCCGCGGCGAACAGGCACAGTGACCGCGCCAGTTCGTAAGGCGCCAGCCAGTTGCCGCCCTCGTCGCGGACGGCGCGCGCACCCAGGGCCGCGCTGAGATCTTCCGCGCCCCACGTCAATCCGGCCAGTCGGGGTGTCGCGCCCACGTAACTGTCCAGCGAAAAGAGCGCCCGGGGTCGCTCCGTGCAGATCGGCAGAATCCGGGTATGTCCCGCCGCGATGCCGAAGCGGCTCTCGAGTTCGTCGAGCCTGGTCGCCAGCCGGGCCGCGTCGTCCGCGCTGCGCGCCTTGGGCAGCACGATACCGCCCGGCGCCGCGGGCATCACCGCCTGCAGGTCGGCCAGCGCCTCGCCCGAGTCGACCGGGTTGATTCGCAGCCACACGTCGTCACGGCCGTCGATGTAGTCTCGGGCCAGCTCGCGCGCCCGTGGGCGGTTTTCCGCCGCAACCGAGTCCTCCAGGTCGACGATCACCGCATCCGCTCCCGCATCACCGGCTTTCTCGAGCTTCCGCTCGCTGTCTCCCGGCACGAACAGGAAGCTGCGGATCATTTCGGCCTCTTCAGCATCAGTGCGATGCGCTTGCATTCGCCGACGAGTTCATCGTGCTGGTTGAAAGCGCGGTGCGCGAAGGTCACGATACCGTTCGTCGGGCGCGACTTGCTCTCGCGCAGCTCCAGCACCTCGGTCTGTACGTGTATCGTGTCGCCGTGAAACAGCGGCCTGGGGAAACGCACCTCGTCCCAGCCCAGGTTCGCTACGGTGGTTCCGTGCGTAATGTCGTTGACCGAAATGCCGACCATGAATCCCAGCGTCAGCCCGCTGTTGACCAGTGGCTTGCCGAACTCGGTGGTCTTCATGTACTCGGCGTCGAGGTGCAAGGACGCGGGATTGTGCGTCATCGTAGTGAACAGCACGTTGTCCGCCTCGGTGATCGTGCGTCGGATCGGGTGGTCGAACACCTGTCCGACAGAAAATTCTTCGAAATACAGTCCTGCCATAGCGTTCTCTCGGCTCCCTGACCGTCCCTCATGATACGGTATTATCGGGCCGCCACGGGAGGCGACAGTGCAACGAATCAGCCGCCGCGACTTCACGAAGACGACACTCGCCGCCTGTAGCCTCGTCGCAGCCGGCGGACCGGGGGCAGTCGCAGCCCCGGCAGACATCATAAAACGCAGGATTCCGTCAACCGGCGAATTCATTCCGATCATCGGGCTCGGAACCAACCGTTACGGTGTGGGTGCCTCTGCCGACGAACGTGCGCCACTTCGCGAGGCACTCGCGCGCTTCCACGAATCGGGTGGCCGGGTCATCGATACGGCGCCGGGTTACCGTGCATCCGAAAGCGTCCTCGGCGAGCTGATGAGCAACCTGGGCGTACGCGACGGACTTTTCGTCGCGACCAAGGTGGATCGAGACGGGAGACGCGACGACAGCGTTGCCCAAATGCGCGACTCGGCCCGCAAGCTCCGGACCGAAACGATCGACCTCATGCAGGTGCACAACCTGCGAGACTGGCAAAACAACATTCCGCTGTTGCAGGAGCTCAGGCAGGAGGGATGGTTTCGCTATATCGGGGTAACGACGTCCCGGTCCAGCCAGTACGCAGACATGGAAACGACCATGCGGCGGCACGACCTCGACTTCATCCAGGTCGATTATTCACTGGAACAGCGCGAAGCGGCCGAGCGCCTGCTGCCGCTCGCGGCGGACCGCGGGATGGCGGTCATGCTCAACCGGACTTTCGGCGGCGGCCGGATTCTCGCAGCGGTGGGCAAGCGCCCGCTGCCCGGGTGGGCGGCCGAACTGCAGATCACGAGCTGGGCGCAGTTCCTGCTGAAGTACGCGCTGTCGCACCCGGCCGCCACGGTCGCGATCCCCGGCATGACCAAGGCGCGGCACGTCGACGACAATTTCGGCGCCGCGCGCGGGCCGATGCCCGACGCCGCGAAACGCACGCAGATGGAAGCGTTTTTCGACGCGCTGTAGCTACTTCGCGCGATTGATGGCTTCGACGATCATGCGCTTGGCGTCGGCTGCGCCGTGCCAGTCGCCGATACGCACCCACTTGCCGGGCTCGAGATCCTTGTAATGCTCGAAAAAATGCTCGACCTGCCGCAGCGTGATATCGGGCAGGTCCGAGTATTCGTTAATGTGATCGTAGCGCTGCGTCAGGGCCGGTGACGGAACCGCAAGGATCTTCTCGTCCTGCCCGGCATTGTCCTCCATCACGAGCACGCCGATCGGGCGCACATTGATCAGGCACCCGGGCACCAGCTCGCGCGAGTTGGCCACAAGCACGTCGATGGGATCGCCGTCTTCGGACAGCGTGTGCGGCACGAAACCGTAGTTGCCGGGATAGGACATCGGCGTGTAAAGGAAGCGGTCCACGACCAGCGTGCCCGCGTCCTTGTCCATCTCGTACTTGATGGGCTGCCCGCCGTGCGGCACTTCGATGATGACGTTCACGTCATCAGGGGGGTTGTGGCCAATGGCAATCGCGTCGATTCTCATGAGATATGTATTTCTTTGTAACTGCGGCGGGCGCGAAGATACACTCAATACTACACTTCTCCATCCGTACCCAGTAGCGGTGAGTGCCAATGTCACGAATCTTCCTGCTGTTCTCTGCATTTATTGTTTCAGCCTGCGCCAGCGCCGACGCGCCCCGGTCGTTCGACGTCGAGCCTGTCGCGAGCTTCGATGAACCCTGGGCCATGGCGTTCCTGCCGGACGGACGCCTGCTGGTCACGGAAAAGGCCGGTCGGCTGATTATCGTGGACCGCGACGGCAACAAATCGCCGCCGCTCAGTGGTCTGCCGGAGGTGGACTACGGCGGACAGGGCGGGCTCGGCGACGTGGTCCTGCATCCGGATTTCCGGTCCAACCGGCTGCTCTACCTGAGTTACGTCGAAGCGGGTGACGGCGACACCCGCGGCGCTGCCGTGGCCCGGGGCGTGCTGGAACTTACCGGGGACGGCGGCTCGCTGTCCGATTGGGCGGTGATCTGGCGACAACAACCCAAAGTCACCGGCCGCGGTCACTACGGTCACCGCCTGCTGTTTGATGACGACGGCCATCTCTTCATCTCCTCGGGAGACCGGCAGAAATTTGATCCGGCGCAGGACATGGCGGGCAATCTCGGCAAGATCGTCCGGCTGCGCGATGACGGCTCGGTGCCGGAGGATAATCCGTTCTACGCCGACGGCGGCGTGACCGCTCAGGTCTGGTCGCTCGGTCACCGTAATCCGCTCGGCATCGCCTTCGACCTCGATGGCCAGCTGTGGAACATCGAGATGGGGCCCAAGGGTGGCGACGAGCTGAACCGGGTCGTGCGCGGAGAGAATTACGGCTATCCGATCGTGTCGAACGGCGACCACTACAACGGCGAGGAGATCCCGGACCACGATACCCGGCCCGAGTTTGCCGCGCCGGCCGTCTGGTGGACGCCGGTTATCTCGCCGGGCGGCTTCATGGTCTACGACGGCGCGTTGTTCCCCGAGTGGCGGGGCGACGGTTTCATCGCGGGTCTGTCGTCGCAGTCGCTGGTCAGGGTCGAGTTCGAGGGCAACGCCGCGCGCGAGGCGCAGCGTTTCGACATGGGCAAGCGCATGCGCGCGGTCCTGCAGGGGCCGGATGGGGCAATCTGGGCGCTGGAGGACAAGGCCGGCGGTCGCCTGTTGCGATTGACGCCGGCTGCGCCCGGACCCGGCTAGTTTCCCTGGGCCGCCCCGGCAGGCTTGTTGCCCGCCGTCTCGGCCAGCCAGCGTTTGACGAAGCTGCGGCCCTTGCGCGTCAGGAAGACCCGCTTGACGCGCAGGTTCAACGGATCGGTACGCAATTCCAGCAATCCCGGACCGGGCACTTTGCGCGTGGTCATCGCCGAGAGATCCGCGAGGTTCCTCGACAGGGCCGTTATCGACGTGCTCTCGAGATGATTCATGAGCTCGCGCTGGCTCAGGCCCTCGTGAAAATACACAGCGATCAGTATCAGCAGCCGTTGCGCCGTTATGTCGGGGCTCAGGTTCTTGCGTGCGAACCGCAGCGCGCGATCGAGCAACCCGAGGTAATGAACCGCCTGCTTGTCGTACATCGGCTCCTCTCGATTATGCGACCTTCGGAATCAGCGCCGTGACGACCGATCCCGGCTTTTCAGGCAACTCGGCATCCCCAACGGGAAAATGCAGCTTGCCCCTGTCGTCGGTGACGAACAGGATGATCCCGTCCGGGTAACGCTCCCGGTGAGCGGTGATATCGAATTCGTCGGTCAGTTCCGTGGACTTGATCGATGCGCCCTTTGCGATTCGCGACAGTAGATCGGTCATCGAGTATTTTCCCGCGAACAGCACCCGTCCGCCCGACTGGCCGCTGACGTGGTGTTTCTCGTGTTCGCCTTCGGAAGCCTGGCGCACGGTGTAGACGGCATTGCGCCCGAAGTCGTAACGAAAACGCACGCAGGCGAGTTCGTTTATTCCCGGACGGTGCGACAGCGCCAGCAGGCGTCCCAGCCCGAGCAGGTTCAGGTGCCGGTCCGCATAGCTCGACACGGGGCTGCCGTAGAACACAGGCAGGCCCTTCATGCGTGCTTTGCTGATGCCGTCCCAGCCGGTCGACGCCACCAGCACCCTATGACCCGCTTTGTTCAGGGCCTCGCCGTAGGTCACGGCCAGGTCGTTCGCGCCAACGATCAGTACTCCGGTCGGCTCCGGGTCGGCGATACCCAGCGCACGGGCCACCACTCGACCCGTCAGCCCCTGGATGACGACGGTCCCGATAATCACCGTGAATACGAGCGGCACAAGATCGCCGGCGCCGGGGTATCCCATCTCCTCCAGGCGCAACGCGAACAGCGCCGATACCGCTGCCGCCACGATGCCGCGCGGGAAGATCCAGCCGAGGTACAGCCGCTCGCGCCAACCCAGGTCGCTGCCTATCGAACTAACGAATGCGCGTGCCGGTCCGGCGACGAACTGCAGCAACAGCAATATGGCGATGGACGCGGCACCCAGGCTGACGAGAGCCGCCAGTTCGATTCTGGCGGCGAGCAGGATGAAGAGACTGGCGACCAGTACCATCGCGAGGCTCTCCTTGAAATCGAGGATGTCCTCCAGATCCAGGTCGCGCATGTTCGCCTGCCAGACGCCCATTATCGTCACCGCCAGCAGACCGGTTTCCGCGTGTATGGTCTCGGAGATGCCGAAGACCAGCAGGACGGAAGCCAGCGCCATGTAGTCGCGCAGGTAGTCCGGAACCCAGTGCCTGCGCAGGACCACGCCGAATGAATAGCCCGCGACGATACCGAGGATCGTGCCTGTAAGAACGATGATCGCGAGCGTGCCCAGCACCTGGCCGACGCCGGCGGCAGATTGCGAAACCACAATGAAATCGAAGACGATGACTGCAAGAATGGCGCCGAGCGGGTCGACGAGTATGGCTTCCCAGCGCAGTACGTTAGAGACGGCCCGCGTCGGCCGGATCGTGCGCAGCAGCGGCATGATGACTGTGGGTCCGCTGACGGTGACGATGCCACCGAACAATGCTGCAAGGTAGAGGTCCCAGCCGAGGACCGCGTGAGCCGCAAGGGTCGCGGCAAACCATGTGATGACCACGCCGACGGTCACGAGATTTCTCACGACCGCCCCGTGACCGCGAATCTCGGACAGTTTCAGGGTGAGACTGCCCTCGTACAGAATGATGGCTACGGCAATCGACACGACCGGCATCAGGAGGTCGCCGAGCAGTTTATCCGGGCTCAGCCAACCCATGACCGGTCCGGCGAAAATTCCGGTCAGCAGCAGGAACAGGATAGATGGAAGCTTGATGCGCCATGCGATCCACTGGCAGGCAAAACCGGCCACGAATATCGCACTCAGGACTACCAGGTCGAGATTGTGCATTCAGATTCCTGACGCAAAATAAGGACGACCACCCTCTTCCGGGTGGTCGTCTCGCTGCAACAGACCGCGCGGCCGAAAGGATGCAAGATTATACAGCCATAGCCGGAGACCGTTGTGTTCGCCCGGCGGGTTATGCCGCCCTGGCGGATTGTTTCGGGCCCGAGGGCTTCACCTTGCGCTTCTCTGCTGCCTGCACGTTATCCAGGGCGAACTTCCAGTCGATCAACCTGTCGAGGAATGCATCGACGTAACGTGCGCGCTCGTTCCGGTAGTCGAGATAGTACGCGTGCTCCCATACGTCCAGCGTCAAGAGCGGGGTCACGTCCGTCCCGACCGGCGAATCTGCGTTGGTCGTGCTCATGATCCGCAACTTGCCGGAATCAAGCACCAGCCAGGTCCAGCCACTGCCGAACTGCGATGTCGCTGCCGCGCGGAAGTCTTCCTTGAACTTGTCGATGTCGCCGAACTCGTCCTCGACCAGGTCACGAATCCTGCCGACGGGCTCCGACTGCCCCTTGGGCGACAGGCACTGCCAGAAGAAGGCATGGTTCCATGCCTGGGCTGCGTTGTTGAGGATGTCGATCTCCGCCTGCTCGCGCGCCGAAACGATTATTTGCTCGAGCGGCAGGTCTTCGAACCGCGTGCCCTCGATCAGCGCGTTGAGCTTGTCGACGTAGCCGCGGTGGTGTTTGCCGTAGTGGTACTCCATCGTGTCTGTGGAAATGTGCGGTTCCAACGCGTCCATTGCGTAGGGAAGCTTTGGAAGTTTGATAGCCATGATCCGACCTCCTCGGATATTCGGTGATGAATTTGATGCTCGGGTGATTTGACGCCGCCCCGAAGCGGGGACGGGTCGCGACGGGGCGGACCCGGCCCTAGAAGGCGCCACCGGCTTGGAGGTGCGGGGTTGCTCTGTACTTGATCAACATGAAGCTAACGATATCACAATAGTTGCGCTATCGCAATTATTCGCCACGGCACAAGCGCCGCGCAGGCTGCGCAGCCGGGCCCGGAATCGGCATAAGTACGGATATCCGGAGACCGGCATCGAATCTACGATCCCAACTGGAGGTGATATCGATGACAGATTCAGGCGCCAGGAACATGCCGGCCGAGGTTGCCGAGATCGCGGAATGCGGTTTTGCGATCTGGGCCAGGGACGATGTCGATGCAAACCTGCGTGCGCGATTCGACACGCAGCGGATCCCGGTCGCCGGGGTTCGGCATGTCCGCATCTGGGGACTGCAGGTCGACGACGAGCGGGAACTGCCGGGGCTCGAACGCACCCAGATCCCCGACGAGGAAGTGTGGGAGGTCAACCTGCAGGCGCTGGACGGCTCGAAATTCGAAGTCGATTCGAGACTGCTCAAGGCAGCCCGCTGAACCGGCGGGGAGCTACCAGCGCACCTGCAGCTGCACTCCATAAACGTAATCGTCCACCTCCGCGCCGGCAGACTTGCTGTCGCCCAGCTGCTTGAGGTCCGGCTGCACCCGGTAGGGGCGGAGTTCGAATTGCGTGTCCCAGCCGAACCACTTGTCGAACTGCTGGTTCAGCGAGCCCAGCGGATCTGTCAGCACCCAGATCCATTTGTCCCCCGTCGAACGGAAACCGCGTTCCGCATCCCGCTCGCGCACGGTGTCCCGCAGGTGCATGAAATAAAGCCCGACCATCGAGCCGATCACGGGCGTCACCCACAGGTCCTGCTTCGACGGCTCCTCGGCCATGGCCTCGATACCGAATTCGAAAATGCTCGACAACAGCGCGGAGTACCCGAACGATTGCCAGTTGTTGTACCCGCGCTCGCGCGCGCGCACGAAATAGGCGCCTCCCCAGTACGGGTGCAGGATATAGTTGATAAAGAAAGTGTCGGAGTCGTTTTCCGGATGGGTGGTCTTTTCCCACCAGTCGGAGAAGGTGTAATCCTTCTTTTGCTCGCTGCTCCACCCGCTGACGCTCTCGGGCATCACATACAGGATTGCCAGCGCACCGACCTGATAGCCGAAAAAGTACTTGGTGTCGCGCCAGAGCCCGGCCCCGTCCGGCAACACCTCGGGTTCGGCCATCGATCCGGGCGGTTCGGCGTCGTGCTCGCTACCGAACGCAGGGCAGGCGGTGGCGCTCAAGGCCATCACTGCCGCTGCGGCGGGAATCATCAGCTTCCGTCTTCTTCTCATAGCAAAGCGCTTCAGCGACCGCCGGTGACGAACACACCGAAATGCAGCGCAAAGTCCGGTGTCGCATCGGATATGACGTCCTCCACGAGCGCAAACCTGAGCGCGACGCCACGGCCGGGCCAGCGGTAGGCGCCCCCTACCGTCAGTTGAATCGAGCTGCCACCCAGCTCGTCGAGATCGCTGTCCATGTAGGCACCCTGTGCATGCAGCTGCGCGGTGATGCCGAATCTCCCGGTCGCATGCCAGGTTGCTGCGAGCCCGCCAAAAGGCACGGCACTCTTCTGCTGAGCCGGCAGCACGTCGCCGTCCCCGAGCGCAAGAACGCCGATGAATCCGAGATAGACCAGCTCCCGGCCAAGCAACTGACCCGCATCCTGAGCATAGACGCCGAGCGCCGCATCCGCAGCGCCGCTGCCAACGAGCTTATCGGAGTCGCCCGTCGGCAACTTTACGCTGAATCGTATTGTCACGTGCCTCGAGCCAGCCAGGTTTCCGGTGGCGAGGGGCACGGCCGCGGAAAGCTGGACATCACCCACGCCGAAGCTCGAGGACGTCAACTGCTGCTGCACGGATCCCTGGTTCTGGTAGAAATAATCGAGTTGGTTGTGCGGCGCACCGCGCTTGGTATTGGAAATCCCCCAGAAATCGTGCCAGTCGTAAATCACCCGGTCGAGTACCCCCGGAGAGTGCTTTACCAGCGGCACAGCCAGGCCAAGTTCCAGCCGCTGGTGCACCTGGCGGCGCCACCTGATGTCGGCAAGATAGGTCTCGCCGTCGAGCACGACCGACTCGGTCTCGTTGTCTCGAAATTCGGCGTTGTTCACGACCGTGAAGGTGAGCGCGTAATCGGATTCACCCGCTTCGGCCAGCGCCGCCTGTTGCACCGGCGGCAATCCGAAGACATGCAGGAACGGGTGCAGGTTGCGGAGAGCGAACACGTCCACGTCGCCGGCCGATGCCGAAACACCGATCAGCAGTAAAGTCAGCGCTATAATTGTGCGTCGCAGATCCAGGTTGCGCCTCCGACTCCTTTCTAACCGGACGAGACACGCCGTGAAATACCGAGAAGCACGTAGCGTATGCGAGTTTGCCGCCCGTTGCATCACGTTGATTTCATTTTTGTTTCTGGCAGCCGTTTCCTATGCGCAGCCCGTGCCGTTGTTCAGCGCCGTTTATAAAGTCAGCTACGGA
>JBFIHC010000027.1:0-32262 GCA_041601995.1 Woeseiaceae bacterium | reverse complement strand
CCCCGGTGCAACGCCGCTCATGGGCTTCGCCAGGTTCAGGGTTTTACCGCCTACCGTTACGGATCCAACCGTGTAACATCCGCCGATCGTGCCGGCAACGTGTGTACCGTGGTCGAAAAAAAGGTCCGGCCCTCCGAAATTGTTCGTTCCACTGATGAACACGTCATGTTCGACCGGACCACGACAGGAATTTATGAATGGATGAGAATCATCGATGCCCGAATCAATCACACCGACTTTAATTCCGGCCAGTTCTGCCGGTGCCTGAGGATTGACACTCAGAGCGGCCCAGACGTCATCCGCATTGATCAGAGGAACGGATTCACTCATCACCGGGCGGTAGAGTGTGCTGGGTGTGACCGACTTAACATTCGGCCCATTCGCCAAGGTGCCGAGGCGCCGACCCTTTATTTCTACAGCTACGCCGTTGAGAACAACATCATATTCGCGCACGACTTTTGCCCACGGCGCATTTGACTTTAGCCACGCTTTGTAATTTGCGTGTTGTGCGCCGGAGTCGCTCGCGAATTCAACGATCGCATAGCTTGTTGAATTACCATTGGCAGTTGCTTGAGTAACTGCCAAGGAAAACGGTAGAGCGAATAAGAGAACAGATCCCATAATCTTGTAAAGAATTTTTATCATTTGTCTTTTCCTCTCGCACCATTACGTACGGTGCAGAAATGTAGGATTCTTCTTTGGCATCATTGCCGCAGGTACCACGACACGTGAAGCGGCCATCGGGGCACCACTGGTACTATGGAGTTTAGTAGAAAGCGCGCAATTCGCCATTTGGACCAGTCAGCCACCTGGCGTGCATTGGACTCCTGACTGATATCGAAACCCCGCGCCTGATTCAATGACGTCCGGTCAGCGACCGCTTGGGCCCGTCCAAGATCCGTAAATACGCTCGGTAGCGAGCGCCCAATACCGGAAATAACGAACCTGTGGACCCTGCCTCAGACTGCGGAAAAACTGGCAATTCCTCTAATTTGGTCTACTGTCTATATCTGACGAACAGATTTACAGGCGACACATTGCAGAATTGGAGATTGTCGCCAGCTATAAAGACAAGGTAAGACGCTGCCGAAACTCAAATGGCGCTATTGTCTCCAGCGGATCATGGAAACGAAGAATTGATGGGAAACCTACGATCAGCCAAATGTCATCGGCGCGGTGTGTCAGTAAACATTAATCGAGGCATACAGGTCGATTCGTTATGCGATCAGATTAGCTAATAGAAGTGCGCAACAAATTTGAAGCTGTGTTGACGTAACAAACTAACATTCCCATATGCCGTTTGTTACAGGAAGGCGGTGGCACCTGCCACCGCCTTTTTTACTGCTGGCGATATTTGCACCTTTTTGATAATTGCCGGCGATCTATCGGCTCGTGTTTAACCGGTCCTCGCTATGTATGGTCCAAACCACGGCTGCTCAGTTCGGGTCGAAGCTGTTCCGCAATAAACGGTGGGCGTCGGTAAATGCCGGCCTTACAGGCCAATTCCAACTCAACGACTGCTTCCACCAACGACCGCCTATCAATAAGGTTATGGAATGCGACAACATCGAAACTAAGCATTCTGGACGACTACGTTAAAGCCAGCAGGTTCTTTGATAGGTCTGCCGGGTAAGGATTCTAATTTGCGGTTCGATGCCGGCCTCATGTATCCAATGGCAGACTGGCCGGCGGCCTACGAGTCAGAAGTAATAAACCAGCACGTAGCCCGTCAGCAGCACGGCGATCCACAACGCTGTAACACCAATAGGCCAGGCGCGTGCGAACACGCCTGTCCGGGTGCCCTGCCCTGCCGGTCCGAGATAATGCCTCGCGGTGTTGCCGGCGCGCGACAGCGACGACCCAAGAGCCGTCGAGACGGCCGTCCCGGCCGCGGCCGCGAATCGATAAGCCCGGACGCCAAGCTGGAACAGCAGCACACGCCATATCCAGTCGGTATCGAGGCTGATCGTCTCGGTCCGCTTCATCAACGGCAGCAGCAGGAAGAATGCGAGACCGGAGAACATCAGGAGCTGCAGGTAGAAGAGCACCTTGTCGGGCGTGTAGGGTACGTACTCGACCGGGTACGGAAGGAACCGGTAAAGCAGGTCCGGCGCAACGCCGAGCAGGATGCACAGCACGGAGAAAATCACCATCGCGGCAGCCATGTTCCAGGGCGCGTCCTTGGGCCGCAGCCCCGAATCTCGCTGGAAGAATACGAACCACGGGAACTTGATGCCTGCGTGCAGGAACACCCCGGCCGATGCGGCGGCGAGCAGCATGTACACGTAGAACAGGCTCTGGTCCGCTGCGGCCTGCGAGATCATCGTCTTGGTCGTGAAACCGGACGTCAGCGGGAACCCGGAAATCGCGAGGGCGCCGATGATGCCGCAGACCGCCGTCAACGGCATGGTCCGAAACAGCCCGCCGACCTCGGTGCAACGATTCAACCCGGTGCGATAGACGACGACGCCGGCACTCATGAACAGCAGCGCCTTGTAGATGATATGCGCGAACGCGTGCGCCGCCGCACCGTTCAGCGCCATCTGCGTGCCGATGCCCACGGCGCAGACCATGAAGCCGACCTGGTTGACGATCGAATACGCGAGTATTCGCCGGATGTCGTTTTCGAGGAGTGCATAGATGATGCCGTACATCACCATGAACAGGCCGACTCCGATCAGCACCGGCTCGCCCGGGAACAGCAGGATCAGCGCGAGGATCGCGGTCTTGGTGGTAAAGGCCGACAGGAACACCGAGCCGGTCGCGCTCGAGCTCGGGTAGGAGTCCGCCAGCCAAGCCGATACCGGCGGCGCGGCCGCATTGATCAGGATGCCCGTCAGCATCATCCACGTGTCGAAGTTGTTCGCCAGCATCGGCTGGATGTCGATCGAACCGGTGTGCACGACGACACCCTCGATGCCGACCTTCAGGATGACGCCGCCCAGCAGGTGCATGATCGCGTAGCGAATCCCCGCCTGCCGCGCCTCCCGCGTCCCGCCGCACCAGACGACGACCGTCGAGAACAGCGCCATGAGTTCCCAGTAAAGGAACAGCGTGATCAGGTCGCCGGCGAAGCTGACGCCGATTGCACCCGCCGCGTAGGCATAGGCTGCCGACAGCTCGTACCACCTGGCCTGCCGGAACGCAAACAGTCCGCCGACGAACGCCATCAGCGCGAAAATGGTCGCGAACAGCCGCCGCACCTCGCTGCCCTCGAGCGGTTCGATGCGGTAGTCGAGGAAGGCGACGTCGTATAGGACGCCGTTCGGAACCTGCCAGATGAACCACAGTGTCAGTAGTGGCGCCGCGAGCACGACGGCAGTACGCAGGTGGCCACGCACCGGCCCGATCAACAGCGCGGCCACGACCATGAAAATCGCCGGCGGTATCAGCTCAAACATCGTCGCCCCCCCGGTCGTAATAGTCTTCGGAACGCTTCAGCAGGTAACCGAGCCCTTTTGCAAACAGCACCATCACGAGGCAGGACAGAAAGCCGAACGCGGCACCGAATCCGAACCAGCCGTCGACGCCGAAGTACCCTTTGACGTAGATGAGCGCCTGCGCCAGCACGAGGGCGACGAGCACCGCGATGAATATTCTCCAGAGCAGCCTGACCGTCGCCGGCCGCGCCAGCCAATGATCCTGTGGTTGCGGTTCGTTCATGACAGGTTCTCGACAACCTGGCGCTCCAGCTCGAGCGTCGCGCCATTGAAAAAGAAAAACGCCATCGTCAGAAACGCGGTGATCGCGAGCGCCAGCACCGCCGGCCACGGCGCCTCACCATGCAACTTCGCCGGCGGATCATCCTCGCGCATGAACCAGGCCATGTAGATAATCGGCAGGAAGTAGGCGGCATTCAGTACCGTACTCAGGATGATCGTCGCCAGTGCGACGTAATTGTCGTCCTGGAAAGCGCCGGCGAGTATGTACCACTTCGACACGAAACCGCCGGTCGGCGGGACGCCGATCATGCTCAGCGCCCCGATCGTAAATGCGGTCATCGTGATCGGCATGCGCCGGCCGATTCCCTTGAGCTGGTTGGTCTCGGTCTTCTGCGCCGCAACGTAGATGGCGCCCGCGGCAAAGAACAGCGTGATCTTGCCGAAGGCGTGCGCAACCATGTGGATAGCCGCGCCGATCTCCGCGAGCGGCTTGAGTATGGCGGCAGCCATTACGACGTACGAAAGCTGCGCGATCGTCGAATAGGCCAGCAGCCGCTTCAGGTTCTGCTGCTGCAGCGCCACGACGCTGGCGGCTATGATCGTGAATGCCGCCGCATACAGCAGCCAGTCGCTTTCCGGCGCCGCGAACAGGAATTCGACGCCGAAGATGTACACGATGATCTTCGTGATCGTAAACACGCCCGCTTTTACGACCGCCACCGCATGCAGGAGCGCGCTCACGGGCGTCGGCGCAACCATGGCGGCCGGCAGCCATCGATGCACCGGCATGACAGCGGCCTTGCCGGCGCCGAACACGAACAGCCCGAGCAGCAGGCCGATTGCGGGCCCGTCGAGGCGCCCCTCGAGGATCCCGCCCGGCAGGAAGTCTCCGCCGTCCGCCACCGCGTAGGTCCAGATGATCGCCGGCAGGAACAGCCCGATCGACGTCGTCAGCAGGACGCCGAGATAGACACGCGCGGAGCGCACCGTGCTGGCGTCGCCCTTGTGCGCCACCAGCGGGTACGTCGAGAGCGTAAGCATCTCGTAGAACAGGAACAGCGTTATCAGGTTACCCGCAAAGGCGACACCCATCGTCGCGGCCAGCGATACGGCGAACATTACGTAGAACCGCGTCTGGTTCTTCTCGTTGTTGCCCCGCATGTAGCCGATCGAGTACAGCGAGTTGACGATCCACAACCCGGAGGCCAGGGCGGCGAACAGCATGCCGAGCGGCTCGACGCGAAAGGCGATCTCCACGTCGGGCAACAGCTCCGTAACGACGACGCCAGGTCGCTCGCCTGCCATGACCGACGGCAGGAGACTCCAGACCGTCGCCGCAAGTCCGCCCGCGGTGGCCAGGGTAACCGTCTCGCGCAGGTTCGCGCTCGCGCGGCCCGCTAGCGCGATACCGGCCCCGCCAGCGAGCGGCAGAAACAGCGCGAGCAGGATTGTCGCCTGGGCGCTCATGGCAGGTGACCCAGCAGTTCCGTCGCGGCATCACCGGCAAGCGTGAGTGGCAGCGCCGGCGCCAGGCCGAAGTAGATATTCGCGGCGGCGGCCAGCCACAGGACCGCAACCAGTACCGGCGACGCGCTCGCGCCGGAGGCTGGCTCATCCTCCGCCTTTGTGAAGCAGGTTGCCTCGACGATGCGCCAGATGTAAACAACGGCCATCAGCGAACTCACGAGGATAATGAAGACGAGCGGCAGTCCCGCGGCGCCGAATTCCATGGCGGCGCTGATCAGGTACCACTTGCTGACGAACCCGGCCGTGCCCGGTATCCCGATCAGGCTCAGGCCCGCCACGACGAATGCGCCGAAAGTCCACGGCATGCGCCGCGCGATGCCCTTCAGGTCGTCGAGGCGCAGGCCGGCGGCGATCGTGGCGAACGAAGCGACGGCCAGGAACAACGCGCCTTTCGCCAGCGCGTGATTGAAGATGTGCACGATGCCCGCCGTGAGCCCGGCGACCGTGACGAGGCTTGCGCCGAGCATCATGTAGCCGATTTGCGCGACCGAAGAGAACGCCAGCAGGCGCTTGACGTTCTTCTCGAACATGGCGACCGCCGAGCCCACCAGGATGCCGAGGATAGCCAGCGGCATCAGGTACGCGGCAAACTGGAATGCGTGCCCCGTCAAATTGTCCTGGAACACGAAGAAATCGAAGCGCAGCAGGACATAGAGCGAGACTTTCGTAGAACATGCCGCAAGGAACGCGGTCACCATGTGCGGCGCGTAGGTGTATGCGTTGGGCAGCCAGACGTGCAGCGGAAATATCGCCGCCTTCAGCGCCAGGCCGACGGTGATGAACCCGGCCGCCGCGAGGATCGGACGCTGATCCGCGACAGCGTGGATCCGGAATTCCATGTCGGCGAGATTGAGCGTGCCGGTCATCATGTAGATGAGCCCGATGCCGATGAGATAGAAGGTCGCACCGATCGTACCCATGATCAGGTACTTGAAGACCGCGGGCAGCGCCCGCCGGTCTGGACCGCCGGCGACGACCACGTAGCTCGCGAGGGATGAGATCTCCATGAACACGAAGATGTTGAAGGCATCGGCGGCGACGACGATGCCGCACAGCCCTGCCAGCGCGAGCAGCCAGGCGGCGTAAAAATACGGCTGTCGCCCGACGTCGATCTGGCTGTCCAGGCTGTCGCGACCGCCGACCAGCGCGAGCACCGAGGCACCGGTCACAGCGAGCAGCAGCAAGGCGCTGAGCGCATCGACCCGGAGCTCGATCCCATAGGGTGCCGGCCACGAGCCCATCAGGTAACTGGTCGGACCGCCTTCGAGAACCGCCTGCACGAGCTGCACCGAGATCGCGAACGCAAGCACGCTCGTCGCGGTGGCGGCCGCCCAGGCGAGACCGCGGGGCCGCAACAGCACGACGACCGGTGCCGCGAGCATCGGCACGACCACCTGCAGTGCCGGGAGATGCTGAGCCAGTGCATTCACCGCTCGTCGATCTCCTGGATCTTATGCTCCTCGATCGAGCCGTATTCCTCCTTGACCCGCACGACGATCCCGAGGCCGAGTGCCGTCGTCGAGATGCCGACGACGATTGCGGTAAGAATCAGCACCTGCGGCAATGGATTCGAAAAAACGGCAGCGCCGGCCTCGGGGAAAATCGGAGCCGTGCCGCCTTCGACCTTGCCCATCGTGATATAGAGCAGGAAGACGGCGGACTGGAACAGCGACAGCCCGAGCAGCTTCTTGACGAGGTTGCGCTTCGCGACGACCGCGTAGAAGCCGGTCATCAAAAGGACCGCAAACACCCAGTAATTGTAGATCCCCAGCAGTTCCATGGCCTAGCTATCCCGCGCCGCGAATGCGTGAAAAATGCCGAGCAGTACGCCGGTCACGCTGATGCCGACGCCGGCCTCGATGAGCAGGATGCCCAGCTGCTGACCCTTGACCGGGTTCGAAGACAGCACCGAGTAGTCCAGGAAATTGCCGCCGAAGATTATCCCCGCGAGACCGACAGCGCCGTAGAGCAGCGGACCGCAGGCCATGAGCCCGAGAAGCACGCGCTCCGGCAGCACTGACAGTGCCCGATTCTCACCTTCCAGCAACGCAAACAGGATGATTGCCGCGGCGATGATCGCGCCGGCCTGGAAACCGCCGCCCGGACCGTACTCGCCGTGGAACTGCACGTACAACCCGAACAGCAGGATAAAGGGAATCAGCACTCGGCCGACGACGCGCGGGATCAGGTGGTGGCGCAGGCCCTCGTCGATCTCCTCTTCGGGTACGGCGCCGCCGGCCTTGCCACCGCCGAGCAGGAACAGGACACCGATGCCCGCGGTGAAGACGACGAATACTTCGCCGAGCGTGTCGTAGCCGCGAAAGCTGCCGAGCACTGCCGTGACCACGTTCGGGATGTCGATATATTCCGGTGTCTTCTCGAGATACCACGGCGCTACGTGGACCTGCACCGGGGCCTCCGGGTCGCCGAAGCGCGGCTTGTCGAACGTCGCGTAGATCAGGATCAGCGCAGCTGCCGCGACGACGATGAACGACAGCAGGCGATTCCACGACTTGGCACGCTCGCGCTCCGATGTCAGCGCCAGCGCGCCGAGAAACAGCACGGTCGAGATTCCGGCGCCGACCGCCGCTTCCGTCAACGCTACGTCCGCGGCATCCAGCAGGAAAAAGTTCGCCGCGATCAGGAGGCTCGCGATACCCATGAGCATCACGGCGACAAACAGGTTGTCGGTGCGCACGATCGCAATCGCGGTGATTACGAGCAGCGTCAGCAGGAAGATACCGAACATAACGATCATTCCGGGCCCTCCCCGTCCTGCGACGCGTCAGCAAAAGGTCGCTGTCCTGCCAGCAACGCCGCACTGGCAAGCGCATACGACGACGTCGGACTCGTCAACAACAGGAACAGCAGTATCGCGAAGAGCTTGATCGTCGCCAGCGACCAGCCCGCCTGCAGCATGATCCCGCCGAGCACCAGGATCGCCCCGAGGCTGTCCGTTACGCTCGCGGCATGCATGCGCGTGTAGAGATCCGGCATGCGCAGGGCACCGATCCCACCGATGAGGACGCTCAGGCCGCCAAGGGTCAGCAGCACCCAGCTCAGGGTGTCCAAAAGCGCGCTCACGGACTCACTGCCTCGCGCCGCGCTCGGCGTTGCGCCGTAATGCCCTGCTGCGGAAGAACTCCAGCACGGCCAGGACGCCGATGAAGTTGATCAGTGCGTAGGCGAGCGCCAGATCGAGGAAGTCCGGCCGACCATAGAGGAAGGCGATGACGGACAGCAGCAGCACCGTCTTCGTGCCGAGCATGTTGACGGCCAGCACGCGATCATAGACAGATGGGCCGAGCAATGCGCGCACCAGCGCGAGACCCATCGTCACAAGCGTCGCTATCGTTACGACGTAGTACATGGTCAGCGTTTCCTCAGTGCCGCGACGCGCCGCTGCATTTCTCCGTGCTGCAGTGCGGCGGCGCCGTCGGGCGTCAATGCATGGACCAGCAGCCGGCCCTCGTGGACGTCGAGCGTCAACGTCCCCGGCGTGAGCGTGATCGAATTGCCGAGCAGCGCCAGGTCAACCGGCCCCAGGCCGCTGCCGTCGATGTTCACGATCCTCGGCTCGATAACGAGCCTGGGGCGAAGAACGACGCGGGCAACCTCAATGCTCGAAGCTACCACCTCGCGGCCGAGCCATGCCCAGAAACCGAGCAACCGCCAGTCGTAATGAAAGGCGAAGTTCTCGTCGTCGAAATAACCCATGCGGCGCACGATCCACACCGTGACGAGGCAGGACAGCGCGCCCAGGCCCAGCAACAACGGTTTCAGGTAGCCCGACCACAGCACCCAGGCTGCGATCAGCAACACGACCAGGATCAGGATGCGCGCGAACGGCTTGTTCATTCGTCGTCGGATTCGCACGGATACTCGGTGCGCAGCGTTGCGTAGACGATGTCGCGGGCGCGCTCGCGCCCCTCCAGATTCTCGAGCTCCAGCAGATCGGCTATAACGACCCGGACTACTTCCGAGAGCGGCACGGGCTCGCCAAGGCAGAATTCCGCGTAATAGGACGGTCCGTACTGGTCGATACGCGAACCGAGGCGCGTACGGATGGCACGCTCGGTGAAGGTCTCGTCGCGATCGTATTCAGCGGCAACGTTGTAGGTCACGCGTTCGTCGGTCGCGACGGCACCATCGATGAAGCCCTGGATGTAACGCACGCAGAAGATGCCGTCCGCGCCTTCCGGGTCCTGCTCGTAAATGGCGCAATGAGCGATGAGTTCCTCGGTCGACAATGCTTCGACCGCCCGTGCATCGCTCACTGCTGCCATCACCGCGACGATACCGATGGCGCACCCTAGAGACTTGATGGTCATGTGCTCTTCCCTCTGATTCAGACTTGTTGACTGCCGTGTAGCTTGTCGAAGGCTTCCTTGTGCGCCTCGATCCGGCGCACGCGCGCCGGCGACAACACCAGTTTCAGCAGCTCGCCCACCGTGCAGCTTTCCTCTATCGGGTGGCGCAGATGGCTGTTCGTATCGATGTAGTAGCTGTTGCGGCGGCCGCGTCTTTCCCGGGCGAGGATGCCGGCCTCGACCAGATGAGTGATGAGCCGCTGGGCGCTTCTCTCGGTGATTCCGACGCGTTCGGCCACGTCTCGGACCCGCGCCTCCGGGTTTTCCGCCAGGCACACGAGAACGTGCGCGTAGTTGCTCAGGAATGTCCAATCCGGGTCTTTCACGCCTGTACCGCCTACCCCATTGTTCCGGGACCCGGATATTACGATACTAATTACAGGATATCAATAACATGTAATGAATAACCTGATATGAATTTCTCACCAGTCCCATGCGACACGGTCCGGGATCAGATGACCGCGCTTATCTGCGGCAGCCATTCGCGCCAGTAGTCGTGTTTTGCCAGCAATTCTTCGCGAGCGCTGTCGGAATCGCGCCAGAGCAGGCGTACGTGATCGCCCGGCCTGAGCTGGCCGACCAGGTGCCGGTCCGCGCGCGCGACCTGCGCGACGCGCGGATAGCCGCCGATCGTCTGTGCATCGATGGACAGCAGGAAGGGGATGCCGTCCTCGGGGCACTGGATAGTGCCCGGAAACACCGGGGCGCTGGCAAGGCGACCGCCGGACGCGACCGCGAACCTGGCGCCCTCGAGCCGCAGCCCCATGCGGTCCGCCCGGTTGCCGATGGAAAAGTTGGTGTCGAACAGGTCGAAGCGGCTCTCCTTTTCCAACAGATCGACTTCCGCGCCATAGCATGCCCGCAGCGCCCAGCTGGTGGTGGCGCGCGGACGGAATTCCTTCGGCGTCCTGAGCATGTCCGGCGCATTGTCGAACGGCCCGACCTCCAGCGCGTCGCCGGCACGCAATGCCCTGCCCTGCAAGCCGCCGAATCCTGCCGGCAGGTAAGTCGACGCCGAACCCAGAACCTCGTCGGCGACGATGCCCCCCGCGAACGCCACGTAGTTGCGCGCGCCGGCCTTCGCCGGTCCGACTTCGAGTTCGTCACCGTCCGCGAGCGCCAGGGTTCGATGCCGTTTTGCCCGCTCTCCGTTCAGCCGCACTTTTGCGCTGGCGCCCGAGATTGCCGCAAAAGCCATACCGTCGCATCGAAGCTTGACCCCGGTGAGGGTCGTCTCCAGCGCAGGCGCGAACGCGGCGTTGCCGACGAGCCGATTCGCGAGGGCAAGCGACAGGGGATCCGCCGCACCCGACGCCGGTACGCCAAGATGGCGCTGACCTGTCCTCGGCCCCGCCTGGACCGTGGTCTGCAATCCGGGCTTCAGGATTCGCAGCGTCACGGGGTCCGCCTGGCGTCGAATTCCGCTTCGCTGATTGCAACGAAGCGGACGCGCATGCCTGCGCGCAGCAGGAAAGGCTGCTCGCGGCCGGCATCGAACAGCTCGAGCGGCGTCCTGCCGACGATCTGCCAGCCGCCGGGCCCGGCCAGCGTGTATATGCCCGTCCGGCCGCCTGCGATTCCGATCGAGCCGGGCGCAAGCCGCAGCCGCGGCTGCGGCCGCCGTGGCACCTCGCGCGCCGCGTCGAAGCCGCCGATGAACGCGAAGCCCGGGGTGAACCCGAGCATGTCGACGCAGTGCTCGCCGCCGGTGTGGCTTTCAATGAAGGCCGCCCGATCCATGCCGAGGAGCCGGCAGACCTCGTCGAGATCCGGGCCCTGATCGCCGCCGTAGCAAACCGGCACATCGACGAGCCCGGCTTCGACGTTGCGAGCCGCGGGCACAGTCTGCAATGCCGTCATCATGCGCTGCGCTGCATCCGCCGCGGTTACCTTGACAAGATCGAACTGCGCAGAGCAACTCGCGATCCCGGCGACGCACTCGATCCATTCCCCGGACTCGCGCAGGTGATCGGCGAGCGCCTGCGCCGAGCGTGTGTCGGCGCACTCCGCAGCGACCAGGTCGTCGCCGCAGAGAAAAACCTCCGGGGCCGGCACCGCCGGAACCTCACCCGACGGCACGGATCTCGATTCCTTCACGCTCGAGCGCCACGCGCACCGCACGCGCGGCCGCCGCTGCACCCGGCGTGTCGCCGTGGATACACAGGGTGTCCGCACGCACCGGGACCGTACTGCCCTCCAGGCTCTGCACGTTGCCATCACGCGCAAGCGAGACGGCCTGGCGCTGGATTTGCGCGATGTCGCCATGGACCGCGCCCGACCGGGAGCGCGGCACGAGCTGGCCATTCGACTGGTACGCCCGGTCGACGAACGCCTCCGCAATGAAGCCGAGCCCGTGCGTTTTCGCTGCCGACTCGAGTTCCGTGCCCGGCTGCCCGACCAGCATGGGTTTGCCCGGCACCTCCGCCACGGCACCGGCAATGATGTCGGCCAGTTCCGCATCGACGACCGCATCCGTGTACAAGGTGCCGTGCGGCTTCACGTGCGTGACCGTTGCCCCGAGCCGGACCGCCGCGCGACAGAATACGTCCAGCTGCGATCGCAACGCATCGCGCAGCGCCTCACCGCTCATGAAGCGGCTGCGGCGGCCAAAGCCTTCGCGATCCGGGTACGCGGGATGCGCGCCCACGTTGACGCCCCTGGCAAGGGCCTCGCGAATGGTTGCCTCAATGCTCTCGTCGTCTCCGGCGTGGCCGCCGCAGGCAATGTTGCAGCTCGAAACGACCTGCAACAGCTCCGCGTCGCCGGCTTCGCCTTCGCCCAGATCCGCGTTCAGATCGATTGCCGTCATTTCTCCGTTCCCGTGTTCTGGCCAGCGCAAACTAATTAACAGGCCGGTTTACGGTATCTGATATACACTGCTTAACATGTTACCGCGAACGAAGGAAATGCCATGAAGGTCGCGCTCATAACCGGGGCAAGCTCGGGCATCGGCGCCGCGGCCGCAATCGAGTTTGCGGACGCAGGCTGGTCCGTCATGGCGGCGGGAAGAGATGCGGCCCGGCTCGACGAGGTCGCCGTCGCATCGGACAACATTTCCACGTGGGAGGGCGACCTCGAGTCCTCGGAAGCCTGTGATGAACTTGTCGCAGACACGATCGAGGAGTTTGGCCGTATCGACTGTCTGGTGAATTGTGCGGGCATACTGTTCCGCGGCAACGCGGCCGACACCAGCGATGAGGACTGGCGCGACACCATGCACCTCAATCTGGACGTTCCCTTTTTTCTCAGCCGCGCAGCCCTGCCCTACCTGCTAAACACCGCGGGCAGCATCGTGAACATCGCGTCGGACTGGGGCTTGCGGGCCGGCGCCGACCATGTCGCGTATTGCGCCAGCAAGGGCGGGCTCGTCATGCTTACGCGGGCCATGGCGAAGGACCACGCTCGCGAGGGCCTGCGTGTGAACGCGATCTGCCCCGGCGACGTGGACACGCCGATGCTCGCCGGCGAAGCGGAGGAACTGGGCGAGGATCTCGAGGATTTCCTGGCCGACGCGGCCGATGACAGCCCCAACGGACGTATCGCCGAACCCGGCGAGGTCGCATCACTTGCGCTCTACCTCGCGGGCGATGCGGCACGGCACATCACCGGAACGGCCATCTCCATCGACGGCGGTGCGACCGCCTGAGCCGATCGCCAACTCGTCTCCGTGTTCGCGGCTCGAGAGCCGCTCCCAGGACACATGCGGGCAGTCGATTCGGGCGGTCGGCGCGCGCCCGGGCGCGCGAATGAATCAGACGCCCGAAAAATCGACGTCGCTGAAGGCCAGCGACGGTGCCAGCGTCGACGAGTAGGGATACGGGTCGTTCCCGACTATTTCGAGCCTCGAGAACAGGTTGCGCAGGTTGCCGGTGACGTTCATCTCGCCCACCGGACGACCGATCCTGCCATTCTCGATCACGTGACCGCGCAGTCCGAGCGAGAAATCGCCGGTGGTGCCGTCGGCGTTTCCGCCGAGCCACGACGTGACGTAGACGCCATCGCCCGCCTCGGAGAGCAGCTCCGCCAGGCTGAGCTTTCCGGGGCTGACCACGCGATTCGACGGTGATCCTGTCGTCGGCGCCATGTCGCCCTTGCGCCCGTAGTAGGTATCGACGTAGATGTTCCGCACGACACCCTCTTCCACGAGCGGCAGCGCGCGCGCAGAGATACCTTCTTCGTCGTAGCGCCGCGACGCGAGGCCGCGAACGATCAGCGGATCGTCCACGATCGTGAGCTGCTTGCTGAACGCTGCCTCGCCGACCAGCGGCGCCCAGAAGGAACGGCCCTGCTGGACACTGCGAGCGCTCGCCGGCCCGAGCAGCCGGCTGATCAGTGACGCCGCAGCCCGCGCATCGACAACCATCGACGTTCTGGCCGTCGGCCCCTTCTCGGAGCCCAACCGCGATACCGTTCGCTGGAGAGCCTGGCGGCCCACCTCCTCGGGTTCCGGCAGGTCCGCGACATGTGCGCCACCGGCGTAGAAACCGTCTTCGGCTCGCTTGTCGCCCTGGTCGCGCAGCGTTACGGATGCGCCGAACCAGCAGTACGTCGAGTGCCGTTCATCGAGAAAACCGTTGCTGCTTGCCGACGCCGAGCGCTGCGTCCCGTCGTAGACGCCCGATGTCGCCGAGATCACGTCCCTGTGCTGGTGCGCGACCTCGTCGAGCGCGCGGCACCATGCGATACGCTGCTCGCGTTCCAGCCCCTGCACGCCCGGATCGACGAGATCCAGGTCGTTGCCGGGGCGATCGCGGAACAGCACCTCGGGGGTGATGCGGCGATACTCGTCCGGCTCCAGCGCCGCCGTGATGGCCACGGCCTCGGCGATGAAGTGCTGCATCCGCTCCGGGTTCAGGTCGGTGGTCGAGTGGCTCGAATAGCGGCCGCCGGCATAGATCCGGATGCCGAGGCTTTGCGACATCGTGTCCTTGACCTTCTCCAGGCTGCCGTCGCGATACTCGAACTGGACGTCACGGCTCTGGCTTACGGTCGACCATGCATCCTCCGCCCCGGCGTTCTGCGCGAGTTCCACCGCCTGGGCAGCGCGCGCCTTGAGATCAACCGACATTTTCGCCTCCTACCGTCATCTTCGACACGAGCACCGTCGGTATGCCCTGCGACACCGGCACGCTCTGGCCATTCTTTCCGCAGGTCCAGCCTCCCGTATCGAGGCGCGCGTCGTTCGCGACCATCGTGATGCGCCTGAGCGACTCCGGACCATTGCCGATGATGTTGACGTCCTTGATCGGTGCAGTGACCTTGCCGTTTTCGACGAGCCAGCCGTTCTTGACGTAGAACGTGTAATCGCCCGCGCCGATCTGTACCTGGCCATTCGTGTACGTCTCGCAAATGATGCCGCGATCTACGGACTCGATGATCTCTTCCCGGGTGTGTGGACCATCCTCCATGAACGTGCAGCTCATGCGCGGCATCGGTGCGTAACGATACGACTCGCGCCGACCCGAGCCGGTGGGCTGGAGGCCGTATTGTTTCGCACTGATGGTGTCGTGCAGGTAGGACTTCAGTATGCCGTCCTCGACCAGCACGGTGCGCCCGGCTTTGTTGCCTTCGTCGTCGTAGTTCAGCGCACCGCGCTCACGCGGGATCGTTGCCTGGTCGACGACCGTGACGAAGGGCTCGGCAACCTTCTTGCCGACCATGTCGGAATAAATGCTGATGCCCTTGCGGTTGAAGTCGGCCTCCATGCCGTGACCGATGGCCTCGTGCAGCAGGATGCCGCTTGCGCCGGATGCGAGGATGACGGGCATCTCGCCCGCCGGCGGGCGCCGCGCGTCGAACAGCACCATGGTACGGTCGACCGCTTCCCTGACCATCGTGCTCAGGCGTTCCTCGGTGTACCAGCCGAACTCCTCGCGCGCCGCGATGTTGGAGTACCCGGACTGGACTTCCTCGCCCCGCCGCGCCGTTACCGTGATGGTAACGCGCGTCATCGGCCGGTGGTCGGTGACGAGCCTGCCGTCGAGGGTCGCGATCATCACGCGCTCGTCCTGGTCCGCCCAGTAAACGGCAACTTTCTCGACCGACTCTTCCATCGACTTTGCCTGCGACTCGGCAAATTTCATCAATGGCAGCTTCTGGTCGATGCCGACATCGGACCACGGCACCGCGGTCCGGTACAGGTCACCTGCACCCTGCGCGGCGAACGCCTGCGGCGCCACGGTCTTGCTGCCGGAGGCGATGGCGGCCGCCGTGCGTGCCGCGGCCAGCATGGCCGGCAGCGTCAGGTCTTCAGTGAACGCATAGCCGGTCTGCTCGCCGATCACGACGCGCAGGCCGACGCCCTGCTGGATATCGGAGCTGGCGCTCGAGACGATTCCGTCCTCGAGCGTCAGGAAATTCGTGCGGCTGTGCTGGAAATACAGGTCCGCGGCATCGGCGCCGTTCGCCGAGAGCTCGTTCATCACCCGCGCGGTGGTCGCCTGATCGACGCCGAACCACTGCATGAACGGGTTTTCCGGCGTCTTGTCGGCGACCGCCGTCGCCTGTTGTATGCCGCAACCCGACAGGAACGCGGGCATGGTGAGCACGGCGCCGCTCGCCGCGGCTCCGCCGAGAAATTCTCTGCGCTTCATTCGTCTCAATCCCCTGCTTTGTTCGCAAACTTTTTGCTTGGATGCAGCAATACTCCGATACGTTGCATGATTCAGGCCGCCTGCCGGTCCGCCGCCGTCTCGGGCAGCTTGCGCACGAGGACGCGAACCTTGCTCGCGATCGGTACCCAGCGGTAAAACGCATTGGCGATCGGCTTGTTCGAATACGTGCGCCAGACAACGAGCTCGAAGCCCGTACGGTCGAGCAGGTATTCGAACGACTTGCGGCAGAATTCGTTGACGTGCCCCGGGCGCCATTCTGCCGAGTACTTGGCATTCTTGAGACCCCGGTTCTTGAGGACTCTCTTCAATTTGTAGCTGAACGAACCGGTATTCGGGAACTCCAGCAGCGCGAGACCGTTGTCTTTCAACAGGGCGCCGATCCTGTGCATTGCGAGTTTCGAATCCGGCAGGTGCTCCAGCACATGGCGCAGCGCGACGACGTCGTACTTTCGGCCATCGGGGTTCTCGTACTGCAGGAAATCCGAGACGACCACGTCGATGCCCTGGTCCGCGCGGATCGCGTCCGCCGCCTGTTGCGACAACTCCATGCCGGCGACGTCCCAGCCTGCTTCGCGGGCGAGGTGCAACAAGCCGGCGTTACCGCATCCGATGTCCATGATAGAGCGCGGGGAGCCGGCGTACTGCTTCAGGAAGTTCCAGCTGTCGACATTGAGTCGGTTTGAGCGATGTTCGACGTCACGAGGGCTTATGTAGACCTCGGTGTACTGTGTCTGGTCGACGCCGCAATCGAGGTCGTAATTCCACAACGAACAGTCGCCGCACTTGTAGTAAACGAGATCCCGGTTCCTGCCGTCCTTCATCCAGGGCTGCAGATCCGAACCTCCGCATAAACGACACTTGCTGATCATCAGTTCCGGCGACGCGACCAGTGACGCAGTAACAGAAAGCCGAAGAGCATACCACCGAGGTGCGCGAAATGTGCGACGCCCGGCGCGTAACCGCTCACGCCGAGGAACAGCTCGAGCAGGCCGTACACGATGACGAACAGCTTCGCCTTCATCGGAATCGGCGGGAACAGCAGCATCACGGTGCGATTCGGGAAGGCCATACCGTACGCAAGCAGGATACCGAACAGCCCGCCGGACGCGCCGAGCGTCGGGTACACGCCACCCTGGATCTCGACGACCAGCAACTGGATGATCCCGGCGCCGATCATGCAGGTCATGTAGTAGGTCAGGAACCGCTGCGGCCCCATCAGCCGCTCGAGATCGCGGCCGAACATCCACAGGCCGAACATGTTGAAGAAGATGTGGCCGAGGTAGTTGGTGCTGTGCAGGAAGCCGTAGGTAACGAGCTGCCATGGCATGAACGACGGCCGGCTCTCGGGTGCTATCTGCGAAAGAAGCTCCGGCGGTATGTTGATCGGCCACAGGGCGAAGTTCTTCATCATGAACTCGAACTGGACATGCTGCAGCGCGAACACGAGTCCGTTCGCGATGAGCAACGCGAAAATCACGTTTGGAATGGCGCTGTTGTCGACCGGGCGCCGGTGGCCAAAACCGGGTTGATTCAATGTGCGTCCCTTGATTGTCTGCGGCGGCCGCCGAATATTGTCACGTTTGCCGCGCTGTCTCTAACTTCTGATGCGGCGCCGCCGAAAAGGTTTCCATTACCAGCCGCCGCCGCCTCCTCCGCCGCCGCCGCCGCCGGAGGAGCCACCCCCGCCACCGCCCGACGACGAACCGGGCGGCGTCACCGAACTGCTTATTGCGGAGGCGAGCCCGCTCGAAACGGACCCGATGTTCGAGCTGATCCTGGCGCTGTTCCACGAGCCGCTGTACCAGGACGGCTGGTAGCCGCGCCCGTCCGGCCCGCGGACGGCTTCCAGTACGCGCGCGAATTTCTCGGCCCAGCCCTGCTCGACACCGAGCGCGAGCGCGAACGGCAGGTAAGCCTCGAACAGCTGCGGCGTCTTTTCCGGCGGGTTGCGCAGGTTCATCTCGTCCTTCTCGGCGACCTCGAGGTAATCCTTGAACCCCAGCATTTCGTCGAGCACCTTGCGGCCGCGCAACGTCGGCCGCCTCATGATTGCCCCGAAGAATGCGACCGTGAGGAACATGGCAACGATGATGACGATCATCGCCACCGACAGCCGCCCCCCCACCATGATTGCCAGCGCCAGCGAAGCCAGCGCAATGAGAATCGACGGCAGGTTGAGCAGGCCGTTGAGGCGGAAGTAGTGCCGCTTGTAATCCTTGATCAGCGACCGCCTGTGCGCGGTTCGTGCGCCGCCCAGCAGCGCATGGTTGTCCTGCTCGAGCACGACCCGCTTGCCGTCCCTGAACAATGCTTCGTAGAGCTCCGCCTCGCCGGTCGCGAGCGTCGGCGCGTCCGGCCCGGGCTCGAGCTTGAACAAGGTGTGTTGGCTCCCGAGGTCATTGATCCGCAGGTAGCCCTTGACGGCAAGGCTCAGTATCGCGGCCGTCATGGTCTTGTCGTCGTAGTACATCTGCCGGATGTAGCGCAGTGATGCCGGCGAGAACCCCTGCGGCGGCTCGTAGCGAGTCACGAGAATGCCTTCCTCGGGGTCCTTGCCGTAACGGTTCCAGACCGGGATGGAGTAAGCGAGCACGCCGGCAAAACCCAGCAATACGATGACCAGGCCCACGTTGTCCTTGAGTATCCACACCGCGCGATCCAGCGCCGTGGGTTCGGTGACGTAACCCTTGGGCCACATAACCACGATAGTGAGACCGTTCAGCGGCCCGAGCGGATCATTCGCCGCAAAGTGCGCAACTCCGTCGGCGTCGATGTGTGACGTGAAGTCCTGGCGCGTGCTGTTCTGGGGGCCCGTGTACGCTTCCGTCGCGATCGCTCCCGCCGGTAGATCGAAGTCGAAGCGCACCGTGGCACCGCCATGGTCGATCGGGAACGCCCAGTCGAAACCGGTCACGTTCCAGTAGAGTTCGTCGTGATCCTCGAAGAAACCGAGCATCCTGAACGCGCGGTAGCGAAACTGGTAGGTATGTACGCCGTGATCGATGAAGCGGTCGCTGCGGCCGAAATACGTGCGCACTCCGTTCCGGTATTCCACGATCTTGAATGGCTCGCGCGCCTCATTGCGGAACACCGCGAACGGCTGGAAATCGACGACGTAGCGGTTGCCGAGCTTGTCGAAATACTCGGTGGGAAAATCGCGGTAGATGCCGCGACGGATGCGATCGCCTTCTGCACGCACCCGGATCGTCTCCGTTACCTCGATCCAGCCGTCCTCCTTTACGGTGATGTCGCTGTGGAATTCCAGGATGCGTTCGTCGGCGCCGGCCAACAAGGGCAGCGCCAGCAGCAGGCAGGCAAGCCGCCTCACTCGACCGAGCCCAGCCTGACCAGCGGAACGTTGGCGGCGTCGTCCGACCGTTTCTGGAAAAATTCGCGCGGCTCGAAACGGAACAGGCTGGCCACCAGGTTGCTCGGCACCGTTTCGGTCAGCGTGTTGTAGTCGCGCACCGACCCGTTGTAATAACGTCGCGCGAACTGCAGGTAGTTCTCGGTTTCCACCAACTGGCGCTGGAGCTTCAGGAAATTCTCGTTGGCCTTCAGGTCCGGGTAGCTCTCCGCCAGTGCCAGCAGGCGCTCCACCCCCTCACCCAGGGCAAGCTCCGCCGCACCGCGCGCATTGACGTCGACGACGCGCATCGCCTCGGCGCGCAACTCCGTGACGGCTATGAGCGTGGCTTTTTCGTACTTCGCGTAGGCGTCGACCGCCTTGACCAGCTGCGGAATCAGGTCGTGCCGCCGCTGCAGCTGCACGTCGATGTCGCTCCACGCGGTGCTGACCCGATTGCGGCTGCGGACCAACCGGTTGTAAAGCACTACGATGACGACAGCGAGTGCGGCAAGAACGATAATCAGGAAAGACAGCGACATCGACCGAATCCTACCATTTGCCGGGGCACGGTTTGGGATGTTTGTCGGCTCGGCCGCAGGAGCCTTTCTCGAAGCGCGAACCTTCCCCTAAAGATCGCGCGCCGAGGCGCGCGCCCGCAGTCGAGATCAATACCAGAACGAAACGAAGATCTGATACACGTTCGCCTTGAGTTCGTAGAGTGCCTCTTCACCGAGCGAACCCGACGTCATGTCCCTGAACTCGTCGTATTCGACGATCAGGTGATCGAGCGTGAAATTCAGCGAGCCGCGCTTGAAAATTCCCCAGCCCTTGTTCGGATCGATGAACTCGTAGCTTACCTTGCCCCTGAGGGTATAGCTCGTCAGCGGGCTGAGTTCCTTGTCGCGGCCGCGGAAGTTGGTGGCTTCGGAGCGCGAGAAGATGTCGCGGAAGAAGGCCGCGCCGGTCTGGTCGTGATAGCGGAACTTGCCTTCGAAGGTGAACGGCCCCCACGGATGCACGTAGGTCAGCGACGCTGTGTGGCCTTCGATTTCCCAGGTGTCGGTGTAGAAGCGGTATTCGCCTTCGAGGGCTGCCCGGTAAGGCAGGTAGTAGCGCGCCCGCATCCCGAGCGCGTTGGAGGTGCGGGTCTCCGGGTACAGCTCCGGTTCGAAGCTGAAGCCCCGCGCACTGCCGGGATCCAGGTAGCGCACGGATCGATAGGGATTATTCAGGAACCCTTCGTCGGTGACCGTTTCGAAGTTCAACGTCGCGATCAGGTTGCGCGTGAGAATCTGGGTGAGGCTTACGCCGTAGTGCTGGCGCGTATTTTCGCGGCGGAAACCGGGATCGTCGGAGCGCCCGACGATGTCCTCGCCATAGGCGTAGCTCAGGGTGAGAGTCGTAAGGTCACCGAACATGTCTTCGCTGACCGAGAAAGCGTAAGTGCTGGCATCGAAATCGGACTCGACGCTGCTGACGTAGTTGACCCGCATCGTGGTATTGCCGCGCAGGTAATCCATGCCGAGCGACCACTGCGTGCGCTCCTCGGTATACGGGCTTGCCGTCGTAATCACGTCGATCGACGCCGAACTCACCATGTCGAGGTAGTAATTGCCGACGAACGACAGACTCTTGCCGGCTTTCTTGCGGACCAGCACGGACGGCCCGTCGATCGTCACGCCCCCGCCCTCGTAACGGTGATAGAGCACGTCGCCCCGGTCGTCCGGCAACACGCCGCCCAGCGCGCTCGCCGGCAGCGCGAGGAAGAAAGGCAGGACCGTGAGTAATCGCCGGAGCTTCACTACCGAATGCCTCCTAGTTGCACCCGCAGCCGCCACCGGCCGCACCCTCACCGCCGCGCGCGCCCTCGCGAGCCTCGTACACGTGCTGTATGTACGCCGTCGATACCGGGTCGCCGTCGAGCGCCATTATCGGGTCGGCCAGGCGATCGCGTTCGTAGGGCTTAACCCACGGTTCGATGCTGCAGGCGGAAAGGCCGTAAAACGCAAGCAGCACGAGCAGAATCCGTCCGGTTTTTGCGATTTGCGTATTCATAAGTCTCACTCTAGACATTGATCCAACAAACGACCGTGACGTCTGCCTCAGAAGAAAAATGTGAAACCCAGGGAACCCTCGAGGTTGTGCACCGTCTTTTCCTCACCGAGGACATCGATGTCGTACAGATGGTCGCGGAAATCGAGGCGCAGAGTCCAGGCATCGTTCAGGAGCAGACGCAGGCCGGCGCCGAAATTGACCGTGAAGCGCTCGTCCTCGGCAAACTCCGTCGAGCCCAGCCCGGCAATCAGGTAGAACTGGGTGTTATACGCGCGCTTCTCGCCGATGAATCCCTCACCCGGCAGGATGTTGTAGCCGAGGTTCAGGTTGTAATAGGTAAGAGTGCGATCTTCGAACAGGCGCGCGCCGCCACTCAGCGATTCGAAACTGGTCAGTCCCGCCTCGGTCTGGCCTGCGGTGCCTTCGACGAAGAAACCTTCTGTAAGGTGGTACGCGAGCCTCGCGCCGTAAACGAGGTCGGTACCAAAATCCTCGATGCTCATGATTCCGGCGAACGCGCCGATCTCGAAATTCTCCCGGTCGATCTTCGGTTCCTTGATCTCGCGCCGCTCGACCTCCGGGTCGATGACCTGGCCCGGCGACTCCGCCGACGGTGGCGGCGCCTCGTCGCGACCGAACCCGAAGAGGTTCTTCGTCGCCGCGCAGCCCGACAGCACGAATTGTGCGGCCAGGATCAGAAAAAGAACGCGAAACCGACTTTCCATTCTTCCACTTCCTCGTTGTCGTTCCGGCTGGTGAAGACGACGTGCGTCCGGTATTCAGCGCGTAACAGGAATCGCCGCGCGATGTATACGCGGAATCCAGCCCCGGCATGACCGATCTGATCGTTGCGGTCCTCACCCTGGATAATCGTCGACTTCGGCTCGGTCCAGATCATGCCGGCGCCCAGGGTGAAAAACGGCGACACGCGCCAATCAGGCCAGGTCTCGTGAACGACGTTAACACTAGCGGTCCAACCGTTCGAAAAATTACCCAAAATCTGTGAACCCCATACCTCTATCGAGACATGCGGGTTGAGCGAGTACCCACCGTAGAGGGATACGATATTGGCGCCGCCGAAATCACCCGCCAGCGCGCCCATTTCCCACCTGGCGTTCGTGAAGTCCTCGAGGCCGGCGCGCTCGAAATCGACTTCCGAGCCGTCCGGATTCAGGGTGAGTTCCATCTGCGCCTGGTCGACCCAGCCTTCGTCACCGTCGGCATCGCGCACCAGGAACCAGTCCGTGCGTTGCTTGATGATCTCGACCGACTCGCCGCGGTCGACGACGTGGAAAATCGGGTAGCCACGGCCCGGACCCGTATGCATTTCCAGATACGGGTCGGCGACCGCCACTCTGCGATGCTCCTTGGCGGCCTCTGCTTGTCCGGGGGAGATGACCAGTAGCGCGAACAACGCCAGGCTGGCGACCCGGAATAAGTTAGTTGGCCGGGGCGTCGAATGGGTTGTTGTAATACTGGGCTCCGACATCTAACCATTCCGCAATCAAGCGTCTCTCCGCTACGGACAAGATGTTGTAGTGCAGATCATTGGGGTCTTCGAACCGGTCGAAGAAATCGTCAGACGCCGCTGCCCCAGCGATCGTAGCCGGCGACGCGATCGGGATCACATCGAAGATCGGGTTGCCGTCGATGTCGACGCCAACCTGCTGCTGCGCATCCACCAGCGCACCGTTCACCACTTCCTGAAGATTATCAGTAACTAACAGCTCACGATAGGCGTGGAAATGGTCGGGCTCGTCCGGCGACAGCCCGTCCTGCAACTCGAGCTGGCCGGCTGGAACGCGCACGACGCCGGCGGCATCGACCGGCGTATGGCAGTTGAGGCAGTTGTTGTTCTGTTGCAAACCGGTGACCGGATCGATGACCGGGTTGCCCATATCGTCGAATACCAGCCGCGGCTGGCTCCACAGCGGGTGAATAACGGTTTCGTAATTGATCACGGCCCGGCAGTTCGGGGACCACGCCTGCGCACAACCGATGCTCGTCGGCAGCGGCGTCGTCAGGTCCGTGTACAGCATGTCGATGTCGGCGTTCTGCGCCGCGATAGCGGCATCTGCCGACCATACGTCGCGATACACGATGTTCATCGAGGGCTCGAGCGACGAGCAGCCGTCACTCGTACAGGTGACGCGCGCACGAACCTCGGCCATCGTCTCGCCAATGTCGCCGACGAACCAGCGCGGATCGGTATTCGGAAACTCGACGCCGGCCGTCTGCGCACCGGCCCAGGCGGAGTCGAATGCATCGCTGCGCCCGTGCGACAGCCCGCTGTTCTGTACGTGACAGCCGTTGCACGTGAGTTCCTGGCCGGGCACCAGCGAGATCCAGTTACGGTGCCGCGACGTGATGCGCTTGCCATCTTCATCGAGCACGCTGATGGCGAGTGCGGTGTTTGCGGGCACCCTCACCATGACCGAACCGTCGGGCTCGATCATCGTGTAGCCGACGATCTCGCGCATGCCATTCGCCTGGCTGACGCCGAAAGCGGTGTTGTCGATATCGAGCAGGTCATCGTCCGGCTGCGACACTGCCTTGACGATACGCAGGAAGCGTGCCGGGCGGTCGGCGGCCAGCGTCTGTGCCGGATCGGCCAGAGCATTGATGTCGGCCACCGCGGCACCGTCAAAATCGTAGATGCTGCGGATGTTCAATACGGCCTCGCCGGTGTCGGCGAGCGTCGGAGCAAGAACGAAGTCATTGCTGCCGTCGAGGATGGTCGGCGGCGAAGGCCGCGGGTCGGCAGCAACCACTTCGCTGACCATGATGCCTTCCTCGCCGGGCACGACCGGCAGCTGCGTATTGTCGCGCGGGTCGTACATCCAGATACCGTAGAGCGGCGGAGCGACGATAAAGGTGCCGACCGCCGGCAAAACGGGGTCGTTGGGGTCGAAATCGACGACGGCCGCAAGCCGGTCGTCCGTGCACGGCACGATACGCGGCAGCGCCATCGGGTCGCCGAAGTCCTCGGTCACCTCGACCAGGCGGCACTGGCTCCAGCTGACGAGTAAGCGACCGGTGCCGTCCTGGATGGGATAGGCCGAACCGTAACGGCCGCCCGGCGACGGGCCCGCCTGCGTCAGCACTTCGTTGATCGTCGCATCTTCCTGGGCCGGGCCCGTGAGGACGCCGATATTCGCCGCGGTCGGCTGCGTGTTTTCGATGTACTGCGCGGTATCGATGGTGACGAGTTCGCCGCCGCCTTCCGAGTCGGTGAAGGGACGGATCAGCGCCATGATGCGTCCGTCCTCCAGCTGCCTGGGCTGGGTGAACTGGATGGTGTCGCCATTGGGCCCGGTGTCGTGGCTCTGCTTCCCGTACAGGAGCTGCAGGCTGGACCCGTCCGGGTTCATCACGTACAGGTCGACGCCGTCATTCGGCCGGGCGCCGTCCCAGCGGCTGAATACAACCCGACCGTCCGCGAGCACCGCCGGATCGAGGTCGTGACTCTGGTTGAACGTCACCTGCTCGAGGCCCGAGCCGTCCGAGTTGATTACGTGCAGGTTGAACGCGAATTCGTTGCGGTCTTCGTCGACGTGCGGGAATGCGCCCTTGCCCTCGTCAAGCAGGATTGCCTGTGACCGCGTCTGCCGCGTCGATGCGAAGATGATGCGGCCGTCGGGGAGATACTTGGGCATGATGTCGTGCCCGTTCTCCGCGGTCAGGTCGGTCGTAATCACGCGGCGCAGCTCGCCGGTTTCGAAGGTGTACTCCCAGAGGTTCCAGGTCGGTTGGTCTTCGTCGTCGAGATCGAGATTCGGGTCGGCCGGCCCGCGCATCGAGAACAGCAGCTTGCTGCCGTCGAAGGCTATTTCGACATCGCGGACGTCGCCCTGGTCGCCGATCACCGGCTCGGTGATGTTCACTTCGAGCGCGCTCGGGGAAGCCCGGTCGCGGAAGTACAGGTTGCCGCCGATCTGGAAGGTAATCTGTTCGCGCAGGTCCTGCTGCTCGAAGTCACCATTGTCGTCGACGGGAATGGGCTGCTTGACGTACGCGATTGGAAAATCGATCACCACCGGGTCCGGGTTCTGACCGGTGCCGATCTGCACGCCCTGATTCGCGCCGTCACATGCCGCGAATACGGCTGCCATGGAAATCAGCGCCGCCAGCTTCAGCGCCGGCCGCGTGCTTGCATCCCTGATCTGTCGCGATTTCCTGTTCATAGCATCGTCCTCGAATGTGCGCTTGCACCCACCATTCGATTGATGGGTTATGTTGACTGCGAACCCGGCCGCTTACCGTTAACACGATCACAAACCACTGAAAGCCCGTTTCATTGCATACGGCAGCCCGGGCCGCGTCTTCGCTGGCCTTCACCTGCAGTCGGCAATACTCCGTTTACACGTAACCGCAGGCTAAATTTCGGGCGCAGTATAAGAGAGCCTGGACGCCCGATGTAATGTGGAAAATGAGCGACAGTGCGCAATGTCAAATCTTCTTCCGGCAGGGTCAACGGACGTCTATTGAGGGACGACGCGGCGTCAGAACCGCCGCCCGCCTCGCGCTCGTCCCTCACCCGGAGTTCCGCCCCGGACATTCCGCAATGCCCGCTGCGACGTATCGCCGCTGCAACAAATCGCTCACGCGGCGCCCGGCCCGCCCGCCATCCGTCGCTCCTGTCTCCCTTCGGCGACAGCGGCTGAGGCGAGTCGAATCAGTAGCTTAGCCATATGCCGGTGCCAGGTTGTGCGAAAGCGCCGACAAAGGTTTGACATAGTCATGTCTCGGTAATCACCTACTTACCGATCACAAGTCTATGATATTTCTTGTTTTTTCCGGCAAAAGTCCGCGGCGGCGCCAAACTGGCACAGCAATTGCTTCTACACAGGCAGACCGATTGATTTCGGCGCTCGAGTTCCAGGCTCGCGGTTACAAAGGATGTGAATGCATTCACGGCACCGCAAGCGATGCTCTGGCACGATACGTCCGGGGGTACGGTCAAGAGACGGTAGCCGGCTAAGGAAATCAGAAGTGCTTGGGCAGCAGCTTCGCAAATCAGATGGTCTCGTGGCGATGGAGCTGCAGGGAGCAACGATCTGAAAAACGCGGATTGCGTTGTAGATCGAAACTCCGAATCTCCGCAACGTCATCGAAGAATACCGGCGTGCCAACGCCGGACGACGAATCTTTGAATCGAATTTATGCGTGAGCAGAATCGTTATGAAAAACATGACATACACGAAACAGAAGTTTGCCAGCGGGCTCACTCGAGTCTTCGGGCCCTGGCAGATCGCGCTCATCGGTGTGCTGCTGGCGGGATTCATGGCCACCGCCTACGCAGGGCCACGTGAGCAGGCGAAGCGCATACACGATCGACTGACCGGCGTGCCGCCAGCCGATGCCGTGCTACAGACCATGGAGAGCCAGATTGCCGGCGGCGATCCGGTCGCAGCGGCCTACACGGCGATGGAAAACAAGTATTTCTACAACGTGACCCTCAAGAACTTTGCTGCTCCGTGGACCAACCGTGACCAGTCGGTATTCGTTACGCTGAACGACTACATAGCGACGGTCATCGGTATGGTCCGCGACGATGTCGATTTCAGCACGCTGCTGTCAGCCGACCTGACCTACGTCGGCCGCTCCGGCATCGTCGGCGCGGCGCCAGCAGCGAACAACAACAATCATTTCGCACAGCTCGAAGCCAACAACGTGGACCTGAGCAACGTTAACGACTTCGTGCCGGTTGCACAGTCCTCGATCCTGGGGATCCCCTCGACCGCGACTGCCGGCGTGATGACGTCGCGCGCTGCATCCGAAGCGTTCTTCGTGGCCGGCACCAACCGCGCCATGTTCCGCTTCACCCTGATGAATCACATGTGCTACGACATGGAGCAGATGCTGGACACGAGGCTGCCTCCGGACTGGATCCGGCAGGACGTCAGCCGCAGTCCGGGTGGTGACAGCCGCCTGTTCCTCAATAACTGCATCGGCTGCCACTCGGGCATGGATCCGCTGGCCGGCGCCTACGCCTATTACAACTACAACGAGGACACCGGCGTGCTCGAGTACACGCCGGGCAACGTGCAGCCGAAATACTTCAACAACGACCTGAATTTCCCACAGGGATTCCGCACGGTCGACGACGCCTGGGAAAACCGTTGGCGCGCAGGCCAGAACGCGTACCTGGGCTTCGACGGGTCTCTGCCCGGCACCGGCAATGGCGCCAAGTCGCTGGGCGAGGAACTCGGCAACAGCCAGGCGTTCGCCGCCTGCCAGGTCCGCAAGGTATTCAAGGCCGTGTGCCTCCGTGAACCGGAAAACGCGGCGGACCGCGCTGCTGCAGCCACGATCACCGATACGTTCCGGTCGACGGGGTACCGCATGAAGCAGGTATTCGCCGACACGGCCGTTCACTGCATGGGCCAGTAGGGAGAAAGGACAATGAAGACAGCAAGCAGAATTGCTACCTATTGGACCCTGGCCACAAACTTGAAGGTGCTCAGGGCAGCAGCCATCAGCGTATTCGCGAGCGCCGTGCTTGCCGCCTGCGGCGGCGGCGCAGCGACGACCGACAACCCGCTCACGCAGGCCCCGCCTCCGGGCAACGCACCGTACACCGGTCCGGTTGCGCGCGACGCAGACGTGCTGAAGTTCCAGCAGGAGTTCTGGTCCAACGCCAAGACCGCCGATCGTTGCGGCTCCTGCCACAACGAGGTCGTCGGGCAGTTGCCGATGTTCGTGCGCAACGACGATGTCAACCTCGCCTACGACGAGGCGCTGCCGGTGGTCAACACCACGCAGCCGGCCCTGTCCCGCCTCGTCGAGAAGGTCGGTGGCGGCCACAACTGCTGGAATGAAGATCCGTCCAGCTGTGCCGCGATCATGACCACCTGGATCGAGAACTGGGTGGGCAGCAGCGGCGGTGGCGGCCGCCAGATCCTGCTGACGCCGCCGGTCTCCAGGGACCCGGGCGCCAGCCTCAACTTCCCGGCGGACACGGCGTCTTTCGAGGCCACGGTTTACCCCGTACTGGTCGCCAATTGCGACGGTTGCCACAGTTCCGAATCGGCGACCGCGCAGCAGCCGTACTTCGCCGACCCGGACGTCGTGGCCGCCTACGACGCCGCCAAGCCGAAGATCAATCTCGACACGCCCGCCAACTCGCGGCTTGTCATTCGCCTCCGCAGCGAGTTCCACAACTGCTGGTCCGGCAACTGTGCGGCCGACGCCCAGGTCATGGAAGACGCGATCGCGTCCTTCGCCGGCGGCATCACGCCGACGACCGTCGACCCGAACCTCGTCACCAGTAAGGCACTGCGCCTTGTCGACGGCACCCTCGCCTCGGGCGGCAACCGTTACGAAGACGCGCAGATCGCGCTCTGGGAATTCAAGACGGGCAACGGGACGATTGCTTACGACACCAGCGGCGTCGATCCGGCGATCGACCTCAACTTCTCCGGTGGCGTCACCTGGTTCGGCGGCTGGGGCATCACGATTACGGACGGCAAGGCGCAGGCCTCGACGACCGCATCGGCGAAGCTCTACGACATCATCCAGGAATCGGGTGAGTTCTCGATCGAGGCGTGGGTCGTGCCTGCCAACGTGACGCAGGAAGAGGCCCGCATCGTGAGCTACTCGGCTGGCGCGACGCAGCGCAACTTCACGCTGCAGCAGACGCTGTACGACTACCGCTTCCAGCTGCGTACGACGGAGACCAGTCTCAACGGCGATCCGGAGCTGTCCACTCCGTCGGCGGACGAAGTCCTGCAGGCCACACTGCAGCACGTCGTGGCGACCTACGACCCGATCAACGGCCGCCGCATCTACGTGAACGGCAGCCTGGTCACGCAGATCGACCCGGTACCGGGTGGCACCCTGATCGACTGGCAGCGCGAGTTCGCGCTGGTGCTCGGCAACGAGGCGTCTGGCGACGGCCTGTGGCAGGGCACGATTCGGCTCGCGGCGATCCACCGCCGCGCGATGACGCAGGAGCAGGTAACTCAGAACTTCGACGCAGGAGTCGGCGAGCGCTTCTTCCTGCTGTTCGACATCTCCGAAAACATCGGCGCGGCGCCGCAGTCCTCGTACATCCTGTTCGAGGCGGCGCAATACGACACCTACGCGTACCTGTTCGACCGGCCGCATTTCATCACGCTCGACGGCTCGTCGCCGGAAGGCATCCCGATCCGCGGCGTGCGTATCGCGATGAACGGGGCCGAGGCCCCGGTCGGCCAGACCTATGCAACGCTGGACGACATGCTGAGCGCTTCGGAGTTCGTCGAGCTCGGTCAGCCGCTGTCGCCGATGGGCGCGGTGCTGCCGCTCGAGAAGGGGCCGGAAGACGATGAATTCTTCCTGACCTTCGACGTCCTCGCCGGCAACAGCTTCAGCCGCCCGGCCGACCCGACGCTGGTGATCACTGAATCTGATCGCGCGCCGTCGTCGCACATCGGGCTGCGCACCTTCGACGAGATCAACGCGACCTACGCGGAAGTGACGCTCGTCGACCCGACGACTCCGGCGGTCGACATGACCTACCAGGAACTCAGGCAGTCGCTGCCTGCAGTGGAAAACCTGAACACGTTCCTGTCGTCGCACCAGGTCGCGATCGCGCAGCTTGCGATCCAGTACTGTGACGCGATGATCGGTACCGCGGGGAACCCGGGCCCGAATCTCGCCGCGCTGTTCCCGGGCTTCAACTGGAGCAACAACAGCGAGTTCAGCAGCAACCGCGACGCCTTCGTGAACCCGCTGATCGATCGCATCATGGGCACCAACATCGGCAGCCAGCCGGTGCGTGCGGACGTCTACGAGGAACTCGCCTCGTTCCAGGCAGCGGGCAGTCGTCCCGACAACCTGGTCGACCGCCTGGTCGCCGGCGGCAGCGATACTCGCTCGATCGGCAAGGGCGTCTGCGCAGCAATGCTCGGCAACGCCGTAACACTCGTTCAGTAAAAACAGACAGGACTGAGAAGGAACACAGCAATGGCCAAGAAACGCAATGCAAGGGACTTTGACGCGCCTCAGCTGCATGGTGATCATCCGCGTCCTGTCACCCGACGGCAATTCGTTGCACAGGGCTTCCGGACAGGCGCTGCCTACGCGGTAGGCGGCGGCATACTGAGCGCGATGGCGGCGAGCCCGCGACTCGCGCAGGCCGCGCTGTCGGGCGACCTCGATGCGCAGCTTGCCAGCTGCGGTATCGCCACGGCCGGGGCCGGCAAGATCCCGTTCATCTGCTTCGACCTCGCCGGCGGCGCGAACATCGCCGGTTCGAACGTGCTGATCGGCCAGGAGGGCGGCCAGCAGGACTTCCTGTCCACCAACGGCTACGAGCGGCAGGGTCTGCCGGGCGACATGATCCCGGGACTCGTCGACCCGATCACGCAGCAGGACTATGCGAACTTCGACCTCGGCCTCGGGTTTCACCTCGATTCCGCGTTCCGGCGCGGCATCCTGGCAAGCCTGACACCCGGCCGGGAGGCGAACATCAACGGCGCGGTCATCCCCGCCCGTTCGGACAACGACACCGGCAATAACCCGCACAACCCGATGTACGGAATCGCCCGCGCCGGCGCCAACGGCTCCATCCTGACGCTGGCGGGCTCCGAGAATACGGACTCCGGCGGCAACTCGATGCTGCCCGCGATGCTCTACGATCCGGAACTCCGTCCCACGAAGGTCGACCGTCCTTCCGACGTCGTGAACCTGGTGGACACGGGTGACCTCGCCGCGATCCTGAGCCCGCGGGATGCGACCGCCGTCATGGAATCGATCTACCGTCTTACCGGCAGCAAGATGGCGCGCGTCGGCACCAGCCTGCCTGATCCGCAAGATGACGCCGCGATGAAGCGGCTCGTGGAATGCGGTTACCTGAAAGCCGCCGATATCGCAGACCGCTTCGCCGGCGTGCCCGTCGATCCGAGCCTCGACCCCGAGATCGTCGGCCCGACCGGCATCTTCACCGATGCCGAGTTCAATGCCGGCGACCGTGACGCCCGCGAATTCCAGAAGACGGCGGCGATCATGAAGCTGGTCATGAACGGCTACGCCGGTGCCGGCTGTATCGAGATGGGCGGCTACGACTACCACGGCGGCCGCCGTGCCGAAGGCGAGGTCAAGGACTTCCGCGCCGGCCGCTGCATGGGCGCCTGCCTCGAGTACGCCGCACGCCTCGGGGTGCCGCTGATGATGTACGTCTTCAGCGACGGCTCGCTGTCTTCGAACGGCGCTATCGACAACACCGTCGAGGGCCGCGGCAAGGGCGAGTGGTCAAGTGACAACTCCTCGACCGCCGGTTCGTTCTTCCTGGTCTACAACCCGGGACGAAGAGCGACGCTCATCGGTGGCACGCCTGAACAGCAGGCGCTACACCAGCAGATCGGTTACATGAGCAGCGACGGCGCCGTGCAGCGCGCAGCGACGCCGGCAGCAAACAACGTCAACCTGCTCGTGAACACGGTGATCCTGAACTACATGGCGTTGCACGGTGAACAGGGACAGTTCGCCAACCTGTTCCCGAATCACGGGCTGGGCAATGCCACCATGCAGGACGGCCTCACCGCGTTCACGCCGATCTGCAACGGAACGATTGCCAACCCCGTATAGCCTTGCGGCTGTACCGCCGGCGCACTGCTCCCCGGCAGTCCCGGCACCATATGCGGCCAGCCGGATTCCGGTTGGCCGCTTTTTTCATCCCCCACCCCTACCCCACACCCTTG
>JBFIHC010000026.1:0-32523 GCA_041601995.1 Woeseiaceae bacterium | reverse complement strand
TGCACGCAGGGACTGAACATGTTCCGCAGCCTCATGGTGTACCTCACTCCCGTGATACCGCGCGTCGCCGAAGACGCGAGGCAATTCCTCGGCGAGGACGAGTGGCACTGGGCGGATGCGTCGACCCCGCTGCTCGACGCCGCGATCAACACGTTCACACCGCTACTCAAGCGGGTCGAACCGGAGCAGGTGCAGCGCATGATCGAACAGTCGAAGGAAACGCACCGGTCCGAGCCGGCTGACAACGACGACACGATCAGCATCGACGATTTCACCAAGGTCGATCTGCGCATTGCGCGCATCGACAAGGCGGAACCGGTCGAGGGTGCCGACAAGCTCCTCGCACTGACGCTCGACCTCGGCGATTCGACCCGCAACGTGTTTGCCGGCATCAAGGCGGCCTACGAGCCCGACAGCCTGGTCGGCCGCCACGTCGTCATCGTCGCAAACCTGGCGCCGCGCAAGATGCGTTTCGGCGTCTCGGAAGGTATGGTGTTGGCTGCGGGGCCCGGCGGAGAAGACATCTTCCTGCTGTCGCCGGACGCAGGAGCAACGCCGGGCATGCGGGTCAAATAACCATTTACCTGCCGGCGTAAATGCCGGGACATTGCATGACTGAATTGTTCGTCATCCTCGTAGCCACGGTACTGGTCAACAACTTCGTACTGATGCGCTTCCTGGGCCTGTGCCCGTTCATGGGCGTATCGCGAAACCTGGAGGCCGCAACCGGCATGTCGCTTGCGACGGCGTTCGTGCTCACGCTTTCATCCGCAACCGCTTACCTGCTGCACGTTTACGTCCTGGTACCCCTCGATCTCGAATACCTGCGCACGATTGCCTTTATCCTGGTCATCGCGGCAAGCGTGCAGTTCACGGAGATCATGGTGCGTCGTGTCAGCCCCCTGCTCGACCAGGTTCTCGGCATCTACATTCCGCTGATTGCAACCAACTGCGCCGTACTGGGAGTGGCGCTTCTCAACGTGCAGCAGTCCACCGGTTTCGTGCAGTCCGTGTTTTACGGGCTTGGTGCCGCCGGCGGCTTTGCGCTCGTACTGGTCATGTTCGCCGCCATCCGTGAACGCCTGGACGCGGCGGATGTCCCGGTGCCGTTCCGCGGCGCTGCCATCGCCCTCGTTACGGCGGGCATGATGTCGCTTGCGTTCATGGGATTCGCCGGCATGGCGCGGCTCTGAGCGGCGCGGTATCGCATGTGGCCCGCCATCCTGACGCTCACGGTGCTCGCGCTGGCCGCAGGGCTCGGCCTCGGCTTCGCGGCCCGCAAGCTGCCGGCGGACCGTTCGGAACTCGTCGGGCGCGTCAATGACCTGCTGCCGCAGACCCAGTGTGCACAGTGCGGGTACCCGGGGTGCCGGCCCTATGCGGCGGCGATCGTCGAGGACAACGAGGCAATCAATCTATGCCCGCCGGGCGGCAACGACACGGTGCAGCGGCTTGCCGACCTGCTCGGCCGCACCGGGTCGCCGCCGCTGGCCACCGGGCCCGCGGCGCCCGCGGTCGCGGTCATCGACGAGTCGCTGTGCATCGGCTGCACCTATTGCCGGGCCGCCTGCCCGGTCGACGCCATTGTCGGCGCCCACCAGTTCATGCACACCGTGATCGAGCAGGAATGCACGGGCTGCGAGCTCTGCGTGGCGCCCTGTCCGGTCGATTGCATAACAATGGTAACGACGTAGTGTCCGGTCCTGCTGCAACCTACGACCTCGGCAAGCTGCACGGCGGATTGCGGCTTCCCGCCCGAAAGTCCGAATCGACCGCCCTGCCGATCCAGGCGGCGCCGGTTCCCGAACAGCTTTTCCTGCCCATCGACCAGCACGCCGGCGAACCGGCCCAGCCGGTGGTCGGCATCGGCGAATACGTGCTGAAGGGTCAGCTGCTGGCGGAACCGGCCACGATGCTCGGCGCACCCGTGCACGCCTCCTCGTCGGGCACGGTCGTCGCCGTTGAACCCTGGCCGGTCGCCAGCCGCCATGGCGATGCGGCGCCGTGCATCGTCATCGAGTGCGACGGTGAAGATCGCGCCGGGGAACCGCGAGAAAAGGCGGCGCCGTACACGGAGTTGCCTGCGAATGCGGTTCTGCAGCAGATTCTGCGGGGCGGGATCGTGGGTCTGGGCGGTGCCGCGTACCCCACCGCCCAGAAGCTCATGCACGCCGCATCCTGCGAACTCGACTACCTGGTCCTGAACGGTGCCGAGTGCGAGCCCTACATCAGCTGCGACGACATGCTGATGCGCGAACGCGCCGGGGCCGTCGTCAGCGGAGCGCAGATCCTGCTGCACGCGCTGGCACTGGACACCGGCTATATCGTGGTGGAAAGCGACAAGCCCGAGGCGCTGCGGGCGCTCGCCGCGGCCATGAGCGCCGTCGGCGACGAGCGGCTCGCGCTCAAGCAGATTCCGACGATCTACCCCTCGGGCGGCGAGGACCAGCTGGTCCAACTCGTGACCGGCCGCGAGGTGCCGGCCGGCGGGCTGCCCACCGATGCCGGCTGCCTGGTGCAGAACGTCGGTACCGCGGCTGCCATCCACGATTGGCTGCAGGACGGCGAACCGCTGATCTCCCGTATCACCACGATCACCGGCGACGGCATCGCGACACCGATGAACGTCATGGCGCGGATCGGCACGCCCGTCGCCGACATCGCGCAATTCGCCGGCGGCTACACCGGCGGTGCGAAACACCTCGTCATCGGCGGTCCGATGACGGGCAGATCGGTCAGCACCGACCGGGTGCCGTTGGTCAAGGCAACCAACTGCATACTGGTGCTTTCGGAGCTGCCGGCCGGCGGCCCGGAGCTGCCCTGTATTCGCTGCGGCGACTGCGCGGCCGTGTGCCCCGTGCAGCTGCAGCCGCAACAACTCGCCTGGTATGCCCGGGCGGACAACGAGGGCGAGCTGCGCCGGCACGGCCTCACCGACTGCATCGAGTGCGGCTGTTGCGACCTCGTCTGCCCGAGCCATATTCCCCTCACCCACGAATTCCGCGTCGCGAAGGCCCGCATTCGCGAACTGGACGACGAGAAGGCCCGCGCCGAGCGCGCGCGGCGACGCTACGAGGCGCGCAATGAACGCCTGCAGCGCGAACAGCGCAAGCGCGAAGAAGAGCTTGCCCGCCAGAAGGAGCGCGCCAGGAAGGCCGGCCCCGACGCGATCGCGGAAATCCTGAAACGCAGCCAGCGGGACGAGGACTGAGCGTGGAATTCGAACGCCTCGAAGCACCGTACCTGGCCCCCGATGCGAAGGTCGCGAGAGTGATGCAGCAGGTCCTGCTGGCACTCGTACCGGCCGCCCTCGCCCACGTCTGGTTCTTCGGCCCGGGCCTGATCTTCAACCTGCTCATCGCCGCGGCAGCGTGCGCGGCGGGCGAGGCGTTGATGATGCGCCTGCGCGGGCGCCCGCCGCTGCGTGCGCTGTCCGATTACAGCGCGCTCGTGACCGCGGCGCTGCTTGCTTTCGCGCTGCCGTCGCTGACGCCGTGGTGGGTCACGGCCACCGCCGGGCTGTTCGCCATCATCGTGGCCAAGCACCTGTACGGGGGCCTTGGCTTCAATATCTTCAACCCGGCGATGGCCGGCTACGTCGTGGTGCTGGTCGCCTTCCCCATGCATCTGAACCTCTGGGTCGCGCCACGCATGGGCGATATCGACTACCAGTTCCTGACGACGTTGCAGACGCTGAAATACACGTTGACGGGGGTGCTGCCGGACGCGCTCGGCTATGACCAGGTCAGCCGGGCCACGCCGCTCGACGCGATGAAGGCCGGCCTCAACGACATGCGCACCCCCGGCGAAATACGGTCGCTGCCGATCATGGGGGACTTCGGGGGCGTCGGCTGGGAGTGGATCGGCAACTTCATTGCGATCGGCGGCTTCTGGCTGATGATCCGCAGGGTCATACGCTGGCACATCCCGCTCGGCGTTGGCGCGGGTCTGCTCGTTCCTGCCGGTATCATGTGGCTGATCAGCCCGGGGACCGAACCGAGCCCGGGTTTCCACATGTTCAGCGGCGCTGCGATGCTGTGCGCGTTCTTCATTGCCACCGACCCGGTCTCGGCCGCCGCCAGCCCGAAGGGCCGCCTCATCTACGGGGCCGGCATCGGCTTCCTGATCTACGCGATCCGGACCTGGGGCGCCGACGTCGATGGCGTGGCGTACGCGGTGTTGCTCATGAACATGGCGGTGCCTGCCATCGACCGCATTACGCGGCCGCGCATCGTCGGACACACCAAGGAAGAAAAGGCGTCATGATCCCGAGGACGGCAAAAGGCGGCCTGACGCTGGCGGCGATTGCCGCGTTGTGCGCGACGCTCGTGGCTGCGACGCACGTCCTGACCACGGAACGCATCGCTGCAAACGAACAGGCCTGGCTCGAGCGCAGTCTGCTACCTGCGCTCGGAGACGTCGATTTCGACGGCAGCATCACCGATTCCAGGCTCACGGTGGAGCCGCCGCACGATCTCCCGGGCAACGAGCCGGCGATCGTTTACCGGGCCTATTCCGCGGGCACGCCCGTCGCCGCCCTGTTTGCCGTCACCGCAACGGGCGGGTACGCGGGCCCGATCCGCATCCTGGTCGGGATCGACGTCGGGGGCGCCGTCACCGGGGTCCGTATACTCGAGCATCGCGAGACCCCCGGGCTCGGCGACGGCATCGAGGCATCGCGTTCCGACTGGGTGCGCCAGTTCGACGGCCGTTCGCTCGGCAATCCGCCGGCCGGCGGCTGGCAGCTCCGAGTCGACGGCGGCGAGTTCGACCAGCTCACCGGGGCCTCGGTAACGCCGCGCGCCGTGATCAAGGCGATTCGGGAGACGTTGTTATACTTCGACGCTCAGCAGGCGGAGATCTTCGACATGCCGGCAGGGGCGGAGCCAGAGTGACGGCGGGCCAGTTCATCGAGCGCATGCAGAGCGGGCTTTGGCGGGAAAACCCCGGCCTCGTGCAGTTGCTCGGCCTGTGCCCTCTGCTCGCAGTCACCTCGACGTTCGTAAACGGGCTCGGACTCGGCATTGCGACACTGCTGGTGCTCACCTGCTCCAATGTCCTGGTCTCGGCGACGCGCCGCTGGATACTGGCCGAGATCCGGGTACCGATCTACGTGCTGATCATCGCGAGCCTGGTGACCTGCACGGAGCTCATTTTCAAAGCCTGGTTTCCGGCGCTCGACCGGTCGCTGGGCATTTTCATCCCTCTGATCGTCACCAACTGCGCCATCGTCGCGCGTGCGGAGTTGTTCGCATCCCGCAACGGCATTGTCGCGAGCCTATTCGACGGCCTGGGCATGGGCGCGGGATTCGCGCTGCTGCTGATGGCGATCGGCTTCTTCCGAGAACTGGTCGGCGAGGGGTCGCTGTTCGCAGAGTTTGACAAGCTCGTCGGCGGCGACCCGCTGGCGGGCCTGGTGCTCGTGGACGGCGGCTGGCTGCTGGCCGTCCTGCCGCCCGGAGCATTCTTCAGCCTGGCACTCGCCGTTGCGCTGAAGAATTACCTGGATGACAAGCGGAAACCGGCGCGCCGGACGTGAACAGGAACAGGCGAACCGCCATCTTCAGCCGCCTGCGCGAGCTGAATCCGCATCCGACCACCGAGCTCAACTACGAGACCCCGTTCGAGTTGCTGATCGCGGTGATCCTGTCGGCACAGGCAACCGACGTCGGCGTCAACAAGGCCACCGGGAAACTCTACAAGGTCGCGAACACGCCGCAGGCCATACTCGACCTCGGTCTCCCGGCGCTGAAGTCCTACATTCGCACGATCGGGCTATTCAACAGCAAGGCCGAGAACATCATCAAGACCTGCAGAATCCTGCTCGAGGAACACGATGGCGAAGTCCCGCGGCGGCGCGAGGACCTGGAGCGGCTTCCCGGCGTTGGCCGCAAGACAGCCAATGTCATCCTGAATACGGCGTTCGGCGAGCCCACGATCGCCGTCGACACCCACATTTTCCGCGTGGCGAACCGCACCGGCCTGGCAAAAGGCAAGACGCCCCTCGAGGTCGAGAAACGCCTCGTCAGGCTCACGCCCGAGGAATTCAGGAAAGATGCGCACCACTGGCTGATCCTGCACGGACGCTATATCTGCAAGGCGCGCCGGCCGGAGTGCTGGCGCTGCCCGATCGTCGAGTGGTGCGAGTACCGCAAAAAGGAACTCGAATGATTTTCGGCCAGGACCGGCACGAGCTCAGGAAGAGGTATGCGGACGCCTGGAACAAGCAACGTGCCGGGCAGCCCCTGTCCCCGCTGGAGACCCAGATCGCGGCGGTGGTCGCCGAGCACCCCGAGTACCACGACGCCCTCTCGGACGCCGACCTGGACAGGGACTATACGCCCGAAGGCGGCCAGGCGAACCCTTTCCTCCACATGGGACTGCATCTCGGTATCCGCGAGCAGGTCACGACCGACAGGCCTCGCGGCATAACGATTATCCACCGGGAACTGACCGCGCGGCTCGGCGATCCGCACGCGGCCGAACACCGGATGATCGACTGCCTCGCGGAAACACTCTGGGAGGCCCAGAGCGCAAACCGGGCCCCGGACGAGGCCCTGTACCTCGAACGCCTGCGCCGGCTGTAATAAAAGCGGCGCCGGGCTGGTCTGTTGTCGTAATCCAGCGGGTGAATCAATGAACGAAAGCCAATCCCAGTATCCCGTCAGCGGCGCCGGCCTCGGCTTGCGGCGCCCGATCGCCGACAGGCTGATGGCCGATCCGCCATCGGACGTCGACTTCATGGAAGTCGCGCCGGAGAACTGGATCCACGTGGGCGGCGCGCTGGGCAAGAAGTTACGCTGGTTCACGGAACGGTACCCGTTCGTCATCCATGGCCTGTCGCTGTCAATCGGCGGCCCCGCCCCGCTCGACGAACAGCTGGTACGGGACATCAGGGAATTCATGTCGGATCACGGCGTCCGCATGTACTCGGAACACCTGAGCTATTGCGGGGACGACGGGCAGCTCTACGACCTGATGCCGATCCCGTTCACCGAGGAGGCCGTCAGCTACGTCGCCGAGCGTGTACGGCGGGTGCAGGACATACTCGAACAGCGCATCGCGCTCGAGAATGTGTCCTATTACACGCCCACAGACACCTCGATGTCGGAAGCCGACTTCGTCAAAGCGGTGCTCGAGGAAGCCGACTGCGACCTGATGCTCGACATCAACAACATTGTCGTGAACAGCATCAACCATCGTTACGACGCCCACGACTACATGCTGCAGATGCCCGCCGAACGGATCCGCTATTTCCATATCGCCGGACACCTGGCCGAAGCGGAGGACCTGCGTGTCGATACCCATGGCTCGGCCGTCGACGACCAGGCCTGGGGATTGCTGGCCGACGCCTATGCACATTTCGGCCCTGTCCCCACCCTGCTGGAGCGCGACTTCAACTTCCCGCCGATGCAAGAATTGATCGGCGAAGTTCGCCGCATAAAGCAACTGCAGCAACACGCGACACCCGCCGAGGCCGCCAGTGGCTGAACGGCCGAAATTCCAGCAGCAGCAGTACGCTTTCGCGGCTCACATACGCGACCCGCAGAACGCGCCGGCGCCCGAGGGCATCGAGGACCGCCGCATGGCGATCTACCGCGAGCTCTTCTTCAACAACCTGCAGAGCCTGTTGTCGACCATGTTCCCGGTGCTGAAGAAGCTGCACAGCGACGAGCACTGGCATCGCCTGATCCGCGGCTTCATGCAGCGGCACCAGGCGAAGACGCCCTACTTCCTCGAACTGCCGGCCGAGTTCCTCGACTTCCTGCAGAACGAATACGAATTCGGCGCCGACGATTTCCCGTTCCTCGTCGAGCTCGCACATTACGAGTACATCGAACTCGCCCTGTCTGTCTCCGAGGAAACGAACGACCTCGATGGCCTCGACCCGCTGGGCGACCTGCTCACCGGCATCCCGGTCAAGTCGCAGCTCGCCTGGGTGTACGCCTACCAGTACCCGGTCCACCGGATCTCCCCGGATTTTCTGCCGGACGCGCCCGCGGACCAGCCGGTGTACCTGGCCGTATACCGGGGCGCCGATGACAAGGTCGGCTTCCTCGAGCTGAATGCCGTAACCGCCGGGCTGCTGAACGCGATCGCCGAGAACGACGCCGGCCGCAGCGGCGACGTGTTACTGCGCAAGCTGGCTGCGGACATCAATTATACCGATACCGACGCATTCATCGCGCACGGCCTGTCTGCCATGCAGGAAATGCGATCCCTCGACATTCTGATCGGCGCCCGCAGCGCCGGCTAAAGGAGCCTGATCATGGAAAAGCTGAAAGAACTCTGGAACTCGGTCGTCGGCGTTCTCGATCCCGCCGGCGACTGGGTGGCGCTTCTGCCCATCCGCCTGCTGATGGCCTACGAGTTCTTCAAGGCGGGCCTGAGCAAGTTCAACGGCAGCAACTGGTTCGGCAGCGTGCAGGATAATTTCCCGTTTCCGTTCAACGTCGTCCCGGTGGAGATCAGCTGGTTCCTCGCGACCTGGACGGAAATGATTGGCGGCCTGTGCCTTTTCATCGGCCTGTTCACACGATTCTGGGCGTTCAGCCTCATCATCCTCACGATCGTTGCGATCTTCGGCGTGCACTGGCCCAGCGAGTGGTCGAGTCTCGCGGAGCTGTGGAAAGGCTACGCCATAACCGACAAGGGCTTCGGCAATTACCGCGTGCCGCTGCTGTTCCTCGCCATGCTGATTCCGCTGCTGCTCATTGGCGGCGGCAAACTGAGCGTCGACGAGGTGTTGTCCCGCAAATTGCGGTAGCTGGCGAATCGCTGCCCGGGACTCCGGGCAGTGCGACAACTGCCGCGGGGCTGCCGTTGAGCTACAATCGGTCGCAATGTTCGCTGCACAGGCGCAGCGCGCGTTTACCGTTCCAGTCAGAACTCCAGCTTGATGCGCCGTTGATGGATACCTCGCTCGTGGATTTCGGTCTTGTGCCGTTCTTTGCTCAGCAGGCAACTCCCGAGGCGTTCGAAAACGGCCGAATCGCGCGGGTAACGGCGGTCCAGCGCTCGCTGGTGACCGTCTCCGACGGCTCGGAGGAACACTCGGTCCCGCTCGCTTCGTCCTTGCGCAGCGCTGCACCCGAAGCCAGGCCGACCGTGGGCGACTGGGTGGTTCTCGACGATCAGCGATCGAGGATAGAGCGGGTTCTCGAGAGAAAGAGCCTGTTTCGACGCGTGGCCGCCGGCGAGAAGGCTGAAATTCAACCGGTTGCGGCCAATATCGATGTCCTTTTCGTGGTGACGTCGTGTAACGAGGAATTCAAAGAATCCAGGCTGGAGCGGTACCTTGCCCTCGCGACGGAAGCCGGAGTGATACCGGTGGTCGTGCTCACAAAGATCGACTTGTGCGACGACCCGGATTCGTACACGGAGCGGGCGCGCAGCGTTCATCACGGGGTGCACGTGGAGCGGGTCAATGCCCTGGATAAGAGCACGTTCGGCGGCGTCATGGCCTGGATCGAGCCCGGCAGCACGGTGGCGCTGGTCGGTTCATCGGGCGTCGGCAAATCCACGCTCCTCAATTCACTGGCGGAAACGACGCTGGCCGCTACGCGTGAAATCCGTCACGATGACAAGAAAGGCCGCCACACGACGACTTACCGGGCGCTGCATCGACTGCCCTGCGGTGGGCTGGTGATCGACGTTCCGGGCATGCGAGAGCTGAAGGTCGCGGACGTCGACACGGCATTGGCGACCGTCTTCGATGACATCGGAGCCGTGGCCTCGAAGTGCCGTTTTTCCGACTGCCGTCATGAGTCCGAACCGGGCTGCGCCGTCCGCGACGCGGTCGAGAACGGCGACATCGATGCACGCCGCCTGCAAAACTACCGGAAACTGCTCCGCGAGAATGAACGCCATAGCGCGTCTATCGCTGAGAAACGCTCCCAGGGACGGGCGCTCGGGAAGTACTACAGGCAGGTGAAGGCTGTGAAAGACAATGAGAGATCGCAGAAGTGAGTGACACGCAGGATGGTCTCCGTTGCTGACTCGAGAACATCAAATGCAGTTTTGGAAGTCGTCGGATTCAAGGCACTTTCGAATGGCCCCAAATGGCCGTCAGTGGCCCTCCGCATGCACCCCGGACGAGACGCTCAAATGGCCGCTTCGCAGAGCAGCGGACGTGGGCGCGTCTGGCTAAGCAGCACCATGTAGTGGTAATTTCGATGCCTGATCGAGCGCGCACGACGCGCGACGGCGCGGAAGGGGGGACCGATGTTTCGTATTGCGCTGGCCATATTCGTTGGCCTGATTTCGACCGCGGCTTTCTCGCAAACGGTATTGATAGAAAATGTCCGGATCTTCGACGGTGTCGACCACACGCTGAAGCCCGGCCACGTCCTGGTGGTTGACGGCATCATCGAGAAAGTCTCGAAAGACCGAATTGAATCTCCCGCAGGCGCCCGGGTTGTCGACGGCGGCAATAGAGTCCTCTCCCCCGGGTTCATCGACCTGCACACGCATCTCGCCGGACAGAACCCTCGCAGCATGGAGAAATACCACCCCACCGTCGCCGGCGCGAATGCCGCCGCGATGGCGAAGCACTACCTGGACTCCGGCTTCACGACCATCCGCGACGCCGGTGGCACTCACCCGGACTTTGCGCGCGCAATCGAAGCCGGCCTGATCTACGGACCGCGCTTGTTCCCCTCTGGCGCCGTCATTTCACAGACCGCCGGCCACGGTGACTTCCGCGCGCCGCACGATCCCCACCCTACCCTCGTCGGCGGAACGCCCTACCTCGAAGCCGGCAGCTCGATCCTGGCCGACGGCGTCGACCAGACGCTCGTGGCGGCGCGGGAGAACCTCAAATCCGGAGCCACGCAGATAAAGATCATGGGCGGCGGTGGCGTCATGTCGGAATTCGACCCCATCCATTCACTGCAGCCCTCGCCTGCCGAAATTCGCGCCGCGGTGCAGGCGGCAAGCGACTGGGGCACCTACGTGCTCGCGCATGCATACACGAGCGAGGCCATAGAGCGCCTCGTGGCCAATGGGGTGAAGTGCATCGAACACGGCCTCCTGCTCGACGACAAGACCGCGAAGCTCGTGGCCGACAGGGGCGTGGTCATCAGCACCCAGCTCGTCATTTACCGGACGCTGCAGGACCTGCCCGGCATCAGCGAGCGCAATCTCGGCAAGCTCGAGGCCGTTCTCGCCGGGCAGGAGAACCTCATTCGCCTCATCAAGAAATACGGCATCAAGACCGGCTTCGGTACCGACTTCATCCAGGGCGGCTACACGATGCTGACCCGCGAATTCACCGAGCGGGCCGAATACTGGACACCGGCCGAAGTCCTGGTGCAGGCAACCTCCGAGAGCGCCGAGATCATCCGCATGATCGGCAAGCTCAACCGCTGGGGCAATTTCGGGGAGATTCGCGAGGGCTGGGTTGCGGACCTGCTGCTAATCAACGGCGAGCCGCTGGAGGACATCTCGGTGCTGCGCAACCCGGAGACCGGCCTCGCCCTGATCATGAAGCAGGGTGAGATTGTCAAACTAGCACTATGATAATCGCGAGCGCGAGGACGGCAATGACCGTCGCCCTGGTTCGCATGCGGAAATAGTAGTCCGTCAGCAACCCGGCCGTCAGCAGCCGGTAGTCGATGAACAGCAGGCACAGGAACGCCAGGATGAGGACAAACAGCGTGATCGCCTGCGCCGCCATCAGGAAAGCAAACCAGCAGGCGACGACGATAACGTTGCTCGTGATAAGCAGGTTGTCCGGCGCAGCGGTGCGGTTGTACAGGTAGGTTCCCCAGTGCGCACCGCACAGGAAGCAAACGATGGCGAGGCCGTAAGCCGCCGCAATGTGGTCGAAGCTGCCGAGATTCCAGAGTTCCCGTAAGCCGACAAGCGGCATCACCGCGCAGCCGATGAACGGCAGTACGCCCGCATAGGTCAGGATCGGATAGAGCTTCCGGGATTCCATTCAGTCGGCCACGCGCACGGTCGCGTCGAGGTGCGCAGTTCCGTTTAGCGAATTGGTGATCAGGCACACGTGCTCCGCCTTCTCGAGCATGCGCATCGCCTTGGCCTCGTCGGTCCCGGCGGGTACCTCGAGCAGGACCGTCTGGTGAAACTCCGTGAACTGCGTGACCTTCCCGACCTTATCGAGGACGGCATCGACGTCACAGCTTACGGATATCCAGTCCAGTTTCGCCGCCCGCGCGACCGCCTTGAACGACAGGATGAAGCAGTCGGCGATCGCCGCCACCAGCAAGGTCTCCGGAGACCACAAATCGCCCGGACCGCCGAATTCTGCGGGTCCGGCCGACTCGAGGGCCTCGAGACCCGGGCTTGTCAGCTCGACGTTGCTGTCATGATGCGCCGAGGCCGTCGTCTTGTAATGGTGTGGAAAGTCCTGCATGTCGGATCCTTGTTGTTATCGCCCGGCGGCGTCGACCGCGCAAGGCTGCGTATAATGCATCCGGTCGCGCGCTGGATAAATACGACATGGGGATGGGATGACCAACGACAAGGGCGCGCAACTGCGCCGGGACATCGGCTTTTTCGGCGCCGCGTTCCTGGTGCTGAACGCCATGATCGGCGCCGGCATATTCGCACTGCCGGGCAAGGTCGCGGTCAACGCAGGTCTGCTCAGCCCGTGGCTGTTTCTCGCCGTCGGCGTCGTGTTTCTCGCCGTTGTGCTGGCCTTTGCGGAACTCGCGAGCTACTTCAGGGACTCGGGCGGCCCCGTCCTCTACGCCAGCTACGCATTCGGTCCGCTCGCCGGTTTCGGTACGGGATGGGTCCTGTTCCTGAGCCGCATGACGGCCTTCGCCGCGAACGCCAACGTGATGGCGATCTACCTCGGGTCGTTGTTGCCCTGGTTCGGCGGAGGCATCGGCCGCACGGCGGTTATCAGCATCGTCACGCTGGGCCTGACGTACGCCAACATCCTCGGCGTCAAGGACGGTGTCCGCACCATGGGTTTTTTCACGGTGCTGAAAGTACTGCCGCTGATACTGCTGGTATTGCTGGGCCTGCAGCACGTGACCACCGGCACGCTGATTCCGGTAGCGTCGATGGTGATCGAGGACCTGGGCGGCACCACGCTACTGCTGGTTTACGCCTATGTCGGCTTCGAGACCATGGCCGTAACCGCCGGCGAAACCACCGAACCGCGCCGGGTTCTGCCGCGCGCGCTTATCCGCACCGTGATCGGCACGGGGCTGCTTTATTTCCTGATTGTGCTGGTATTCATCTCCGTGATCCCGGAAGACACTTACGCGGAGGCCACGCTCGTGGACGTTGGCCGCTCGCTCGCCGGCCCGGCCGGGGCAATCGCGATCACGCTGGCGGCCGTCTTCTCCATCGGTGGCAATCTCGCCGGCACGATGATCGCGGCGCCACGGCTGATCTTCTCGCTCGCCGAGAACCGGCTGCTGCCCGCCTGGTTCGGCAACATCCATCCGAGATACGCGACGCCCGATCATTCGATCCTGGTGATGGGCGGGCTTGCCCTGGCAATGGCGCTGACGGGATCGTTCGTCGAACTCGCAGTCGCCAGTTCGCTGTCGCGGATGCTGTCGTACATCGTCTGCATCGCTGCGCTACCGATCATCAGGAACCGCGCCGACGATACGATGAAGGCGCGTGCCTACCCGATTCGAGGCGGCTACCTGCTGCCGCTCGTCGGGCTCGCAATATGCCTTTGGCTGACCGCGCAGGCGACGACGGAGAACTGGCGCACCGTCGGTATCCTGCTTGCCATCGGTTTCGTGCTGTACGCCGTCGAGCGTCGATTCCTGCAGCGCTAGCAGCCCGTCGGGCGCTACTTCTTCTTCGGCATGTACAGGTCGGTGATCGTGCCTTCGTAGCCCTCGGCCGCGAATGCCACGGTCTCGGACAGCGTCGGGTGCGGGTGAACGGTAAGGCCGATATCCGAAGCGTCGGCACCCATCTCGATGGCGAGGCCGATTTCCGCGATCAGGTCCCCGGCGTTGGGGCCGACGATCGCACCGCCGAGCACGCGGTCCGTCTTCCTGTCGAACAGGAGCTTCGTGAAGCCCTCGTCGCGCCCCAGCGACAGCGCGCGGCCGCTCGCCGCCCACGGAATCTTGGCAACGCCATAGTCGATGCCCTTTTCCTTCGCCTCGGTCTCGGTCAGGCCGACCCACGCGACCTCCGGATCGGTATACGCCACGGACGGAATGACCCGCGCGTCGAAATAGCTCTTTTCGCCCGCAGCGACCTCGGCGGCAACCTTCGCTTCATGCGTGGCTTTGTGCGCCAGCATCGGCCCGCCGGCAAGGTCGCCGATGGCGAAGATGTGCGGCACGTTGGTGCGCATCTGCTTGTCCACCGCGATGATGCCGCGCTCGTCGACCTTGACGCCGGCCTTCGCCGCGTCGAGTTTGTCGCCGTTCGCGCGCCGGCCGATCGCGACGAGGACCCGGTCGTAGACGGCGCTTTCCGGCGCATCCTTGCCCTCGAATGTCACTTCGATGCCGGCGTCCGTCGCGTGCATGCCGGTCACCTTGACGGACACCATGATGTTCTTGTAGCGCGGCTTGACGATCTTGAGGAACGGCCGCAGGAGGTCCTTGTCGGTGCCTGGCATCAGTGAGTCCATCAGTTCGACAACACTCACGTCGACGCCGAGCGCCGCGTACACGCAGGCCATTTCGAGACCGATGATGCCGCCGCCGACAACGAGCAGGCTCTTTGGCAGCGGGTGCACTTCGAGCGCGCCCGTCGAATCGACGATGCGCGGGTCGTCGGGGAGACCGGGCAGCATGAAGGGCTCCGACCCGGCCGCGATGATGCATTTCTCGAACGCGACCGTCTCACCGTTGTCGAGTTCGAGTCGATTTGCAGACTGGAACTTCGCGTACGCGGTAAGGATGCGCACCTTGCGCTGCTTCGCGAGCTGCGCGAGACCGCCTGTCAGGCGGCCTACAACGCTGTTTTTCCAGTCGACGAGCTTGGTCGCATCGATCTTCGGCGGGCCGAACACGACGCCGTGATCCGCCATCGCCGCCGCGTCGTCGATGACCTTGGCGGCGTGCAACAGCGCCTTGGACGGTATACAACCGACGTTCAGGCACACGCCGCCAAGATAGGGATCTTTCTCGACCAGGATGACGTCGAGCCCCAGGTCGGCGGCACGGAACGCGGCCGTGTAGCCGCCGGGTCCCGAGCCGATCACGACGAGCTGCGCCGAATGCGTCGCGTCGCCCTGCGCCTCAGCGCCTGTCGCCGCCTTGATTTCCTCCGGCGTCATGCGCTGCGTGCGTACCGACCAGTCTTCGCCCCCCTCATCGTCGCCGGGGGCCTGCGACGCTTCGGCCTCGACGATAGCGACGACGTCGCCGGTCGACACCGTATCCCCGACCGCGACTTCCATCGACACGATCCTGCCGGCGTGCGACGCGGGCACGTCCATCGATGCCTTGTCCGTCTCGAGCGTTACCAGCCCGTCTTCCACGGCGACCGCGTCGCCCGGAGATACCAGCACTTCGATGATCTCGACGTCGGCGAAATCGCCCAGGTCCGGAACCCGGAGTTCGATTCGCTCCGCCACTAGGGGATCGCCTGCAGCAGCGCGTCGACGTCGCCGAGCGCTTCCCCGAGGAAGGTCGTGAAACGCACGGCCATGGCGCCATCGATGACGCGGTGATCGTAGGAGAACGACAGCGGCAGCATCAGCCTCGGCACGAAAGTCTCACCGTCCCAGACCGGCTGCATCGTGTGCCGGGATACACCGAGGATAGCGACTTCCGGCGAGTTCACGATCGGCGTGAATGCCGTGCCGCCAATGCCGCCAAGGCTCGAGACCGTGAACGTGGCGCCCTGCATCTGGGCCGCCTTGAGCTTGCCCTCGCGTGCCGCCAGCGACAGCTCGCCGAGCTCCTTCGCCAGCTCGTAGACGTCCTTCTGGTCGGCATCGCGGATCACCGGGACCACCAGGCCCTGGTCCGTGTCCGCCGCGAACCCGAGATGGCAGTATTTCTTCATCACGAGGTTATCGCCATCATCGGACAGCGACGCGTTGACCTTCGGGAACTCCTGCAGTGCGGCCACGCAGGCCTTGAGGATAAAGGCCAGCGGTGTCAGCGGTATGCCTTTCTCCTTCGCCGGCCCCTTGAGCGTCTTGCGCCGCGCTTCCAGCTCGGTGATATCGGCGAGATCGTGCTGCGTCACGTGCGGCAGGTTGATCCAGCTCGCCTGCAGCCGCGGACCGGAAATCTTCTGGATTCGGGTCAGCGGCACGAGCTCGATCTCGCCGAATTTTGCGAAGTCGACCTTCGGCGTCTGCGGCAGTCCCGCGCCCGCGGGCGATGCCGCCTGGCCTGTCAGGATCGCCTTGACAAAGGCCTTGACGTCGTCGTGCAGCACCCGCTTCTTCGGGCCCGAGCCTTTGACCTGTGCCAGGTCGACCCCGAGCTCACGCGCGAGCTTGCGCACCGACGGGCTCGCATGAGCGCGTGCGAAACCGGCCTCGTTGATCGGCGGCAGCTTGCCGGGCGCCGATGGCGGCGCCTGCCGGGCCGGCTTTGCGGTTTCCCTGGCCGGCGCTGCCGGCTTCGCGTCCTGCTTCGGTGCAGGGGCCGCGGCGGGCTGGTCAGACGCGGCCTTCGCCGCGCCGCCGGCCGCCTCGATCACAGCGATCGGCGAGTCCTTCGACACCTTGTCGCCGACGGCAACCAGCACCGAGGCGATCCTGCCTCCCACCTCCGCCGGGACGTCCATCGCCGCCTTGTCCGTCTCGAGCGTAATCAACGGATCGTCCGCGCTGATCTGCTGACCCTCCGAAACGTGCACCTCGATCACGTCGACATCGTCGAAATCGCCGATGTCGGGCACGACCAGCGTCCGCTCGGCGCCGGCTTCTTCGGCTCGCGCCTCACGCGGCGGCTCCGGTGTTGCATCCGCCGGCTCCGTCGCCGGCGCATCGGATCGGGTTTCGGCAGACCCGGCGGCGTCCACGCTCATCCTGCCGATGACGTCTCCGCTGTTGATCCGGTCGCCGGCCGATACCGAAATCGACTCGATGACCCCGTCGTCGGGGGACGGCACGTCCATCGAGGCCTTGTCGGTCTCGAGGGTAACGAGTCCGTCCTCGCGCGCGACGCGGTCGCCTTCGCTGACGAGGACCTCGATGATCTCGACGTCCGAAAAATCGCCCAGGTCCGGAACGACAATATCGATGCTGTTAGCCACAGATCTCTCCCGCCGCCCGTTACAGCGTCACCGGATCCGGCCGATCCGGATCGATACCGTATTTCCTGATCGCCTGCGACACGGTCTTGCGATCCAGCGCGCCGTCGTCGGCGAGCGCCTTCAAAGCGGTCACGGCGATGTAATGCCGGTCAACCTCGAAGTGCTCGCGCAACGCTTTGCGGGCGTCGCTGCGACCGTAGCCGTCCGTGCCGAGGGACACGAAACTGCCGGGCACCCAGCGTTGGATCTGGTCGGGCACGATCTTCATGTAATCCGTCGCGGCAATGTACGGGCCGGGCCGCTTGGCGAGGCACTGCTCCAGGTAGCTCTTGCGCGGTTCCTCGTCCGGGTGCAGCTGGTTCCAGCGCTCGACCTCGAGCGCATCGCGACGCAGCTCGTTGAAGCTCGTCACCGACCACACGTCGACCGGAATGCGGAAGTCCTTCGACAGCAGTTCCGCCGCGGCGAGTACTTCACGCAGGATCGTGCCGGAACCCATGAGCTGCGCGCGAACCTTGCCCTGGCTGCCGACGTGCAGCAGGTACATACCCTTGAGGATGCCGTCCTCCACGCCCGCGGGCATGGCCGGTTGCGCGTAGTTCTCGTTCATGCAGGTGATGTAATAGAAGACGTTCTCCTGCTCGCCGATCATCCGGCGCAGCCCGTCCTGCACGATCACCGCCAGCTCGTAGGCATAGGTCGGGTCGTAGGCGCGGCAATTGGGAATCGTCGACGCCGCCACGAGGCTGTGGCCGTCCTGGTGCTGCAGGCCTTCGCCCGCCAGCGTCGTGCGGCCCGCGGTCGCACCGATCAGAAACCCCCTTGCCTGCATGTCGCCGGCGGCCCACGCGAAGTCGCCGATGCGCTGGAAGCCGAACATCGAGTAGTAGATGTAGAACGGCACCATCTGCACGTTGTGATTGGAGTAGGCGGTCGCCGCCGCGATCCAGGAGCTCATGGCCCCGGCCTCGTTGATGCCCTCCTCGAGGATCTGGCCCGACTTATCCTCACGGTAGTACATGAGCTCGCCGGCATCCTCGGGCTCGTAGAGCTGGCCCTTGGACGCGTAGATGCCGATCTGGCGGAACATCCCCTCCATGCCGAAGGTGCGCGCCTCGTCGGGAACGATCGGCACGATGTGCTTGCCGATCTGCTTGTCCCGGGTGAGCGCCGTCAGCATCCGCACGAATGCCATCGTGGTCGAAATCTCGCGATCGCCGGTGCCGTCCAGCTGCGTCTTGAACAGTTCGAGCGCGGGTATCGGGAGGTCCGGGCCTTTCGGCCGCCGAGCCGGCAGGTAGCCGCCCAGCGCCTTGCGGCGCTCGTGCAGGTACTCCAGCTCCTCGCTGTCGTCGGCGGGCCGGTAGAACGGCACCTTGTCGAGGTCCTTGTCGGCGACCGGTATATTGAAGCGGTCACGGAAGGCACGCAGCGCGTCGAGATCCATCTTCTTCTGCTGGTGGGCAATGTTCTGGCCTTCGCCGGCCTGGCCGAGACCGAAGCCCTTCACGGTCTTGGCGAGTATGATCGTCGGCTGGCCCTTGTGCCGCACCGCGGCGTGGTACGCGGCGTAGATCTTGCGGTAGTCGTGGCCACCCCGGTTCAGGCGCCAGACCTCTTCGTCCGACATGTCGGCGACCATCTCCGCCGTCTCCGGGTGCTTGCCGAAGAACTTCTCGCGCACGTAGGCGCCGTCTCGCGCCTTGTAAACCTGGTACTCGCCGTCCACGGTCTCGTCCATGAGCCGGCGCAGCTTGCCGGAGTGATCCTCCGCCAGCAGCGGGTCCCAGCGCGAGCCCCAGATCACCTTGATGACGTTCCAGCCGGCGCCGCCGAAGGCCGCCTCGAGTTCCTGGATGATCTTGCCGTTGCCGCGGACGGGACCGTCGAGGCGCTGCAGATTGCAGTTGACGACGAACACGAGATTGTCGAGGCCCTCGCGCACCGGCATCGTTATGGCACCCATCGATTCCGGTTCATCCATTTCCCCATCGCCGAGGAACGCCCAGACCTTGCGGTCGGTGGGCTCCGACAGCCCGCGGTGTTCCATGTATCGCATGAAGCGCGCCTGGTAGATGGCCATCATCGGGCCGAGGCCCATCGATACGGTCGGGAACTGCCAGAAGTCCGGCATCAGCCACGGATGCGGGTACGACGACAGGCCGCCGCCACCCACCTCGCGTCGGAATCGCGCGAGTTGCTCCTCGCTGAGCCGCCCCTCGAGGAACGCGCGGGCATAGATGCCGGGCGATGAATGCCCCTGAACGAAGATCATGTCACCGTTGTCGCCGGAGGCGCCGCCGCGCCAGAAGTGGTTGAAACCGACCTCGTACATGGTTGCGGACGATGCGTAGCTGGACAGGTGCCCGCCGTACTCGGTGCTTTCACGGTTTGCCCGCACCACCATCGCCATCGCGTTCCAGCGCAGGTACGCCTCGATGCGGCGCTCCAGTGCTCGGTCGCCCGGGTACTCCGGCTGCCGGCCGGGCGCGATCGTATTGACATAGGCCGTGTTCGGCGAATACGGCAGGTACGCCCCGGAACGGCGCGCGAAATCGATCATCCGGTTCAGCAGGAAATGCGCCCGCTCGGGCCCGTGGTGGGTGAGAACCGAATCGATCGATTCCAGCCACTCGTTCGTTTCTACCGGATCGATGTCGTCGTACGGATTGAACTTGGTCATGGATTATCCATTGTTGCCGGCCCCGACCTTACGCGTGACCAGGGCAGCCGCTGTGCGTGAATATTGCGAGGTGTCCTGCTAGGATCACCGCTCGATCGCGTCGGGCTTCGCAATAAGTAATTATTCTTACCCGTGATGTTCCCGATTTGCGGGGTGACGGTCAAGCACTCGGCACGGAATACAACGTATGCATCCACTCCTGCCCGATTTCAAAGAAATCCGGATTTATCAGCAACCTGGACGCGTGACGGCGAAGCAGCTGGAAGCGATCGATCAGTTGCTGCTGATACTACCGAAACGAATTCCGTCGGACCTGTGGGACAAACTGCCCGAGGGCCGGATACTCAAGGCCGCGATGCGGCGGCGCAGTGCCGACTCGGTCCCTGCCCTTTATGCCCGTCTTGCCAACAAGAAGCTCACACTGGTTGCCGGCGCGTCACTGTCCGCCGACACCAGCGCCTTCGCGCAGCTGACGCTGGCACGCAAACTGGTCGCAAGCGTCACCAGCGAGAAAGCAGGCAATCTCGGCATCGCCGTACTCGGATTTGATGCTGACGATGCCGCGAAGATCGCCGAGAACCTGGTGGCGGCTGCGCTTGCCGGCGCCTTCCGGCTGCCGGCATTCAAGAACGACGCGCCGCGGGACAAAATACGCAGCATTCGTATCCTCGGCCTGTCCGAAAAGCTCGACCTCGACCGCGTTCGTGCCGAAGCCGATGGCAACAACCTTGCCCGCTGGTTGACCGCCATGCCGCCCAACAAGCTCGACGCCACGGGCTACGCCGACCTGGTGCGGGCGCTCGCGAAAGACCGCGGCTGGCAGTACAAGCGCTACTCGGTGAAAGAGCTCCGCAAGATGGGTGCGGGCGCGTTCCTTGCCGTCGCGCAGGGCAATGCTGACGACAGCGCCTCGATCCTGCGCCTGCGCTACCGCCCGGGTAAAGACACCGCGAAGGCCGACCTCAGCCTTGTCGGCAAGGGCATCATCTTCGATACCGGCGGCACCAACCTGAAGCCATTCCAGGCGATGCTCGAGATGCACGGCGACATGCAGGGCAGCGCCGTGGCGCTGGGGACCTTGCTCGCGCTGTCGCAATTGCAGGTACCAATAGCCGTCGACGCGTGGCTCGCGATTACCGAAAACCGAACCGGCCCCACGGCCTACAAGTCCCAGGATCTCATCGTTGCCGCCAACGGCAAGACGATACAGACCGTGCACACGGATGCCGAGGGCCGCATGGCGCTGGCCGACACCCTGACCTTCGCCAGTCGCGAAGCGCCGGGGCTGATCATGGACTACGCCACGCTGACGGGTTCCTGCATCAACGCCATCACCTCGCGGTATTGCGGCGTTTTCACGAACCGGCCGGAATGGCACCCGAGACTCAAGCGCACGGGCCAGCAGTCGGGCGAACGTGTCTGGCCGTTCCCGGTCGGCAAGGAATTCCTCGAGGACCTCAAGAGCAACGTGGCCGACCTGCAACAGTGTTCGGTGAAAGGCACCGGTGACCATATTCTCGCAGGCAGTTTTCTCGGCGAATTCGTCGAAGACGACGTTCCATGGATTCACATGGACCTCTCCGCCGGCAATCACAAAGGCGGGCTCGGCCACGTACCGACCGATATCACGGGCTTCGGCGTTCGTTATACGATAAGCCTGGTCCTGGACGAGAGAATTCTCGAATCGGCAAACTGAGTGACAGTTAAAGTGACAATGGCAGACCGCTTCCGCGGTTTCCTGCCCGTGGTGGTGGACGTCGAGACCGGCGGCTTCAACGCGAAAACCGATGCATTGCTGGAGATTGCCGCGGTATTGCTGACGTTCGACGAGCAGGGAAAACTGCGCCGCGACGAAACCATCCGGTATCACGTCAAGCCGTTCGAGGGGGCCAACATGGACCCGGCATCGCTGGCCGTCAACGGCATCGATCCCAATCATCCGCTGCGCCCGGCCATCGACGAACGCGATGCCCTGCAGCGGGTGTTCCGCGAAGTGCGGCGCGCGATCCGCGAAGCGAACTGCACGCGGGCGATCCTGGTCGGGCACAACTCGGCCTTCGATCTCGGCTTCCTGAACGAGGCGATCGAACGGTCCGCCATCAAGCGCAACCCGTTTCACCCGTTTTCGAGCTTCGACACCGCAACGCTATGCGGCGTCGCCTTCGGCCAGACGGTGCTGTCGCGGGCGGTCAAGGCCGCCGGCCTGGAATTCGACGAGGAATCAGCGCACTCGGCCGCCTACGATGCCGAGATTACGGCCGACGTGTTCTGCGAGGTCGTCAACCGGTTCCAGCCGGTCTTCGAAGCATTCCTGTAGGCGCGGTTCTCGAACCGCGATCAGTCCGCCGATTCCTCCAGCAGCTTCTTGAGTTCCCCGGAATGGTACATCTCGACGACGATGTCGCTGCCGCCAATCAACTCACCCTTCACGTACAGCTGCGGGAATGTGGGCCAGTTCGAATAGGCTTTCAGTCCCTGGCGGATTTCTTCGTCCTCGAAAATATTGACAAAAGCATAGGGTTTGCCGATGGCATTCAGCGCCGCAACCGCCTGACCGGAAAACCCGCACTGCGGAAAGTCCGGCGTGCCTTTCATGTACAGCAGAATGTCGTGCGATTTCAGCTGTTCCTCGATTCTCGAATTTACGTCCACGTTACTCATCCTTCTTGGACCTCTCGTCCTCGTCTGTGTCGCGTTGCTGCGCCGGCGTCACGTCCGCACCGAGCAACATGCTCGTGCAGCCCGATGCCGCCATCAGCGCCAAAATAATGATCAATATGCGCATATCAAGTCTGTTGCCCGGTTAGCGTTTAAATTCATAGGCTTGAAGCCAGATTCTAGAACCGGCCTTACCTTGCGGGGGCCGCATCTCCATTCTATCCTGCTCTAAATACGAATGATTATCTTTTTGCGCGGGCTGTCTCTTATAATACCGCGGGCGCCGAGGCGCCTCTATTCGAATTCGCATCGATACCAACAACGACAAAACTCCGGGAGTAGCGATCAATGAATCCCCTGAATACCGTTGCCGGCACCATCACGGCAGGCATCGTCCTGGCAATCGTCATTGCGGCGGCCACCGTGGGCGTCGCATTCAACGCGGTCAGCTTCATCGTCTGGATCCATGTTCTCGCAGGCATTACCTGGATCGGGCTGCTCTATTACTTCAATTTCGTCCAGGTGCCGGCACTGGCCGACGCGGTCGCCGACGAAGGCGGCCCGGGCGGCGCGGGCATCACGAAGTACGTTGCGCCGCGAGCGCTCTGGTGGTTTCGCTGGGGCGCGTTGCTGACCTGGCTGTCGGGCGCGGCTGCGCTCGGCCACTACGGCATCTTCGCAGACGCCTTTACGCTGGGAATGATGGGAGATGCGCTGAATGTCCAGGCGCTGCTCATCGGCATCGGCGCCTGGCTGGGCACGATCATGCTGTTCAACGTCTGGGTCCTGATCTGGCCGAACCAGAAGAAGGTGCTCGGTATGGTGGAAGCCAGCGCCGACGAAGTCGCCAAAGCCAAGCGCGTCGCGCTCCTCGCCTCGCGCACCAACACGATGTTGTCCTTCCCGATGCTGATGAGCATGGTCGGCTACGGGCACGGCGGCTTCTTCCTGTAATTGCCGCCGTTGGTCTCTCTCAGGGATGACGAGCGGCAGACCATCGGACCCACGGTCGCCGCGGCGCTTGCCGAGGATATCGGCAGCGGCGACCTGACCGCGGCGCTGATCGACGCAGACACGGTCGTAGGCGCCACCATCATCGCCCGCGAGCCTTTCGTACTCGCGGGCCACCCCTGGGCGAACGAAGTCTTCCGCCAGCTCGACGAGCGCGTCCAGGTCGACTGGTATATCGAGGATGGCCAGCACGCCGAAGCCGACGACATCATCTGCAAGCTGGTAGGTCCGGCGCGGCCCCTGCTGAGCGGCGAGCGCACTGCCCTGAATTTCCTGCAGACACTTTCAGGCACCGCAACCGTCACGGCCCGGTACGTCGCCTCCGTCGCGGGCACCCGCGCCAGGGTGCTCGACACGCGCAAGACCCTGCCGGGCCTCAGGCTTGCGCAGAAATACGCCGTGCGCTGCGGCGGCGGCCACAACCACCGCACGGGTCTCTACGACGCAATCCTGATCAAGGAGAACCATGTGAAGAGCGCCGGCAGTGTCAGCGAGGCCCTGCGCCGCGCACACGACACCGCTGCCGACGTGCTGGTCGAAGTCGAGGTCGAGTCGCTGGAAGAGCTGCGGGAGGCGCTCGACGCTGGCGCCACGCGCATCCTGCTCGACAACTTCTCGCTCGCCGACATGCGCGAGGCTGTGTCGATCAACACCGGCTACGGCTACCTGGGAGCCGAGCTGGAGGCTTCGGGCAACGTCAGCCTGAAAACGATCCGCGACATTGCGGAAACCGGTGTGGATTTCATTTCGACGGGCGCGATTACCAAGAACGTACGCGCCATCGACCTGTCGATGCTGTTTCGCATCGACTAGGCAGCGGAGTCAAAGCTCGCCGGGAGCGTCCGTGTACGCCAGGGCGCTGCTTACCCGTTTAGGCTCGGAGACACCATAACCCTGCGCGTAGTCGACGCCCATACCCCTGAGCATCGTGATGATGTCCTCGTTCTCCGCGAATTCCGCAATGGTCTTCTTCTGAGTGAGGTGCCCGATTTCATTGATAGACCGCACCATCTCGCGGTCGATCGCATCATGCAGCATCTCCTTGACGAAGCCACCTTCGATCTTGAGAAAGTCCACGGGCAGATGCTTCAGGTAGCCGAATGACGACATGCCTTCGCCGAAGTCGTCGAGCGCGAACTTGCAGCCGAGTTCCTTGAGTGCGTTGATAAATCGGACCGCCTGCGAGTAGCTGGCGACAGCCGCGTGCTCCGTGATCTCGAAGCAGATCTTCGTGGCGTCCAGCCCCGACATGCGGAACTGATCGATGACGAACGGCAGGAACTTCTCGTCGCCGAGGCTTTGCCCCGAGAGGTTGATCGAGCACAGCATGAGTCGCTCGCGTTCATCGGCTTCCGAAACCAGCCAGCGGAACGTCTGGCGGATGACCCAGCGGTCGATGGCCGGCGTCAGGTTGTAGCGTTCCGCCGCGCCGATGAACAGACCCGGCGAGATGACCCCGCCGTTCTCGTCGCGCATGCGCAGCAATATCTCGTAATGGGCGCCCTCTTCGTCGGCCTGCAGCGGCATGATGGTCTGGCGGAACAGCTCGAAGCGGTTCTCCTCGAGCGCATTGTTGATGCGGGCGGCCCACTGCATCTCGCGGCGCCGCCGCATGAGGTCGATGTCGTTTTCCTGGAAGCTGTGGATGCGATTGCGACCTGCTTCCTTGGCGGCGGCGCAGGCGCTGTCGGCCGCGCTCAGCAGCGCAGCAACATCCTCGTTGTCCGCGGTGATCGGCACCACGCCGATGCTGACACCGAGGCGGAAGGTGCGGTCATCCCACATGAACTTGTAATCGCCGATCGCCGTGCGCAGCTCCTCGGCGGTCTTCAGGGCCTCCTCGAGGTTGCAGCTCTCCAGGAGCACGCCGAATTCGTCACCGCCGAGCCGCGCCAGCGTATCGCGCCAGCGGATCTTCGCCTTGAGCAGGTTGCCGAGCTGGTGCAGCAACGTGTCACCGGCGCTGTGGCCGCAGGAGTCGTTAACGATTTTGAACTGGTCGAGGTCGAGGTACAGCAACGCGTAGGCGGTTTCGCGTGCCTTGGCGCTCTTCAGTGCCCGCTCGAGGCGGCTCTCGAACTCACGCCGGTTGACGAGGCCGGTAAGGATGTCGTGACTCGCGTGGTAACTGAGGCGGCGGTTCAGCTCGCGCGACTCGCTGACATCGTGGAACACCAGCACCCCGCCGGTAACGACGCCCTTGCCGTCGCGGATCGGTGAGGCCGTACTCTCAATATAGAGCTCATTGCCGTCGCGGCGGATCAGCAGCGTCGGACGCACGGATTTTATCGCCCGGTCGCGGCGGATCGACACCGCGAGAGGATTCTCGAGGGGTTCGCAGGTCTCCTCGTGGAAACCGCGGAAGATTTCGTCGATGGGACGCCCGCTGGCGTCGTCGACCTTCCAGCCGGTGAGATCCTCCGCAACGGGATTGATGTACTCGACGTTGCCCGTGGCGTCGGTCGTTATAACGCCGTCACCAATCGACTGCAGCGTGATCTGTGCGCTTTCCTTCTGCCGGAACAGCGCCTCTTCGTAGAGCTTGCGTTCCGTGATGTCCACCTCGGCGCCGAGCAGGCGCAACAATCGGCCGTTCCTGTCCAGGACGGCCTTCGCCCTGCTCGACATCCATCGCCAGTCGCCCGACTGGTGTTGCATCCGGTGTATCGACTCGAAAAACGGGGACTTGCCTTCGAGATGATCGCGCATCCGCGCCTGCACGCGAGCCATGTCGTCGGGGTGCACGAGGTGATACCAGTCGAGCAGCACGTCCTCGTCGTCCTCGTCGTAGCCGAGCATCTTCTTCCACCGCCGCGACAGGTCGACGCGCTTGGTCAGGCCGTCGAAATCCCAGATGCCGTCATTCGCGGTCACCGAGATCAGGTCGTTGCGCTCACGCAGTTCGTCGAGGATTTCCTGGTCCCGAAGCCGCTGCAGCCCGGTGGCGAGCGACGCGCCGATCAGCTTGATGAGCAGGTGCAGGTTCACATCCCACCCGGCATTACCGTGTTCATTGGCCAGCGCAAGGAAACCGGCAACCTCGCCGCGCACGGCGAAACCGATGATCAGCGCAGAGCCGATGTGCAGCTCGGCCAGCCGCTCCAGTTCGGCCCGCGCAGCCGCCGGGCCCGCCGTCGTGTCGTCGATCTCGACGACCTTGAGGTGCCCCAGCCGGCTGACCAGCCAGGGCCAGTCCTCGATTCGCTCGCCGCCGAGCACCTCGGGCGTGCATTGCGCGAATCCCGCCTTGCCCGCGAAGACCGGCTCGAGATTGCGGCCGTCCTCGGATATCAGCGCGAGGAATGCCGCATCGCAGCCCGTCGCATCGGGCAACTCGGCGATGTTGGCCCGCAGCATGTCGTCGCGGCCAGCGGCTTCGAGGTTCTGGAGATTGACGGCGATCTTGGTCTGCAGCGCGTCCAATGCGCCGCGAGTACGCTCGCCGGCACGCGGTCGACGGTGCCGGATTCCCGGTGTGGTCGTGGTGTCGGACGGGTTCGCCATGGATAGCCGCATTTTGACACGTCACCGAAGGAATACAAGATAAGTTGCTGAATTTTTTTACCTTAAGTCCCTCAGGTCAACCGTAGCGCCGGTGGCCCGTTAATACCCCTGTGCAATGCAGTTCACGACCAAGGAGAGACTCATGATGCACTCAATTGAAGCATTGCCTGGATTGTCAGGCGCAAGGAACGCGGCCAGCCGGGCGGCCGTCGCAATCGTCGCGCTCGTGCTCGGTGCTTGCGGCGGCGGTGCGGGCACCGCGACCAGCGGTCCCGACCCGCTCGCCACCTGTGATCCTGGCGACCCCGCCACGATCGCGGAGTGCGGCTCGGTCATCGTTTCCTTTACCGATGCCGACGGTGATTTCCTCAACTACACCGTCGACGTTCTGTCACTGACCCTGGAGACGGCAAATGGCCGCGTGGTGGAGACCCTGCCGCGGGAAACCCGCATCAACTTCACGGACTATGTCGACCTGACCGAGCTGGTAACCGTGGCTACGGTACCCCCCGCGACCTACGTTGCCGGCACGATTCGCCTCGACTACACCGATGCCGAGGTCTTCGTCGAGATCGGAGACGGCTCCAAGGAAGCCGTGGTGACGGACCCGGGCGGCATACCGCTCGAGCAGGCGGAGCTCCGGATCCGGCTGTCCAACCGCGACCAGCTGACCGTGCGCCGCGGGCTGGCATCGCTGATCCAGCTCGATTTCGACCTGGCCGCCTCGCACCTTGTCGATATCGTGCCCACACCGGCGACCGCGGCAGCCGAGCCGTTCATCGTGGCGGAAGTCACGCCGGTCGACGAGAAAACGACGCGCGTGCGCGGTCCGTTGCTCGAGGTCAACGAGGCGGCGAGCGAATACGTCGTCGCGCTGCGGCCGTTCCACCATCGCGATGGCGATTTCGGTCGCGTCTCCGTCAGGACGACGGAAAACACCGAGTTCGAGATCGATGGCGAGCCCTACTTCGGCGCCGAAGGCCTGCGCGCGCTCGCGGCCGCTGGCCGCGGCACCCCCACTGTCGCGGGCGGCACGCTGAACGTGGGCGACCGGCAATTCACGGCAGCCATCGTGCTCGCCGGTTCGAGTGTGCCCGGAGCGGGACGCGACGCGGTCGTCGGCAACGTCATCGCTCGCGACGGCGACATCCTCACCGTGCGAGGTGCCACGATCATCCCGCATGACCGCCGCGCGCACTTCCACGACGACGTACTGGTCCAGGTCGGGCCCGATACGAAGGTGTTCAGAGACGGCGATCGCCAGGCCGACCTCGGCATCGAGGCAATTTCGATCGGGCAACGCGTGACGATCCGCGGCAGCGGGCCGGACGCGATGCCGGAGATCACCGACGCGAATTCGCCGCAGATCCTGTTCGATGCAACCGCGGGTGCTGTGCGCCTGCACGTCACCCACCTGAGCGGCATCGTCAACTCGGTCGTACCGGGCCAGGTGGACATCGCCTTGCAGGCAATCGACCGGCGCCGCGCGAACATCTTCGACTTCAGCGGTACCGGAACGTCACCCGATGTCGATGCGGACCCGGCGAACTACGAAGTTGCGACGGGCAGCCTTTCGCTCGCGGAACTGTCGGCCGGCAAGCCGATTGCCGTACGGGGTTTCCCGGAAGCATTCGGCGCCGCACCGCCGGATTTCAGCGGCCGCACGGTCATCGACTTCTCGGACGTACGCAGCGCGCTCGGCGTGGGCTGGGGCGCCGAGGGCACCATCTCGCCGTTCCTGAGTCTCGGTGCCGACGGCCTGGTGCTGAACAACCAGAACCCGGATATCGATGTGCGCCACTACATCAAGCAGGGAACCGTCCTGATCGACCTGACCGCGCTGGCATCCGGCACGACGATTGTGCCGCCGGGCGACGGCCGCACGCTGTACGTCATCAAGACCGCGGACAGCCTGCGCCAGTACTCTAATTTCGCGGAATTCGCCGACGATCTCGCCGCGAGTCTCGACGGCGCGACCAGCGCGCGCTCGATGTTCGCGAGAGGCCACTACGACGCAGACAGCAACGGCTTCACGGCGTACAAGCTGGGCGTCTATTTGCTGGAGCCACAGCTTTGACGTAAGGACCGATAGTTCCCCCGCGATGCCTTACCAGACTGGCTCACCCCCGCCACCCGCCGGGTAGCGGGGGACTTTTTCGCCTTGCCGGCGCGCCGGGGGTTCCTCATACTGCGGCGATCATCATGGATACGGCATCAGAACTCGGGCTGCGCCGCAGCCTTGGCCGCTTCGCAACCGGCGTGACGGTGGTGACCTGCTGCGCGCCCGACGGCCGCCCCTGTGGCATCACGGCCAACAGCTTCAGCTCCGTGTCGCTGGATCCGCCGCTGGTGCTGTGGAATATCGCCAGGGTGTCCAACTCGCTGGACGCCTACCTGGCCGCCGACTATTTTGCCATTCACGTGTTGCGTGCCGAGCAGCAGTACATGGCCGAGCACTTCGCCCGCACCGACCACACCCGCTACAACGGCATAGAGCACACGATCTCGGGCCACAACGTGCCAATCCTTCCCGGGGTGCTGGCCCGCTTCGACTGCCGCACGCGGGAGATTCATGAGGGCGGCGACCATTACATCATCGTCGGCGAGATCGACGCACACACGGCCGCCGACGGTTCGCCGCTGTTGTTTTTTGGCGGCGGATATCGCACTTCTTGACACAGCGCAACGTCCAGTCGAGCGATAATTGATACCGTGTGGCAACGCACAATAAACCGCCCCGCTTATGTAAAAAAGGGGCAACCTGTGCCGTTAGATGGACGTTATGAATAGTAGACGTTTACCAAATGCGGGCGTCGGCTTGGTCGAGGATAGCCATCATGAAATGGCTCGGCTCTGACAAGAACCGCTTCGCCGAGTTGATGCGGCCTCATTTCGATGCGCTGTTCGCAGCGGCGCAGCGAATGACGCGATCCGCTGCGGACGCGGAAGACCTGGTGCAGGACGTGTGTCTGAAGGCGCACATGCACATTGACGAACTCGAGCAGATCGAGTTCCAGCGTGCCTGGCTGCTGAAGACCCTGTACCACCGGTTCATCGACATCCAGCGATCGCGTGAGCGCTCGCCGGTGGACATCGCGGATACCGGCGCGGACTCGAACGACCCCGACTACCTGGAACGGGTGGGGTCGCGACCGGACGACCTGGTCGAACGCGACAAGCGGCTCGAGACGATATTTCGGGCCATGGAAATACTGGGCCATGAGGCGTCGAGCCTCCTGGCATTGCACGACATCGAGGGATTTTCCCTCGAGGAAATACGGCAGGTAACCGGTTTACCGGAGGGGACGCTGAAGTCCCGCCTGCACAGAACACGATCCAGGCTGGGGCGCCTGTTGTCCAACCAGGACATACATAAACCGGTGCTGACCGTGGTAGGTGGCAAAAAATGAAATGTGAGTCGGTAATCGAACAAATCAGGGCGCTCGCCGAAGGGTCGTTGCAGCGTGACGAGAAGACGGCGTGCATGAATCATATTGCGGGCTGCCAGGATTGTGCCGACGCATTGCGAGGCGTCCGTGCGATGCTGGTGGTGCGTGACCAGGCAACGGTTCCTGGGTCGGAGCGCGTATTCGACCGCGTAATGAGCAATACCAGCTACGACCCGAGTGAACAGGCATCGCGGCGGGGTTTCTGGCTGGGAGCCGGCTTCAGCGGCGCCATTGCCGCCTCGTTGCTGGCGGCCGCCTTCGCGCTGGGGCTGCTGAACAGCGCACCCGAGGTGAAACCGCAGGCCGCGGAGTTTTTCGTCTCGTTGCAGGAGGTCCGGCCCATGAACATCGCAATCGAGGCCGACCGTCTGCTCGAGAATGCGGAGATCAGCATCCTGCTCTCCGGCGACGTCGAGATCGATGGCTTCGGCGCACGCGATCAACTCAGCTGGATCGACGACCTCGAGCCGGGCGTCAACCAGCTCACGCTGCCGATCCGCGCCGTGGGCGTGCGCGGCGGACAGGTGGTCGTCCGGCTCACACATCCCGACAGCGAGCAGATGTTCGTCGTACAACTGAAGATGGATAGCTGATTATGTATTGAACCGGCAACGCCAGGCCGATTTCCGACGTTATTCATAGCAGGGGAACACGGAAATTGGCGCTACGCGTACCGGTTTACCTGGGCAGAGCGACACAGAGAATTCTGGATTGGGCACATGAAGAGCAGACTTTTTATTCCGGCGGCGATCACACTTATGGGGATCAGTGGGCTCGCGTGGGCGGACAAGCCGGAACCCGCCAACCCGGATGATGATGGCGAAGTTACCATCAGCCTCATGCCAGCCGGCGCGGACGTTCCCGACGTTGTCACCAACCGTATTGCGCTGCCGACGCTCGATCTCAGCAACGAGGTGGCAAACGACAAGGTGAAACGCGCCAAGGCAGCCCTGGAGCACGCCGAGCAGAAGCGTACCGAGGGTCGGGACCATGGCTGGTCGCATGCCAACGCCGCGCGCGAGCAGGCACAGGATATGGCCGACGACGCCAAGGCCAATCGGGAAAATCGTGGCCGATCCGAGGACCGGCCCGACCCGCCGAACAGGCCGGAGGATCCAGGACGCCCTGACAACCCGGGCCGCCCCTGAGTAACCCTGTGCATCAGGTTCCTGCTCCCTGACAGGAACCGTGATATCAGTCACAATGCGAGCCCCTCGCGCTATGCCGCGAGGGGCTCTTTTGTTATTTACATAACTGATATTCCGGAATAAAACGGGGTCTCCCGGGCAAGCATGGTCCTCCGCCGCATCATCGCCACGGCAGCGCTATTGTTGCACTGTGCTATCGCGCTGTCTGCAGCGGCGGATGTCGCTCGTGACTGGGCTGCGGGGGAGCAGGCTTTCGCGGCCGGCGACTACGAATCCGCCCTGGTCTTTTTTGAGCTGGCTCGCGATGCCGGCCAGCAAGGCGTAGCCGTTCATTACAACATCGCCGTTTGCCAGTTCAAGCTGGCGCGTTACGAAAACGCCCGCGGCACATTCCGCCTCATCGCGGACAATTACCCCCGAATGCGCGGTCTCGCGGAATACAACCTCGGACTGGTGGAGCGTCGGCTCGGTAATCCCGGGGCCGCCCAAACGCATTTCATTCGTGCCTGGGAACTGAGTCCCGCGGACGACAAGGTGCGTGCCCTCGCCGTCGCAATGCTGGACGAGGTCGAACCGGAAGGCGAAAGTGCGCCGTCCTGGTACGGCTCCTTCGGCCTGCGGGCCGGCCACGATGACAACGTCGCGCTCCGCGACAGCCTGGGTCTGCCAGCAGGTGTTACAGCGGAAAGCCCCATGGCCGACGTCTTCGTTACACTGCGCGGTGCACCTGCCTTCCTGGGCCGCTTCGTGCTGGATTCGAGCGCGTACGCCGTTGCTTACCCCGACGCTGGTGACTTCGACCAGTCCGAGTTTCGACTCGGCGGGCTCTACGTCTGGCGACCGGCCGACTGGCGCCTGGAGGCCAGTGCGCATTTCGTCTACGGAATGCTGG
>JBFIHC010000025.1:0-33111 GCA_041601995.1 Woeseiaceae bacterium | reverse complement strand
GGGTTTGCTCGAACTGCATCGAGGGGACCGCGCGTTTTATGCGCCGCGGACCATCGACGACCTCGCCGGTCTCCTCGACCAGCACCCGGATGCCCTGATACTCGCGGGCGGTACCGATATGGGTCTGTGGGTAACGAAAGAGCAGCGGCAACTCGACACCCTGATCTACGTGGGCGAGGTGCAAGGACTTGCGGACATCAGCACGAGCGATATGCACCTCGAAATCGGCGGCGCGGCAACCTTCAGTGATGCGATGCCCGCCATTCTCGAGCATTATCCGCTGCTCGACGAGATGCTCAGGCGCTTTGCATCACCGCCGATACGCAATGTCGGCACGCTCGGCGGCAATGTCGCCAACGGCTCGCCCATCGGCGATTCGATGCCGGCCTTGATGGCCGCAGGCGCGTCGCTCGTCATACGCTGCGCCGACGGCACGCGGCAAGTCGCGCTGGACGACTTCTACCACGACTACCGGGTCAACGACCTGCGGCCGGGTGAATTCATCGAACGGATCCGGCTGCCGCTGCCCGTGCCGGGTACGACCCTGCACTGCTACAAGCTGTCGAAACGCTTCGACCAGGACATCTCGGCCGTGTGCGCGGCGTATCGCCTCGAACTGGAGGACGACCGCGTCAAGTCCGTGCGCATCGCCTGCGGTGGACTCGCGGCGATCGTGAAGCGCGCGACGCACTGCGAGCAGGCGCTGACCGGCCGGCCCTGGAACGAGGCAACGGTCGCCGAGGGGATGGCGGCCTTTGCGAGGGACTTCGAGCCCATCTCGGACATGCGGGCCTCTGCGGAATACCGGCTGCTGGCCGGCCAGAACCTGTTGCGCCGCCTGTACCACGAAACGCGCGGCGAACTGAACGAAACGGTGTACGGCTATGGACGCTGCGGCTAAGCAGGCGCGCAGGAGCGCCGTCGGCGAAGCGCTGCCGCACGACAGCGCGCACCTGCACGTCAGCGGCAGGGCCGCGTACACCGACGACCTGCCGGAGCCGCGCGATTTACTGCACCTGGCCGTGGGGATGAGCAGCAAGGCGCACGCACGCCTGCGCAACATGGATCTGAGCGGCGTGCTGGCGGCCGAGGGCGTGGTCGATGTCTGCCTGGCGGAAGACATACCGGGCGACAACAATTGCGGCCCGATCGTGCATGACGAACCCATTTTCGCAACGGACACGGTCGAGTACGCCGGGCAGGCTGTTTTTGCCGTCGCCGCCAGTACCGCCGACCAGGCGCGCAAAGCGGCGCTGCTTGCCAAGATCGACTACGAGGAACTCGAACCGGTACTGGACCCCCTGACGGCGCTGGAGAAAGGCGCCTTCGTGCTGCCCAGCGAGACGCTGGCGCGCGGGGATGCGGCGGCCGCGATCGGCGAGGCGCCGCATCGGCTGCAGCGGCGTTTCCGCATGGGCGGGCAGGACCAGTTTTACCTCGAGGGGCACATCGCGATGTGCCTGCCGCAGGAGGACAACGGCCTGCTCGTTTACAGCTCGACGCAGCACCCCGACGAGGTGCAGCACCTCGTCGCGAAGGCCACGAATCGCGACGCAAAGGACGTCGTGTGCGTGTGCCGTCGGATGGGCGGCGCATTCGGTGGCAAGGAAAGCCAGGCCGCGACGATCGCCTGCATTGCTTCGCTCATGACGGTGAAAACCGGCCGGCCCTGCAAGCTGCGCCTCGACCGGGACGCGGACATGGTCATGACCGGCAAGCGCCACGACTTCGTCGTCGATTACGATGTCGGCTTCGACGATACGGGCCGTATCCGGGGTATCGAATTCAGGTTCGCATCGCGCTGCGGAATCTCGGCCGACCTTTCCGGGCCCGTCAACGACCGCACCATGTTCCACTGCGACAACGCGTACTTCCTGGAGAACGTCAGGATCGAATCGCATCGCTGCAAGACCAACACGGTCTCGAACACCGCGTTCCGCGGTTTCGGCGGTCCGCAAGGGATGCTCGCCATCGAGTACGCGATCGACGACATCGCGCGAACGCTGGGCCTGGACCCGCTCGATGTTCGGCGCAGGAATTTCTACGGTATCGGCGAACGTAACGTGACCCAGTACGGGCAGACGGTCGAGGACAACATCCTCGACATGATCGCCGACAGGCTCGAGGCCGGTGCGGATTACCGCGCGCGCCGCGGCGCGATCCGCGAGTTCAATGCCGCGAGCCGCATACTGAAGCGCGGAATCGCACTGACGCCCGTAAAGTTCGGCATCTCGTTTACGGCGACGCACCTTAACCAGGCGGGTGCGCTCGTACACGTCTACAAGGACGGCAGCGTGCACCTCAATCACGGCGGTACCGAGATGGGCCAGGGGCTCTACATCAAGGTCGCGCAGGTCGTCGCGGACGAGCTTGGCCTGCCGGTGTCCCTTATTCGTATCAACGCGGCCGATACCAGCAAGGTCCCGAACGCGTCCGCGACGGCCGCATCGAGCGGCTCCGATATGAACGGCAGGGCGGCGCAAACCGCCGCGCGCAAGATACGCACGCGCCTGACGGAATTCGCGGCAAAGCATTTCTCGGTCAGCGAGAGTGCGATCGAATTCCGCGACGGACGGGTCATTGTCGGCCCGCGGACGCTCGAGTTCGCCGAGCTGGTGCAGCTCGCCTGGGCAGACCGGGTGTCGCTGTCCGCAACCGGTTTCTACAAGACGCCGAAGATTAACTACGACCGCAAGACATTCAGCGGCCGGCCGTTCTTTTACTTCGCCTACGGCGTGGCGGTCAGCGAAGTCGTCGTGGATACGCTGACGGGCGAAAGCCGCATCCTGCGCGTCGACATCGTGCACGATTGCGGCGATTCGCTGAACCCGGCGATGGATCTCGGCCAGGTCGAGGGCGGTTTCGTGCAGGGCGCGGGCTGGCTGACTTCGGAAGAGCTGTGGTGGAATGACGCCGGCGAGTTGCAGACACACGCGCCGTCGACGTACAAGATCCCGACCTGTTCGGATCTCCCGCCGGAATTCAACGTGACGCTGCTCGAGAATGCCCCCAATCGCGAAGACACGATCTATCGCTCCAAGGCCGTGGGCGAACCGCCCCTGATGCTGGCCATCTCGGTGTTCCACGCGATCCGCGACGCCATCGCCACGGACAGCAATCCGCTGCCGGCGCTGGACACGCCGGCGACACCCGAGGCGGTGCTGCGCGCGATCGGGGCCGGGCAGCCGTGAACGAGTGGATCGACGAGCTGTCAGACCTGACCGCCGCCGGCGAAGCCGCGGTGCTGGTCACCGTTTCGGCAATCCGTGGTTCATCGCCGCGCGAGACTGGCGCCAAGATGATCGTCACGGCTCGCGAGACGATCGGCACGATCGGCGGCGGCCAGCTCGAACACCAGTGCACGCACATCGCCGCCGGCTTGCTGGACAAGGAAGAAGCGCCCGCGACGCGCCGCTTCCCGCTGGGCCCGGCGCTCGGCCAGTGTTGCGGCGGTGTTGTCGACGTGTTGTTCGAACCCGTCGGCCGGGGCCTGCCGGAGTGGCTGCGTGACCTGCGCGCGCTGCACGGTCAGAGGCAGGCGGCGGTGCTGGTCACGGACGTCGCGTCGGGCGCGAAATTCATTGTCACGGCGGACAGCGTGTTCGGTATCGGTGAGGCTGCCTGCGATCCGGCGGTCGCGGTCGAGGCGCGCAATCTGTTGCAGGGCGGCGCGGCCGAGGTCAGGGATGGCCGGTTCTACGAACCGGTGCTGGCCAGCGATTTCAACATCGCGGTGTTCGGCGCCGGCCATGTCGGCGCCGCGGTCGTCAACCTGTTGTCCGGGCTGGACTGCAACATACGCTGGGTCGACAGCCGCCGCGATATCTTTCGCGCTCCGCCGCGCAATGCCAGGACCATCGAGACCGGCGAACCTGCGCTCGAGGTCGCCGCCATGCCACCTGGCAGCTACTACCTCGTGATGACGCACAGCCATCCGCTGGATTTCGACATCTGCGACCGCATCCTGAGGCGCGGCGACGCCGCGTACTGCGGGCTGATCGGTTCCCTCACCAAGCGCCGCCGGTTCGAAAAACGTTTGCGCCAGCAAGGCCTGTCGCAAAGGGTCATCGACACGCTCGTGTGCCCGATCGGGGTCGAGGGCATCAGCGGCAAGAAGCCGGCCGAGATCGCGATTGCGGTCGCCGCCGAGATCCTGCGCGAGCATGGCCGTTCCAAACAGGCAGCGCCGCCCCTCGCCGGCAACGTGCACCCGATCGGGAGTTGATGTGGAAGCCTACATCTCCGACTGGCTGAACATGCTCGCGCGCTGGCTGCACACGATCGCCGGCATCGCCTGGATCGGCTCGTCGTTCTATTTCGTCTGGCTGGACAATCACCTGCAGCCACCCCGTGCCGATGCCGACAGCGACAAGGGCGTGGGCGGCGAACTCTGGTCGGTGCACGGCGGCGGCTTTTACCACGCGCAGAAATACAGGGTCGCGCCGCGGGCCTTGCCGGACACGCTGCACTGGTTCAAATGGGAGGCCTACACGACGTGGCTGTCCGGCATGTTCCTGCTGGCGCTCGTCTACTGGCTGGGCGCCGAGATCTACCTGATCGACCCGTCCGTCGCGCAGCTCGGTCCGCTCGCCGCGGTGGCAATATCGCTCGCCTTCATTGTTGCCGGCTGGCTCGTTTACGACGGCCTCTGCAAGTCGTCGCTCGTCCGCAACGGTCCGCTGTTCGCCGGCATTCTGCTGGTCCTGGCGGCCTTGCTGGCGTGGGGGTTGTGCCAGGTTTTCGGCGGGCGCGGCGCCTACATCCACTTCGGCGCCGTGCTCGGCACCATCATGGTGGCGAACGTGTTCTTCGTGATCATCCCGGGTCAGCGGCAGATGGTTGCGGCGGCGGAGCGCGGCGAAGCGCCCGACCCGCAGCCCGGCATCCGCGGCAAGCAACGCTCGGTGCACAATACCTACTTCACGCTGCCCGTGTTGTTCACGATGATCAGCAACCACTTCGCGATGACCTACAATCACGCGTTCAACTGGGCGATCCTGATCGCAATTTCGCTCGCGGGGGCGCTCGTACGCGTGTACTTCGTGGCGCGACATTCCGGCCGGGCGTCGCCATTGCCGATCGTCGCCGCGACCGTGCTGCTGTTGATCGTCGCCGTCGCCATCGCGCCGCGAACCACCGCGGCGACGGCGGGCACCGTGGATTTCGAGGCCGTCCGCGAGGTCGTGCACCAGCGCTGCACGACCTGCCATGCCACGTCGCCGGAGCATCCCGGTTTCCAGGCGGCGCCAGCGGGCGTGGTGCTTGAGACGGACCAGCAGATCGCGGCCGAGGCGCTGCGCATCCACCAGCAAACCGTCGTGACGCGGGTCATGCCGATCGGCAACCTGACCGGGATCACCGAGGACGAGCGCGACCTGATCGATCGCTGGTACCGCGCCGGGAGCGGGGTGAGCCGATGACCGGGAACGAGTATCCTCGCGACCTTCGCGGCTACGGCGCCCGGCCGCCCGATGCGCGCTGGCCGGGCGGTGCGCGCACGGCGGTGCAGTTCGTCATCAACTACGAGGAAGGCGCCGAGAGCTGCGTGCTGCACGGCGACGCAGCATCAGAGGCATTCCTCTCGGAGATCGTCGGCGCGGTTGCCTATCCCGGGCAGCGCCACATGAACATGGACTCACTGTACGAGTACGGCGCGCGCGCGGGCTTCTGGCGGTTGCATCGCCTGTTCACGGAGCGCGGGCTTGCGGTCACCGTTTTCGCTGTGGCGATGGCGCTGGCGCGCAACGCGGAGGCCGTTGCCGCGATGCAGGATGCCGGCTGGGAGATTGCGAGCCACGGTTACCGCTGGATCGACTACCAGGACGTGGACGAGGCGACCGAGCAGGCGCATCTCGAGAAGGCGATCGACATCCACACGCAGGTGACCGGCACCAGGCCGCTCGGCTGGTACCTCGGACGCTGCAGCCCGAATACGCACCGGCTCGTCGCCGCGGAGGGCGGCTTTCTCTACAACGCGGATTCCTATGCGGACGACCTGCCATACTGGGATCGCTCGCAGCCGGCGCCGCAACTCATGGTGCCGTATACGCTCGATGCCAACGACATGCGTTTTGCGACGGCGCAGGGTTTCAATTCGGGGCAACAGTTTTTCGACTATCTGAAAGACACGTTCGACGTGTTGCATACGGAGGGCGGCCGCATGATGTCGGTGGGCCTGCACTGCCGGCTCGCGGGGCGGCCCGGGCGCGCCGCGGCGCTGGCGCGGTTTCTCGACTACGTCGCTTCGTTCGACGACGCCTGGGTATGCCGGCGCGTGGACATTGCGCGGCACTGGCTTGAGCATTTCCCGGCGGGCGAGGCTTGATATGAAGGAACGCGATTTCGTGCGGCGCTACGGCGGGATCTACGAGCATTCGTCGTGGGTGGCGGAGAAGGCGGCGCCGCTGATCGATGACTGCGCCGACGTGGACGTCATCGCGCGGGTTATGGCGGACTGCGTGGACAACGCATCGCGGGAGCGGCAGCTCGCACTGATCCGCGCCCACCCGGACCTGGCCGGCAAGGCCGCGGTCGCCGGGGAGCTGACCGAGGATTCGGAGAGCGAGCAGGCGAGCGCCGGGCTCGATTGCTGCTCCCGGGACGAATACGCGCGCTTCCAGGCGCTCAATACCGCCTATCGCAGGAAGTTCGATTTCCCGTTCGTGATGGCGGTCCGCAACTGCACTCGCGAGCAGATACTGGCCGCGTTCGAGTCCCGGCTCGAGAACGACTACGATGCAGAATTCGAGCATGCCCTGCTCGAGATTCACAAGATTGCGCGCATGCGCCTCGTTGCGCTGGGAGCGAACTGATGGCGACAGGCGATAACCCGTTCCACGCATGGATCCGGCTGGAGCAGCCGCGCCTCGGTACGCGCGTGACCTACGCGAGCGACGAGTTCTTTGCCGCGAAGGAACGCCTCATACAGCCGGCCGATCCGGTGTTCGTCGCCGACAAGTATGACGATCACGGCAAGTGGATGGATGGCTGGGAAAGCCGCCGCCGCCGCACACCGGGGCACGATTTTTGTGTGATTCGGCTGGGCGTGCCGGGCGTCGTCCACGGCTTCGATATCGACACGCGTTACTTCACCGGCAACTTCCCGCCGCAGGCGTCCATCGACGCGTGCGTCGCCGACGAGGACGTGCCGGAAACCGGCTGGACCGAGATCGTCCCGCGCACCGAGCTCGAGGGCGATGCGCATAATTTCGTGCCGGTGTCGGACCGCAATGCCTGGTCGCACCTGCGCCTCAATATCTACCCCGACGGCGGTGTCGCGCGCCTGCGGGTTTACGGCGAGGTGCGTGCAGAGCTCGGAGCCGGCGGTGGCGTCGTCGACCTGTTTGCGTTGAAGAACGGTGGCCGGGCTCTCGCGGCAAGCGACGAGCATTACGGCAGCATGCACAACCTCAATCTGCCGGGCCGCGGTACGAACATGGGCGATGGCTGGGAGACGGCGCGCCGCCGCGGGCCGGGCAACGACTGGGTGATTGCCGCACTCGGCGCGCCGGGGGTCGTTGCGCGCGTCGAGGTCGATACCGCGCACTTCAAGGGCAACTACCCGGACCGCGTGTCGGTCGAGGCGGCGTTGTTCGAACGCCACGACGAGGCAACGCCCGGCAGCGAGCGCTGGCAGACTCTGCTGCCGAAATCGAAACTGCAGATGGACCAGCAGCATTACTTCGAGACGGAGCTCGAGGCGCTCGGCCCCGTGAGCCATGTGCGCCTGTCGATCTATCCCGACGGCGGCGTGAGCCGGCTGCGCGTTTTCGGGCGCGTGACAGGCGGTGAGGATTCGTGAGCGCGCGTACACTCAAGCCGGTTCCACTCACGCGGGAGCGCTTCCAGCCTTACGGCGAGGTTATCGAGGCGCACGCGACGCAGCGACAGGCCATGAACGCCGCGCGATTCGAGCGTTTCGACGACCTGTGCGAGATAGACGCGGGTACTGGCGGGCGGGTGCGGGTCAGCGTCGCCCGCTGCCGGATCGCGACGGAACTGCCGTATCGCTTCGACGTCGTGGAGCGCCACCCGCTCGGCACCCAGGCTTTCGTGCCGCTGGCGCCCGCGCGATTCGTGGTCGTCGTTGCGCCGCCGGGCGAGGGCGTCGAGGCGGAGGACCTGCAGGCATTCGTGACCAATGGCCGGCAGGGCGTCAACTATCGCCGCGGTACCTGGCACATGCCGCTGATCGCGTTCGAACCCGGGCAGGAGTTCCTGGTCATCGACCGCGCTGCGGATCTGCCGAACTGCGACGAGCACACGCTGGACGAGAGCGTGCTCCTGCTGGAGCCCTGACGGCATGCGCACGGCCTTTCGCGGTTCGGTTTTTCACTGCATCGCCGATCCCGGCGAGCAGGACAGTGGGGACGCCCTGGCCTATGTCGACGACGGGCTGCTGGTCGTCGAGGACGGTCTTGTCGTCGAGGTCGGCAACGCCGACACGCTGACGGAGTCGCTGTCGCCGGACACACGCGTCGAGGACTATTCCGGCAAGCTGATCGTGCCCGGATTCATTGACTGTCACGTCCATTATCCGCAGCTCGACGTCATCGCGTCGTACGGCGAAGAGCTGCTGGACTGGCTGCACCGATACGCTTTCCCGCGGGAGATGCGTTTCGCCGACGCGGCCTACGCACGCGAGGTGGCCACCCTGTTCGTCGACGAACTCCTGAAAAACGGAACGACGACGGCGCTGGTGTTCGGCACCGTGCACCCGCACTCTGCCGATGCGATCTTCGAGGCAGCGGCCGCGAAGAACATGCGGCTGATTGCCGGCAAGGTGCTGATGGACGCCAACTGCCCCGAAGCGCTGCGCGACAGCGCCGAGACGGGCTACGAACAGAGCAGGCAGCTGATCGAGCGCTGGCACGGCAAGGGGCGCCTCGGCTACGCGATCACGCCGCGCTTCGCCCTGACGTCGAGCGAGGCACAGCTCGCGGCAGCAGGACGTCTCGCCGCCGAGTACCCGGACGTGTGGGTGCATACGCATCTCGCCGAGAATCACGCCGAGGTCGAGCAGATTTCGCGGCGGTTTCCGTGGAGTTCGAATTACCTCGACGTCTATGACGGTTTCGGCCTGGTCCGGGAGCGCTCGGTGTTCGCGCACTGCCTGCACCTGCAGGATTCGGAATGCCGGCTGCTCGCCCGGAGCGGCGCGGCGGCGGCGCATTGCCCGACGTCGAACATGTTCCTTGGCAGCGGCCTGTTCGACCTGCGTCGCTTGCGCGAGCTGCGGATCCGCGTGGGTCTCGGAACCGATGTCGGCGGTGGCACCAGCCTGTCACTGCTGAAGACGATGTGCGAGGCGTACAAGGTCCTGCATCTGCAGCAACAGCCCTTGCCGCCGGGCCGGGCGCTGTACCTCGCGACCCTGGGCGCAGCGGAAGCCCTGTATCTCGACGACCGGATCGGCAACTTCGAGCCGGGCAAGGAAGCGGACTTCGTCGTGCTGGACCCGGCGGGTACCGCCATCAGCGCGCACCGGAGTGCGCTGGCCGAGTCGATCAGCGAGCTGTTGTTTGCGCTCATCGTGCTGGGCGACGACCGCAACGTCGCTGCAACCTACCTGCAAGGGCGGCGGACCTAGTCGAGGCAGCGCTTGCCGAAGCGATCGAGCAGCCTGTCCTCGTTCGCGGCCGCGCGGAAGAACGAGTCCAGGTAGTTCCTGCGGCGCTGCTTGTCCTTGTCGCTGAGGACGGGCAGCGACTCGATCAGGGCGACAATCTCCGGGCGCGTCGACACGATGGTCCGCAGCGCTTGCGCGAGGTGCTGCCTGTCCGTGCAGAAGCCGCGGTAGCGGCGCTGCGTGACGCTTTTCAGGCGCAGCTCGGGTGGCGGAAAGGCGTACGGCGCGTCGACGAAGCCCGACAGGTCGAAATCGTACGGCACGTAAAGTAGCTTCTGCCCGGTCTCCACGAGCGTGCCGTTGTGGCAGCAGGTCTGTTCCCCGTCCGGGGTCACCAGCGACCAGTCCAGGTTGCCAACGAGGAACTGGAAGACGTAAACCAGCGCCATCTGCTCCTCGTCGAACCAGTTCACTGCCACCTCGGCTTTATCCGACGCCTTACCGCCGAGGCGAGCGCTCAGCTGATCCTCCGGTTCCAGCAGGAACGTATGAACGCGGGTCTGCTCGCCGTCCCGCGACGTGTCGGCGAATGTCATTTGCAGCAGGCGCACGCGATAACTGGCCGGCGTCAGCAGGTTGAACATGCGGTAGACCGCGTACTCCTCGATGAGGTCTTCTTCGGCGCGCTGCGAGCTTCGGCAGGGCACGACAAGCTTGAGTTTGTCCTGCCCCGCGAAGAGCGTGCCGTCGATTTCGCGCTTCCTGAAATTAAGCCGCAGCGGCAGGAAATCGCAGACGCGCAGGCGGCTCTTGCCGCGCAGGCGAACCTTGATCGCGTGCACATCGCCACCGGCGCGCAGCGTGAACGGCAGCTGGTCGCGGCTGTCCGGGCGGCCCGCGAGGTCGCGCAACGGTCCTTCGAGGCTCGCGTCGATAACGGACGAGTCGTCGAAGAGTGGCGCCGCGGCCAGCGGAGGCAGTGCGAGCAGGGCGGCCAGGCTTGCAGTGATTCGGGCAGCGGCCATCCGCGCATGTTGCCGTCGCAGCGGCGGCGCTGCAAACTGCGGGCATGCGGGGGGAGCTTCCGACTTTTTACTATCACTCCCATTTCGTCGAGATGATGCAGTTCGTCGAGGCCGGTTACGGCCACGTCCTGCTCGACGACCACGCGGCCTTCATTCGCGATTTCGAGCGCCTGCCGCGCTACGCGCAGTGTCTTTACGTACGTCTCGTGAATCGCAAGGGCAAGGTCTTTGCCGCCAACCGCCTGAAGTACCCGGAGCTCGGCGACACGCGGCCGATCGTCGCGACGCTCCGCGAACAGGGCTGGCTCGAACCGCCGGGTGAGGCGCACTTCGATGAGCTGCTCGGCTTCCTGACGCGAGGCGAACTGTACGAGGCGCTGGCCAAGATCTTCGTCGGCCTGGGTCGTTCCATGAAAAAGGTCGAATTCGTCGACTTCGCGAAGGCGAATTGCGACCCGGGCGAATTCGTGGACCGCGTCGACCTGTCGCGGCTGGTCGTGCAGAGTCGGGCCGAGGAAGTGAATTTCCTGATGTTCCTGTATTTCGGCCGCCTGCAGGACGGGCTGTCGCGTTTCACGATGCGGGACCTCGGCCTCGTCAAGACCCACAATTTCCGGGAGACCTTCGAGCCGCGTTTCGCGGATCGCGAGGAAGCGCTGGAACACTATTTTTTCGAACAGCGGCTCGCGCGCCTGCGGTCGGCTTCCGCGGGCGGTATCGAGGAACTCATGGACGAGGCCTGCGAGTGGCCGGACCCGGTGAGCCCGGGTGCGGCGGCGCTGCGCGACAGGCTCGCCTGCCGCCTCGGCAGACTCGCCGAGAGAGCCGGCGACAATTACGCCGCATTGCGGCTGTACCAGGCCGGCGAATCCGCGCAGTGCACGGAACGCTGTGTACGCATCCTCTTCGCGAGCGGGCAGAAGGAGGAAGCCCGGCGCTATCTCGAGCAGTGCATCGACGACCCGGGCAGCGACGAGGAGTGGCTGTTTGCACGGGATTTCTACGAACGAAAGTTCGGCAGCAAACGCACGTCGGCCGTTACCGACGTGCTGCGGGCGGCGCAGACCATCGACATCGACGAGGCGCAAAGCGGCTCGCCCGAGCGCGCGGTGGCCGGCTATTTCGAGAAGGCCGGCAAGCGCGCGTTCCGCGTCGAGAACGCGCTCTGGCGGACCTTCTTCGGCCTGTATTTCTGGGACGAGCTGTTTGCAGGCGACGACGCCGATCTGCACTCGCCGTTCGAATTTCTGCCGCGCAACCTGACAACAGGCACCTTTCACGCTGCTCGTCGCACGGCGATCGACCGCAAGCTGGCCATGCTCGACGATCCACAGGCAGTCGTTCGCGAACTCCTGCGCGCGAGCACGGCGCACTACGGCACGCCCAACGGCGTCTTCCGCTGGCGCCGCGGTGTCATCGATGCGCTGTTTGCCCTGCTGGAAAAGGAGCGCGGCGAGCCGCTGCGGCAGGTCCTGGCGCGTTTCTGCCGCGATTACGAGGGTTCCCGGTACGGATACCCGGATCTGCTGGTATTGGACGACGACGGCGTGCGGTTCGTCGAGGTGAAGACCGAGGGTGACCAGTTGCGTCGCAACCAGCTGCTGCGCATCGAGCAATTGCGCGCCGCAGGTTTTCGTGCCGACGTCGTGCGGGTTCGCTGGACGCTCGATCCGGACCAGGCGTACGTCGTCGTCGATGTCGAGACAACCGGCGGGCGCGGCGACGACCACCGGGTCACCGAGATCGGTGCGGTCAAGCTGCGCGACGGCAGGATCGTCGGGCGCTTTTCGACGCTGCTCAACCCGCAGCGGTCGATACCGCCGGGCATCACGAGGCTGACGGGCATCACGCCCGCCATGGTCGAGGACGCGCCGTATTTCTCCGACATCGCGGACGAGTTCGAGGCGTTCATGGACGGGGCGATATTCGTCGCGCACAACGTCGAATTCGATTACGGCTTCATCGCCCGGGAGTTCGGCCGGCTCGGCCGCGGTTTCCGCTACCCGAAGCTGTGCACCTGCGCCTCGATGCGCAGACTGTACCCCGGCCGCCGTTCTTACAGCCTCGCAGCGCTCGCCGAGGCCTACGATATCCCCCTCAGGAGCCACCACCGCGCGCTGTGTGATGCTGAAGCCGCGGCCCAGCTGCTGCTGATCGTGAACGAGAAGCGCAGCGAATTGCTGGCAAAGGACACGGGCGCGGAGACATGAGCTGGCTGCCGGCGCCGCGCCGGGCGCGGGCCTGCGGTGGCGTCGGATTCAACGCCCAAGGCGGCGGTTCCTGCGGCCGCGGCGGTCTCGGCACCAGCAGCCGCATCGGCCGCATTTACTGATCGGTGCGAGTCGCCTTGAGGTGGCGTTCCAGCCTGTCGAAAGTGTCGGCAAGCTCCGGCCTGTTTTCGCGTAGCTCCTCGAGCGACTGCCCCGAGAGTTCGTACGGCAGAACCAGCCAGTCGTCCGTCTCGTGCACGAAATAGTCGGGCGTCCGCAGCGTGCGCGGCGTCGGGCGGTACCAGACCGAGGCGACGCGGATGTCACCGGGCAGGTTGCGCCGGGTCTTGCGCGCGAGCTGGTCAATCACCGCCTTGACGCTGGAACCGGTGCTGTAGACGTCGTCGACGATCAGCATCGAGTGATGGGAGCACAGGTTCTCGAGCAGGTACTGCAGGCCGTGGACGCGGATCTCGTCCGCCTTGCTGACCATCTCGGAATAGCGAAGTGCGCCGGAGTAGGAGGTGCGTATCGCGATGTGGTCCGTACGCGTACCGAAGTACTCGAGACCCTCCTGCACCGCGATACCGACGGCACTGCCGCCGCGCCACAGGCCGACGAGAAAATCCGGCTTGAACCCCGCCGCATGGATGCTCGCCGCGAGCCGGAACGAATCTCTCAGCATGTCGTCGGCACGGATGAATCGCTTGTTCATGGGTCGAGGGCGCTCGCAGTGGGGTAGAATTCAGGCCCGCATTATAGCCGGCGCGATTTCCTTTAAGAAAAGAGAATAACGATGGAGAAGACCGTAATTTCGGCCCAGGAGCTGCTCGACGATTCGTTTCGCCTGGGTCTCAGGATACTCGAGAGCGGCTTCCGCCCCACGCTGATCATAGCGATCTGGCGCGGCGGCACGCCGGTCGGCATGGCCGTGCAGGAAATCCTCGATTACTGCGGGGTCGAGTCGGATCACATCGCGATTCGCACGTCATCCTATGTCGGCGTGGACCAGCGCGGGGCAGTGGCGGTGCACGGTCTCAACTACATCATCAAGAAGATCTGTCACGAAGACCGCCTGCTGATCGTGGATGACGTATTCGATACCGGGAACACGATCGCCGCGGTTATCCAGGAGCTGCGCAGGCGTGCGCGGGACAACACGCCGGACGACATTCGCATCGCCGTCCCATGGTACAAGCCGAGCCGCAACGAGACCGACCTGGTCCCGGATTACTCTATCCATGAAACCGCTGAATGGCTGGTCTTCCCCCACGAACTCGACGCGCTGTCGCCCGAAGAGCTGCGTGCGGCGCGGCCCGAGATCGCGCGCATCGTGGAAGCCGCCAGGGCGCCCGCCACTACGGCCTGACGGTGCGCGGTACGGCATGCGACGAATCTGCGTTTACTGCGGGTCCAACCGGGGCAGGCGGCCCGACTACGCGGAAGCGGCCGAGAAACTCGCTGCCGCGCTCGCCGGCCGCGGACTGGAACTCGTTTACGGCGGCTCGTCCAGGGGCATCATGGGGGTGCTCGCCGAGAAGATGCTGGCGCTCGGCGGCAGGGTGCACGGCGTTATTCCGCGCCAGCTCGTTGCGAAGGAGGTCGCTCACAGCGGACTGACCCGGCAGCATATCGTGGACTCGATGCACGAGCGCAAGACGATGATGGCGTCGCTTGCGGACGGCTTCATCGCAATGCCGGGCGGTTTCGGCACGCTGGAGGAGCTCATCGAGATCGTGACCTGGGCGCAACTGCGATTCCACGACAAGCCCTGCGGCGCGCTGAACGTGCGCGGCTATTTCGATCATCTCCTGAGCTATATCGACCACGCGGAAGCGGAGGGCTTCCTGCGGCCGGAGAACCGCCGCATGCTGCTGGTCGACACGGACGCGGCGGGGCTGCTGCGCCAGTTCGATCGCTACAAGGCGCCGCAGGTCGACAAATGGATCGACGGCTAGAGCACCAGGCGCAATTTGCTGCGGGCAGGCGTTCGGAGGTTGCTCGCGAACAGCGACACCTGGATAGCCACGCGACGTCCCGCGAGTTCATCGCCGGCACACAGCAAGAGCGGTTTCGCGAATACCTCGATGATCTCGCCGGCGGGAATATCGCCGAGAGTCGCGGACACCCATACGCCATCGTCCGACAGGCTTACCGACGGATAGTCCGCCTGTTCCGACGGCATGCGGTCGACGAAGCGGCCGCCATCGAGCCGCTTCGGTAGCCGTTCCGCAACATGCAGCGCGCGATGCTGCGGCATGACCAGCGATATCGAGGTATCGCGGATGGGCTCATCGCCCTGGTTGTAGACGACGAGCTGCAGCGAGTGTCCGTTGTTTTCGAACAGGTAGTGTTCGTCCTCATCCCGGTACTGGCGCCGAATCTGGTGCATATCCTCGGCGAGCTCCTGGGGTGATCGGTCCTGGTACGGACTGTCGGTGCCGAACAGGCGAGCATGCGTCAGGCGCGCGACCATGGTGTTGCCGCCAGCCGCTTTCATGCGCCTCTTCACTTCCATGAACTGGCGGATGTTCGTCGCGGCCACCCCGGACGGAAGTTGCGACAGGTCGCAGACCGGTATGTGCCTGTCCTTATGGATGATCTCACCCGGGAAGCCGATCTCTATCCGGTCCCCCGATACGGATTCACGGAACTTCCTCTCGAACATCAGCTGCAGCTGACGTCGGTTCATCTTCACGGCGTGGTCGCCGGTGCGCTGGTAGGCATCGCCTCGCCGCAGCGTTTCGCAGAAATCCTTGCGCATCATGTACGGCCGGTCCTGGCAATCGCCGATTTCGAACACTCCGACGCGGTTGTCATCGTCGATGATGGATTCGTATTTCAAGCGTATCGGTGGCTCGATGAACTCTCTGGCCAGTGCCAGGTATGGCGGCTTGCCGGAAAAATCCTCACGTTCCACGCCGGTGTAGTGTCTCTGTCCGTCTTTGTCGAAACCCGCGCCGACGACGATGTACCGGGTGCCGTCCACGTCCGCGTTCGCGATTGCCACGAGATCGCGCAGGAAGTCGCGCGCGCCCTTCTTGCCGTAGTTGTTCGGGCGGAACTGGATACGGGTCGACGGCGTCGCGGAGCGGACGATTTTTGCAAGACGGTTCATACGCGCCGCGATTTTCGCCGATTATGTTCAGGCAAACTCGGACGCAATCGTCACTTTCGGAAAATCGGACGGTAGCGCACGCCGCGCACTACCACAGGCGCATGCGCCAGCGGCTGCCTTCGGCGACGCGCCGTTTGCGCATCTTGGCGTGCAGCGTCGCGCGCTTGTCGGCCAGCCATTCCTCGCGGCCAATCTTGACGTTTTCGCCTTTCTCCTCGCGACGAGTCTCCTCGGCATTGCGATAAGCGCAGAACTCCTCGTAGAGGCTGATCTCGTTTCGCAGCTCTCTGAGTACGATCTCGGCGTAGATCGCATCGTCGAGAAAGCCGAGGCCAGGAATGTGGTCGGGGATGAGGTCCTCGGGGTCGCAAAGGTAGGCCAGGGCGCTGAGCACATGGCGGCGCTCACCCTCGGACAGGTTCCACTCCTTGTCGTTGATCATGTCGATGACCAGGCTCAGCTTGGACATGCGCGCTGCAATGAACTCGGGGAGTTCCGTCTGTTGCGTCTGGCGCAGCAGCTCGCGCGCCGCCTGCTCGATGTGCTCCGCGGCGGTAGCGTCCTCGACCGTCGTCCGAGCTTTGTCCACGATCGCCTGGAAACGCGCCAGGTCGTCGTCGCTGAGTGTAAAGGTGATGTCGAGAGGCATGCCGGGAATCCTTTTCTGCAGTGCGTATCCTAAGCCGGCGCGGTCAAATATCAAAACCCGCCGGTGCGGGAATTAGTCATGGCAAATCAGACAGTTGTTGCGAAGCTGCGAGAACGCGCTCAGGCGAAGTGTGAACTGCCGCACAAAATCCTCCGAGACTTGCTTCGAAAGCTGCGAAACAGTTCCGGGAATCAAGGCATTAGCTCCAGTACGATTCTCCGCGGGACCGTTGAACCCGGGTGCTTCACATGAACCTGGACACCACACTGTCAATCCTGCTGATCTTCAGCGCCGCGTGCTACGTGCTGATGGGCATCAGCATGATCACGGCAAGGCGCGAAGTCGGCAGCGTGCCGATAGGCATGCTTTTCGTGGTTATCAGCGTCTGGGTGATGGGTGGCGCGGTGGAGCTGATGTCCGAGTCTTTCACCGTGTTCTCGATCGGCCGCACCGGCCATTTCATCGGTACCGCGTTGTTGCCGCTGGCGGCTTTCGTCTGTTTTCGCGAATACGCGGGCGCGAAAACGCCGCTGCGCACGATCGTGCTGCTGTTGATTATTCCTGCTGTCTCCGTATCGCTCGCGGCAACCAACCCGTTTCACCAGTTCATGTGGTACCTGCCGGCCGTCAACGAAGCGGGTGAGTTCCTCACGCGCCCGGACAAGTGGGGGCCCTGGTTCCTGTTCGTGCACGCGCCCTACAGTTACGCGCTCATCGGCGCGGCGATGTTCACGCTGATGGTGCACAGCTCGGCGGTGGCGCCCGCTCACCGCCGCGGCCTGTTCCTGCTCGTCGCGGCCTGCGTCGGGCCGCTGATCGCGACGCTCGCCTACGACTTCGGCGTCGGCTCCAACGTGATCTCGTTCGTGCCGTTCGTGTTCACCGCGATGTTGCCGATCTATATCTGGCTGATCGTCGGAGAGGGCATCGTGGAGTTCGCGCCGCTCGCCTACGAAACGGTATTCCAGAATATGCAGGACCCGGTCATAGTGATCGACGAGCAGCAGCGGATCATCGGCCTGAACCATTGCGCCGAGATGATGCTCGCGGTCTCTGAACAGGAGGCGCTGCGCACCCCGCTGGAAGAAATATTCAATGACGGCGCGACCGTGGTTTTCAACGCGCTTGAGACCCAGAAGCCACAGAAGATGATGACGTCCACGGGCCGCTTCCTGCACGTCCAGGTTTCCCCGATCCAGTCGGAACGCACTTCTGTCCGCGGCGGACGCGTGTTGATGTTCCGCGATGTCAGCGATGTCGAGAAGGCGCAGAGCGAAGTGCGCAAGAGCGAGAAGTTGCTGCGCACGCTGATCGACCATTCGGTGAACGGGGTTATACGCTTCCGCTGGTTACAGAACGAGGACTCCGGCGGCAGGGACCTGCGCTGCATCTTCGCCAACGCGGCGGCCGGCCGCTTTCTCAATTCCGCGCCCGATGATCTCGCCGATCTGCGGGCATCGGAGATAACGCGGCTGGCGATGACCGGCATGGATGCCAGCACTCAGAACAGCGTGTTGGACCAGCTGCGCGAGTCCTGCGAGAGCGGCGAGAGCATGGAGGTCGAGCTGCTGCAGGCCAACGTCAGCGGTCCGCGGTTCCTGCGCCTGATCTGCCAGCCCGTCGGCGACGACATCGCGGCGACATTCATCGACGTCACCGACACCAAGGCGAAGGAGCGCCAGATGGAGTCGATCGCTTGGTCGGATCCCCTCACGGGCGTGCTCAACCGGCGCGGATTCGAACGCGACGCCGCGCAGCGCCTCACGGAGAGCGCGGACGACGCGACCGGCGCGCTGCTATTCATCGATCTCAACGATTTCAAGGAAATCAACGACCGCTACGGGCACGTGGTGGGCGATCAGCTGCTGACGATCGCCGCCCAGCGCCTGCGCAAGGCGCTGCGATCCCAGGACATCATCGGTCGGCCCGGCGGCGACGAATTCGTGGCCCTGGTTCCCGATGTCTCGGCGACCATCGCCGACAAGCTGGCAATACGGCTGGCGAAGGCGCTGGAAGCGCCTTACAACATCGGTAGCGAGACCATGATCTGCGCAGCGAGCATCGGGTTGGCCCTGTATCCGACCAATGCCAACACCCTCACCGGTCTGCTGCGCGAGGCCGACCAGGCGATGTACCGGGCCAAGGCGCGCACACGCGGGGCGTCCGAGCTGCGCCACGACGATCTCCTCGAGAAAGCAATCTGACCCCGCGACATGATTAAATAAGGCGCTCCCGTCCCTGACCAAGAGCGCAATGCACGCGACCGCCCCATTAACGATGCCCGGCGACGACTCCGTCATCCGGCTCGAGAAGCTCAACCGCCGCTACCGCATGGGCGCTGAACACATCGACGCGCTCGGCAGGGTCGACCTGGCGGTCGAGCGTGGCGACTACCTGGCGATCATGGGGCCATCCGGTTCGGGAAAGTCGACGCTGATGAACATCATCGGCTGCCTCGACACGCCGACCGGCGGCGCTTACTGGCTGAACGGCGAGTCGGTATCTGCGATGAACGAGCGGCAGCTGGCACGGGTGAGGAATACCGAGATCGGCTTCGTGTTCCAGACGTTCAACCTGCTGCCGAGAATGACGGCGCTGGCCAACGTCGAGGTACCGCTCATCTATGCGGGGGTGAAGCGCCGCGAGCGCGAGCAGCGGGCCAGTGAAGCGCTGGAGACGGTCGGCCTCGGCGACCGCATGTTGCACAGGCCGTCCGAGATGTCCGGCGGCCAGCGGCAAAGAGTCGCGATTGCCCGCGCACTTGTAACCCGCCCGAGCATATTGCTGGCCGACGAACCTACCGGCAATCTCGATTCCAGTACCGGGCGGGAGATCATGGAGCTGTTCGACCGGCTGCACTCGGAGGGCAATACCCTCATAGTCGTGACGCATGAAGCGCACGTCGCCCGGCATGCGCGCCGCATTATTCACCTGAGCGACGGAAACATCGTGAAAGACGAAGAGCAGGGAGCGAAAGCTTGAGACATCACGTGCCGCTATTTCTCGCCTTAGGGCTCGCCGCGTGTAGCGAGCCGCCGGCAGGCGAGCCGATGTACGACACGGCGCAGGCGGACAGGCGCACGATTGAAGTCAGCGTTAGTTCCGCCGGCGTCGTCGAACCGCTGGCGACGGTTGAAGTGAAGTCGAAGGCGTCGGGCGAAGTCCTCGACGTGATGGTCGAGGTCGGTGACCACGTTGAGAGGGACACCCTACTGGTGCGCATCGACCCCCGCACCGTGCGCAACGACCTCGCGCAGCGCGAGGCCGAGCTGAAAGCCGCGCTGTCCCGGCGCGAGATCGCGCGATCGCAGATGACCCGGGCGGAAGCACTGCTCGCGAAGGGCACGTTCACGCAGCTCGACCTCGAGCAGGCCACACTCGACCTGGCGAATGCGGAGGCTGACGTCGTCGCCGGCCAGGTCAGCGTCGAGAACGCACGCATCGCGGTGGACGACACGGACGTGCGTGCACCGATCACGGGCACGGTCATCCAGAAGCCGGTGGAGCGCGGACAGGTCATTTCATCGCCGACGCGCGATGTCGCGGGCGGTAGTCCGTTGATGCAGATGGCGGACCTGAGCGAAGTGCAGGTCCGCGCGCTCATCGACGAGACCGACATCGGCAAGATTCGCCCCGGCATGAACGCCACCGTCGCCGTCGCCGCCTACCCGAACCAGCCGTTTCCGGGCGAGGTCGTCAAGATCGAACCTCAGGCGGTAGTGGATCAGAACGTGACCATGTTCGCGGTGCTGGTGTCGATCAACAACCGCGACGGCCTGCTGCTGCCGGGCATGAATGCCGAGGTCGAGGTCTCCATTGCGCGCAGCGAAGACGTGGTGACGATCCCGGTCATGGCCCTGCGTACGAACCGCGACATTGCGGCAACGGCGGCCATACTCGGCATCGAGGAGACCGATCTGCGCGCGTCGCTCAAAGGCTCCGCCGGTGGCGCGCGGCCCGAGGGCGAGCCGAGCCGGGGCGGCGGCAAGGACTATCGCTTCGGCGGCAACTTCTGGGTCGTCATGCATGCCGACCCGCAATCGAAGCCGGAGATCCGGAAAATTCGCACAGGCATTACCGATCTCGACCGCGTGGAGATCATTGACGGGCTCGCCGAATCCGAGTCGGTGCTGGTCCTGCCGTCGACCCATCTGTTCGAAACGCAGCAAGATCTCCAGAACTGGTTGAATCGCCGTATCGGGGTTCCGGGGATCCAGCGTCGCTGATCGCTCATGCTGATCTCCGAAACATTCCGCATAGCGCTGTCGTCGATACGCAGCAACCTGTTTCGAGCAGCGCTGACGATGCTGGGCATCATCATCGGCGTCGGCGCGGTAATAACCATGGTCGCGCTGGGCACCGGAGCGCAGCGCGCCATCGACGAACAGATGGCCGCGCTCGGTGGTGACATCCTCGCGATCGAGTCCTCATTCTGGTTCAGCCGTGGTGTCGCACGCGACCAGATGACGCTGACCACCGGCGACGCCGCTGCGTTGACGGTCGGTACGAGTCATCTCGACGAAGTAGTGCCGGAGATCAATGGCCGGTTCCAGGTGAAATACGGTAACCGCAATATCAATACCGGGGTGATCGGGATGACGCCGAACTACCTCGATTTGCACGGCTTCGAAGTGGCCGACGGCCGCATGTTCACGGTCGCGGACGATTCTGCCCGCAGGCGGGTCGCCGTGCTCGCCGCGGATGTGCCCGGCATGCTCGACACCGACGCCGAGGGCATCATCGGACGCAGTATCTCGATCGGCACCGTCCCGTTCGAAGTTATCGGTGTGCTTGCGGCAAAGGGCTCTACCGGCTGGCGCAATCCCGACGACGACGTCTGGATACCGCTGAGCACGGCGCAGTTCCGGGTGACGGGCAACGAAATCGTGCAGCGTATCAGCGTGCTCGTCGAGGAATCCTCCTCGGTCGAACAGGCGATGCTGGAGATCGAGCGGGTGCTACGCCGCGAGCACGGAATCCTGCCGGGCAGGGACAACGACTTCGCCATGGTGAATCGCAAGCAGTTCGCAGAGTCCCGCCAGGAAGCGACACAGATATTCACCTTCCTGCTCGCGGGCATCGCGGGCGTGAGCCTGGTGGTCGGCGGCATCGGCATCATGAACATCATGCTGGTCACGGTGACCGAACGTACCCGGGAAATCGGCATCCGCAAGGCGCTCGGTGCCACGCGTGGCAACATCCTGCTGCAGTTCCTCGTCGAGTCCACGACACTGTGCCTGATGGGGGGCGCGCTCGGCCTCGTTATCGGCTCGACGGCCGCAACACTGCTGAACAGGCTTGCCGGCTGGCAGACGCTCGTCACCGCGGAGTCGGCAATGATGGCGTTCGGCTTCAGCGCCGCGGTCGGTATCGTCTTCGGCATCTGGCCGGCGCGGCGCGCATCGCAGCTCGACCCGATCGACGCGCTGCGGCACGAATAGCCGCTGCGCGAATTCCGCCGGCGCCTCGGGCAATTGCGGACCGCCAATCCGCCGTGTGTCGAGAGGCAATTGCCGGCCGCCCGACATTCGCCTGTCGGACGCGATCTGTGGCAGTCTTGCGGCTCTGACAGCAGCAGCGAAGTGACCGCGGCCCGATGAGCGAGCAACCGACAAGCGGCCTGGCCCGAATATTCCGCGGGGCGACGCGCATCGAGCCCGAGGAGGCGCGCGCTGCACTGCTGTCGTTCTCGTTCCTGTTCCTGTTGATGCTCGCCTACAACATGCTCAAACCGGTGCGGGATGCCCTGGCGCCGGAGTGGAGCGATGTCGAGCTGGCCTCATTGTGGACGATCAACTTCTTCTTCAGCGCGATCGCCGTAAGTATCTACGGTTACGCGGTATCGCGCGGCAAGCTGCAAAAAGTCATTCCCGGCGTTTATGCCTTTTTCGCCGCCAGCTTCGTCGCCTTTTTCCTGGGCGCGCGCGGTATGCAGGACGGTGTCCTGATCAACAAGGCGTTTTACGTATGGCTCAGCCTGTTCTCGCTGTTTCATGTTTCGGTGTTCTGGAGCCTGATGTCGGACATCTTCAGCCGGCGGCAGGCACCGAGGCTGTTCGGTTTCATCGCCAGCGGGGCGAGCATTGGAACGATTGCCGGCTCGGCGGTGGCGCTCGCACTTGCGCAGACGATCGGTGCGCTGAACCTGATGCTGGTTGCGGCCGCGATTCTGGTTGCCAGCGTGCCGATGGTTTCGATTCTGCGCAGGGCCGCGCAGCCGGGCCACACCCCGACCGCGGCAGAGCAGGCGCTCAGCGGTAATCCCTTCGCGGGTTTCCGCGAATTCGTCCGCAACCCGTACCTGCTCGGCATTGGCGTATTCATATTTCTATATACGTTCATCGGATCGTTCGCCTATTTCGAGCTGAAGAACCTCATGGCGGGCAACGACCGTGACACGAACACGGCGATCTGGGCCGGAATCAACCTCGCCGTCAACAGCATAACGATCGTAACCGCGTGGTTCGTGACGAGCCGGCTCACCGGCAGCCTCGGCGTCGGAAAGTCGCTCGCCCTCGTGCCGGTACTGGTCGCCGTGGCGCTGCTGCTGGTATTCGTCAACCCGGTGCTTGCGGTCATGATCGCCGGCTGGATCGTACTCAAGGCCGGCAATTACTCGATCACGCGGCCGGGCCGCGAAATGCTCTATACCAACGTCAGTCGTGAAGACCGCTTCAAAACGAAGCAGGTCATCGATATCGTCGTTTACCGCGGCGGCGACGTGCTCTCGGGATGGGCGTTCGCATTCCTGACCACCTCCATGGGTCTCGGCATGGCGCCCGTCGCAGTAATTGGCACGGTTATCGCCCTGATCTGGGCAGCCGTCGGCCTGGTACTGGGGCGCCGCTATGACGCGGCGGTCGCCAGCGAGATCCAAAACACGTCACCCGGCTCCGCGGCCGCGGTCGATGGGCGCACATAACGGATAGCATTAACGTTACGGAAGACGAGGTACCCCGATGGCACTCGGAAATACGCAGTTAGAATACGGTGCGGTCGCCAAGTGGCTGCACTGGCTGGTTGCGCTCGGCATCCTGGCGCTCATAATCCTCGGGTTGCTGCAGTCCGACATGGACAGCGGCCCGCAACGTAGCGCTATCCGAGAGCTGCACGGATCCATCGCGCTGCTTGCGCTTGCGTTGATGGTTTCGCGGCTCGTGTGGCGCTGGATCAACGTGACTCCTGCGCACCCGCCCGGCATCCCGGGCTGGCAGCGCGCCAGCGCGGCACTGCTGCACGGCGCAATCTACATCGCGGTGTTTGCGCAGCTGATGTCGGGAGCCCTCGCCGTCGCGACGGGCGGTAAGCCGCTGGCGTTCTTCGGCCTGTTCTCGATCCCGCTGCCGGTTGCCGAAGACCATGACGACCACGAGCTCTGGGAAGAAGTGCACGAAGCCGGCTGGATGCTGCTCGCTGCGCTGGTGGCCGTGCACGTGCTCGCCGCCCTGTACCACCATTTCATCCTGAAGAACGACGTGCTCAAGCGCATGACCGTCGGCGTGGCGACGGAGGACCGTCTCGATGACTGAAGCCTACATCTGCGACGCGGTGCGGACACCGATCGGCCGCTATGGCGGTGCGCTCTCCTCCGTCCGCGCGGACGACCTCGGGGCTATCCCGATCGCGGCCCTGCTCGAGCGGCAGTCGCGGCTCGACCCGGCGGCCATCGATGATGTCGTCTACGGCTGTGCCAACCAGGCTGGCGAGGACAACCGCAACGTCGCGCGAATGTCGGCGCTGCTCGCGGGCTTGCCCGCGACGGTGCCGGCCGTAACGGTGAATCGCCTGTGTGGTTCGGGTATGAACGCAATCGGCAATGCCGCGGACGCGATTCGTTCCGGGGGCATCGAGATCGGAATCGCCGGCGGCGTCGAGTCGATGTCGCGAGCGCCTTTCGTGATGGCCAAGCAGACAGCGGCGTTCGGCCGCAACGCGGAGATCTACGATACGACGCTGGGCTGGCGTTTCGTGAATCGTAAGCTCGAGGAACAATACGGCACCGATTCGATGGCGGAGACCGCGGAGAATGTGGCGGACGAATTCGGCGTGATGCGCGGCGACCAGGACGCATTCGCGCTGCGCAGCCAGCACAGGGCGGAGGCCGCCATCGCGTCCGGCATTTTCGCCGCGGAGGTCGTGCCGGTTGCCGTGCCGCAGCGCCGCGGTGAGCCGGTCGACGTGGACACGGACGAACACCCGCGCCCGGGATCGACCCTGGACGGGCTGGCCAAGCTGCGGCCCCTCGTGCGCGAGGGCGGCACCGTTACCGCGGGGAACGCGTCCGGCATCAACGACGGTGCCTGCGCGTTGCTGCTGGCATCGGAGGCTGGCGCCGGGCGCTACGGCCTCGAACCGCTCGCCCGTGTCGTCGCCTGGGCCGCGGTGGGCGTCGAACCTCGCATCATGGGCATCGGACCGGCGCCCGCGTCGCGGAAGGTGCTGGCGCTCGCCGGGCTGGATATTGCGGCGATGGACGTCATCGAGCTGAACGAGGCCTTTGCCGCGCAGGGTCTCGCCGCCCTGCGGCAACTCGGCATCGACGACGACGCCGAACACGTGAATCCGAACGGGGGCGCCATCGCGCTCGGGCACCCGCTCGGGATGTCGGGGGCGCGTCTCGTGACGACGGCCGCCTACGAACTGCGACGCCGGAACGGGCGCTACGCGCTGTGCACGATGTGCATCGGCGTGGGGCAGGGCATCGCGATGGTCATCGAAAGGGCATGAGCAGGAAAGCGCCACCCAGTTACGAAACCCGATCGCTGCGCGAACTCGAGGAGGTCATTCGCGGCCGCCGCACGATCAACCTTTATCTGCAGACGCCGGTACCCGCGGAGCTCGTGCGCGAAGCCGTCGAAGCGGCTACCTGGGCGCCCAATCACCATGTTACCGAGCCCTGGCGCTTCTACCGGCTGGGGCGTGAGACCGTCGAGTGCTGCCTCGATCTCTGTTACGAGATTGTTGCGGCCAGGAAGGGCGCGGAAGCGGCACGCTTCAAGCGCGAGGCATGGTCGGAGAAACCGGGCTGGCTGGTGGTGACCTGCCAGCGGTCCGACGACAAGCTGTTGCAGCGGGAGGACTATGCTGCGTGCGCGGCCGCCATCCAGAATTTCATGCTTTATCTCTGGAAGGCCGGCGTCGGCAGCAAGTGGACGACGGGGGATATCACGCGGGACGAGCGCTTCTTCGACATCCTGGGCATCGACCCGGACAAGGAGTTCGTCGTCGGCCTGCTGTGGTACGGCTATCCGAAAATTACCCCGCAGCAGAAACGCAAGGACGTCGACGACGTCCTGAGCGAATTGCCGTAATGCCGGACAATCCCGCGCCACCCCGGAATGGCCGGCGGAGATTTCGCATATAATCCGGCCGATGCCGTCATTCCTGTCAGAGCTCCGCCGCCGCAACGTGCTGCGCGTCGCCGCCGCCTATGCGCTCGTCGCCTGGATCATTATCGAGGCCGGGTCCGTCCTTTTGCCGACCTTCGGTGCGTCGGAGGGCGTGTTCCAGGTCTACGTAATCGTCGTGATGATCGGCTTCTTTGTCGCCGTGGTGCTGGCATGGGTTTACGAGATCACGCCCGAGGGCGTAAAGCTCGATCGGGACACCGACGAGCGACACCGCGCGGACCCGGCGTCCAAATCCCGGATGAACTACGTGATCATCGGACTGCTCGCGCTGGCGCTGGGGGTATCCATCACCTTCAACGTGACCGGCATCCGCAACGGGGAAGAACCGTTGCCGTCGCCCGTCGAGGAGAAGCCGGCGATCGCGGTGCTGCCCTTCATTAGCCTGAGCAGCGAGCCGGACAACGTCGTCTTTGCCGACGGGATTCACGGCGATATCCTCACCCAGCTGTCGAGCATAGGGTCCTGCAAGGTAATTTCGCGCGCGTCGGTCATGGAGTACCGTAACACCACGAAAAACGTGCGCCAGATCGGCGAGGAACTGTCCGTGAATTCGGTGCTGCAGGGTTCCGTGCAGCGCGTCGGCGATAACGTGCGCATCAACGTGCAGCTGGTCGATGCGACCAACGACGTGAATATCTGGGCGCAAAGTTACGATCGGCAGCTGACCGCGCACAACATTTTCGACATTCAAAGCGAAATCTCGTCGGCGATTGCCGTCGCGCTGGAAACGACGCTGACGCCGGCTGAACAGGTCAGGATCGCGACACGACCGACTGCGGACCTGCGGGCGTACAGCGCCTATGTCTCGGGAAGGGACAACCTGTCTCTGCGACGGCTCGAGCCGCTGCGGCGCGCGCGTGAGAGTTTCGAGCAGGCGATAGCGTACGACCCGAACTACGCGGCCGCCTACGCAGGGCTTGCCGAAAGCGTGCTTTTGCTGGAGAACAATCACCAGGACCTGCCGCAGGATGAAGCGTTCGAGATTGCACGGCAGAACCTGGACAAGGCGCTCGAACTGGACCCGGACCTCGCGGACGCCTATGCCGTCAAAGGATTGCTCGAGAGCAAGGCCTGGCAGCAGACACGGATAGGCAACGGGAACATAAAGGCCGAGGCGGCGTTTCGCCGCGCCATCGAACTGAACCCGAATCATGCCAGCGCCTACATGTGGTTTGCCTCGCTGCGCGATGGGGAAGAACGCGACGACGAGGCCATCGAGTTGTTTCAGCGGTCGATGGAGCTCGACCCGTTGGGTCGCGTTCCCTATACGAATCTGCCGACCCTTTATGCGCAGCGCGGCAAGAACAACGAGGCAATCCGACTTTGGCTCGAGGCGATGCAGATTCATCCCGAATGGCCGACACCGAGTCAGTTCTTGGCCCAGCACCTGGCGGGCCTCGGACGTCTTGACGAAGCCATGGCGTGGATAGAACGGTCGGTTGAAATGAGCGCGGACCAGACACCCCAGATGTTCAATGTCCGTCTGTTCGTGGCGTTCGGCGACTTTGACAGAGCAGCGGAACTTGTAAAGACCCTGCCCGAAGCTCATCCATTCGCACAATACGTAGACGGGGTCTTGCTGCTCCTCGACGCAGATTTCCGGGGTGCGCTGGACTTCTTCTCCGCAAAAATCGAGAGCGCGGGGTCCAGCGAAGCCAACCAGTTCCCCGCGGGAGCCGCAGCGCAGCTTGCGATACTGCTGGGCGACTTCAGCCGAGCGCGGGAATTCGTGTTTATCGACGAGCCGATACTCCGGGAGGATGCGGAACTGCAGATCGACAAGTTCACCATTCCGTCGATCATCCGGCTTGCCTATATCAGCCAGCGCGAAGGGGACAGAGCCTACGCGCAGAAGCTGCTACTGGCGGCGCTTCCGGTCGTCCGGGAGCAGCCTCGCGTGGGCTCGTTCGGACAGGGAATCCAGGAGGTTCGGATACTCGCGTTGCTGGGTCGCAAGGAGGATGCGCTCGGCGCGCTCCGGTCGCTGATCGACGATGGCTTCACGGAAGCGGTTCTGACCGACCTCTGGTCCCTCGAGCAGGATCCCTTTCTCGCAAGTCTGAGGGGCGATCAGCGCTTTGATGCGATGATTGACGAGGTGACCGACTCGCTCGCCGCGATGCACGAGCGGGTGCTCCATGCCGAACGTACAGGCGACTGGGAAAGCCTGCGCGCCAAAGCCGAAATCATCTGAGGCGCTGTTCGCGCACCGCCTCCTCCGCGTGATGCACGATCGGGCCGCCGCAGATCAGCGGCCGCAACAGGAAGATCACCAGCACGACGAGCCCGGCGCAGCCGATGATCAGGATCGCGTTGCGCAGGGTGCCGTCGTAAATCGATGCGCCGAGGATCGCACCCGACGCGCCGACGACGTTCTGGATCGTGCCGATGATGGATGAGGCGACGCCTGCGATCCGCGGCAGCGGATCGAGCGCGAGCACCATCGCGTTCGACAGCACGATCGGGACAGCGAAAAAGAACAGGCACACGCAGCCCCATACCCATGCGAACGGCGCAGCGTTGATCCACGCCGCCAGCAGGAGCTGCACGGAGGCCAGTGTCATGAGCGAGATGCCGATGCGGATCAGCGGCACGAGTTCGAGACGGTTCACGAGCGCACGATTGATCATCGAGCCTGCCAGTATCGACAGGCCCGCGCAGGCGAACACGAGGCCGTAGGCCTGCACCGAGAATCCGTAGATTTCGACCGCCAGTGCCGCGGAAACAGCGATAACGGACATGAAGCCGGCCGGCGGCACCACGATCAGCAACAGGCCGAAGATACTCTGCCGGTGCCGGAAGTACTCGCTGAAACTGCGCTGCAGCTGCCGGAGCGGGTGGCCGTCGGGATTCGCTGCATGCGTCTCCACGAGATTGCTGCGAATGCCAATGAGCATGAACGCGCCACCCGCGGCGATCACGACGAATGGCGCCCGCCAGTCCCATTGGGCGACCATCAGGGCACCAATGGTGGGAGCCACGACCGGAGCAACGGTGAAGATCATCGTCATCAGGGACATCAGCCGCGCCGCACTCTTGCCGCTTGCGATGTCGCGCACAATGGCTCGCGACAACACGACGGCCGAAGCGCCGCCAATACCTTGTACGAAACGCGCCGCAAGCATCAGTTCGATGGTCTGGGCAAGCGCCGCGGCGGTGGCGGCGAGGGTGAACAGGCTCATGCCGGCGTAGAGCACGGGCATCCGGCCGAGACGATCCGAGAACAGGCCGGCCGGGATCTGGCCACAGGCCATGCCGAGCATGAAAGCGCCGACGATGAGTTGTCCCCGCGGCAAATCCGTGGCCAGCGCCCGAACCATGTCGGGGATGGCGGGCAGGCTCAGATCAATCGTGAGCGCGGCCATGGCCGTGAGAAGACCGAGCGTGAGTACGAAGCGCCGCCGGGCAGGAAGAGTCCGATTCATGATGGGGATCGGTTAGTTCTTACGCCCCGGGCGCGCGCCCGGCGACGAGCAACTCCGACAGCGGATGCTCGCCGAGCCAGTACGCCAGCTCCCGCGGATGCTCGAGATCCCAGACGGCGAGGTCCGCGCGTTTGCCGGCCTCGAGGGTGCCGCGGTCGTGGCCGAGACCCAGCGCGCGGGCAGCTTCGCGCGTCACGCCGGCGAGACACTCTTCCGGCGTCAAACGGAACAGGCGGGCGCCGAGACCCATGGCCAGGTGAATGGAGCCGAGCGGCGAGGTGCCCGGATTGCAGTCGCTCGCGAGCGCGATCGGCACGCCGCCGTCGCGCAGAGCGCCGACCGGGGGCTGCTGCGTCTCGCCAAGGGTGAGGTAGGCACCGGGCAGCAGCACGGCGGCGGTGCCCGATTCGGCCAGCGCCCGGACACCGTCCTGCGACGTGTACTCGAGGTGATCCGCCGACAGCGCGCCGAACCGCGCCGCGAGTTTCGCACCGCCGCCGTCGCTGAGCTGGTCGGCGTGCAGTTTGACCCTGAGGCCCAGCTCCTGTGCACGGGTAAACAGCCGTTCGACTTGCGCGTCATCGAAGGCGATGGATTCGCAGTAGGCATCGACGGCATCGGCGAGCCCCTCGCTGTTAGCAGCCGGCAGTATTTCCTCGATGATGAAATTCATGTAGGCGTCCGCGTCGCCGGCGAACTCGGGTGGGACGGCATGAGCGGCAAGCAGCGTCGTTCGGACGGTGACGCCGGACGCCTCGCCGAGCCGGCGCGCCGTCCGCAACATCTTGAGTTCATTGTCGAGATCCAGGCCGTAACCCGACTTGATCTCGACGGTTGCCACGCCCTCGCGAGCGAGCGCCATAAGTCGCGGCAGCGCCTCGCGGTACAGTTGCTCCTCGCTGGCCGCCCGGGTTGCCTGCACGGTGGACAGGATGCCGCCGCCTTGCGCCGCGATATCCTCGTAGCTGACCCCCTGCAGGCGCCGCTCGAACTCGCCGGCGCGCTGCCCGCCGAACACGAGGTGCGTGTGGCAGTCGATCAACGCGGGCGTCACCCAGCGCCCGCCCAGGGAGACCGTCCGTGCGGCATGCCCCTCGGGACGTTCCGCGACGGCGCCGATCCAGTCGATCAGGCCACCGGCGATGGCAATGCTGCCGGCTTCGATGGCGCCGTAATCGGCCGCGCCCTGCCGCATTGTTGCAATGCGGGCATCGGTCAGCAGCAAGTCCCAGTCGGCCATCCAGACTCTCCGTAATTGCAATGCAACCTAGCATGGACTAGCCTGTATATACAACTTACAGGTGCCTCGATGACCTCGATTCTTGCCAGCAAAGCGCTGTTACCCGACGGCTGGGCCGACAACGTCCTGCTGCACGTGCGAGACGGCCTGATCGACGCGGTCCGGCCGGGTGCCGACGCCGACGACGATGCGACGGCAGTCGGCTGTGTCATTCCCGGGCTCTGCAATGCCCACAGCCATGCGTTCCAGCGGGCGCTCGCCGGCCGCACGGAACAGCGTTCTCCCGAAGGCCACGACAACTTCTGGACCTGGCGTGATCGGATGTATCGGCTCGCGGCGACACTCGATCCCGGCCTGTTGCGCGCGATTGCCCGCCAGGTTTATACGGAGATGCTGCAAAGCGGCTATACAACCGTCGTCGAGTTCCACTACCTGCACCGCAACCCGGCCACGAAGGCAGCGGGCATGCAAATGTTCGGGGCGCTGGGGGATGCGGCCCGGCAGACCGGAATTCGCCTGACCTACGTCCCCGTGCTTTATGAACGCGCCGGCTTTCACGCCGCGGGGCCGGAGGGACCCCAGGAACTCTTCGCGTTATCGCTGCCACAATTCCTCGAGCATCACCGCGAGGCGCAAACGCAGGTGTCGGAGAAGCTCAGCGTCGGCATTGGTGCGCACAGCCTGCGAGCCGTCAGCGCGCCGTCGCTTGCGGCGATCGCGGAGGCAGGGCGCAGCGCGGGCGGCCCGATTCACCTGCACATCGCCGAACAGCAACGCGAGGTCGACCAGTGCCTGGCGGCCTACGAACGGCGCCCGGTGCGCTGGCTGCTGGAGAACCTCGACGTCGATGAACAGTGGTGCCTCGTGCACGCGACACACATGGATGCCGACGAATCGAAGCGCCTCGCCGGATCAGGCGCCGTCGTCTGCGTGTGCCCGAGCACGGAAGCGAACCTGGGCGACGGGCTGTTCCCGCTGGCCGACTACCTTGCACACGGTGGCAGGCTCGCGATCGGCTCGGACAGCCACATCTCGATCAATCCCTTCGAGGAACTGCGCTGGCTCGAGTACGGGCAACGCCTGGCGACGCAGACGCGCAACGTTACCTCGCTACGCGGCTCGCATGTCGGCCGCGAACTGTTCGAGCGCGCGGTCGAGGGCGGTGCACAGGCGAGCGGCCAACAGGCCGCAGGACTCTGCTGCGGCGCGCCGGCCGACCTCGTTGCGCTCTATGACGACGACCCGATGCTGACGGGCCACGGCGACGACTCGCGCCTCGACGCGCTGGTTTTCTCCGGCTATCGCCTGCCCATCGAGGGTGTGATGGTACACGGCGAGTGGGTCGTCGTTGACGGCGAGCACAGGTCCGGCGCAGAAACGCGGGACGCATTCCGCGCTGCCGTGAGATCGCTGGGGACGAGGGCATGAGCAACAGCGACAAGCCGCGCTACCAGCAGCTCAAGGACCTGATCATCACGCAGATATCGTCGGGCGAGCTGGGACCAAATGACAGGGTGCCATCGGAGAACGAACTCGTCGAAAGCATGCGGGTGTCCCGCATGACCGCGAATCGTGCGCTGCGCGAACTCACCGACGAAGGCTATGTCGAGCGCATCGCCGGTCGCGGCACCTTCGTGTCCGACTTTCGCTCGCGCTCGCACATGCTCGAGGTGCACAACATCGCGGACGAGATCGAACAGCGGGGACACCGCCACACCTGCGACGTGCTGCGCAACTCGCGCCAGCACGCCCGCGGCGAGATCGCGAGGGCGCTGCACGTGGAGCAGGGCACCGACGTATTCCACCTGTTACTGGTGCACTTCGAGAATGGCGTGCCGATCCAGGTGGAGGACCGCCACGTGCTGGCCGAATTCGCGCCGTTCTGCGCGCAACAGGACTTCGCCGCGGTGACTCCGAGCGCGTACCTGACCTCGATCGCGCCACTGCAGGAGGCCGAACAGATCGTGCGCGCGCAGCTACCCAATGCCGCGGTGCGCACGCAGCTGCAGATGCCGGAAAAGGAACCCTGCCTGGTCGTCATGCGCCGCACCTGGGCGCACGGCCGCCCGGTGACTTTCGCGCGGCTGCACCACCCGGGCAGTCGCTATGAATTGACGGGGCATTACACGCCCCCCGGAACAACGAAATCGGCGTCCGAGGGCGTCGTGCAACTGGAGAAACTGGAACGATGAACAGACCCCGTGTCATCAAGGCACCGATCGGCACCCGGCTGTCGGCAAAGAGCTGGCTTACCGAGGCACCGCTGCGCATGCTGATGAACAATCTCGATCCGGACGTGGCCGAGCGGCCGCAGGACCTGGTGGTCTACGGCGGCATCGGCAAGGCGGCCCGCAACTGGGACTGTTTCGACGCAATTGTCGAATGCCTGCGCGACCTCGGTGACGACGAGACCCTGCTGGTGCAGTCCGGCAAGCCGGTCGGCGTGTTCCGCACGCATGCCGATGC
>JBFIHC010000024.1:0-34069 GCA_041601995.1 Woeseiaceae bacterium | reverse complement strand
GCGATGTGACTGGAATCAACGCTGGCGACGTTACAGGCATCAATGCAGGCGATGTAACTGGAATCAACGCCGGCGACGTTACAGGCATCAACGCTGGCGATGTAACTGGAATCAACGCCGGCGACGTTACAGGCATCAACGCTGGCGATGTAACTGGAATCAACGCTGGCGACGTTACAGGCATCAATGCAGGAGGCGTGGCTGGAATCAACGCTGGTGATGTGTTGGGCATCAACGCTGGCGGTTTGGCCGGTATTAACGCCGGGGATGTTTTAGTTCTCGCAGGCCCAGTTGACTCAATAGATCCCATAAATAGCGTGTTTATGGCTGTTGGCCAGACCGTCATGGCCTCGCAGGCGATGCTCTCGATCATGAATGTCGGTGACTTCGTATCCGTTAATGGTTCGGTTGTTTCGTCCGGTTGGCTTTACGCCGATTCGATTTCCGTATCCAATGACATGTACGTGCCTGGTGCTACCCAGGTCTTCGTCACTGGCATACCCTCAGAGGTTGATCCGGTACTTGGCTGGGCGCGGCTTGGCGAACTCACGATTGAATACACAGCTGCCATGAGTGGCGGCGCGATTCCGTCGGGGCTTTCGCTCAGCTTCAGCGGAATTCAGCCCGTCAGCCGCGGCCTGCTGGTATCGGACGCGATTAGCGCCGTACAGTAGCCGATCCCAATAAGGAGGCACTCCGGCTTCGCTCGTCGGAGGACAATTACAAAAAGATCTGCCTCTGGGAGTATCAGGTGGAAGGCCACTTCGGTGGCCTTTTCTTTTGGGCAAAAAAAAGTCGGCGTCCCTGCCGACTTAGTTCTCGTATCAACCTAGTAAGGAGATGCGAGGGTTGGAGGAGCCACCCCCGAGCGATTAGGGATGACTCGCGAGCAATGTTAGGCAGCTTCGCGATTTCACGGTGTGATGCCCCTCACAGAACCGGAAGCGGAATGAAAAAAGGGCGCCCGAAGACGCCCTTTATGACAAATTATCCTGAGTTAAGTTAACTCGATATCGGCCTAACCATTGTCGCGCAGTTTCTGCATGTAATTTTGAAACTTCGTCTGTTCGACGGCTTGCTTGATTGCATCACGCACGCTTTCCAGGGTCGGAGGCTCATTCTCGCGAGACTCTTCGCGGAGGATCACATGCCAACCGAACTGAGTCTGTACCGGCTCTGGTGAAAAGGCACCATCCTTTAGTGAGACGACTGCATCGGCGAAGGGCTTCACCATCTGCTCCGGCGCAAACCAGCCGAGATCGCCGCCGTTAGGCCCTGACGGTCCAGTGGAGTGTTCCTTTGCGAGTGCCTGGAAGTCGGCGCCTTCTCCAAGTTGCGCAATCAGGTCCTGCGCTTCCGCCTGCGTCTGTACCAGAATATGCCTTGCCTTGTATTGCTTGTCCGAGGACTGGGCGATCTGCGCCTCGTACTCGGCGAGAATCTCGGCATCCGTTGCCGGATTCGACTCTACAAAGTCGCGAGCCACGGCCTGGGCAATCGTGCCACGGTACTGCAGCTCCAGCTGGGCCTTGATCTGCGGGTCGGCAGCGAATTCCTTGGCTTTCGGCGTGGTGGTGAGCAGATAGATATCCGTCAACTCACGCTCGACAACGGCACGGTCATCGGCTGTAGCCTGCTCTGCGGGTTTCTGAAAGCGACTCTCCAGGTAGGAGTCGAACACTGTGCTGTCAATATCGACACCGTTGACAGTCAGCACGGTTTCGGCCGAGGCGGTTGAGAATCCGCTCGCTGCTAAAGTTACGACAGCGGCGAGAGTTCCAAACCGACTGGAACGAGATTTGAAAATCATGATAAGTCCTTTAATTGCTTTGAATGGCTTGAGTGGCCCTGGGCTGCGTCCGAAATCCCAAGCCTGAGAACAAAACGAGCGTTACCGGGCACTTGAGCAGCCGACATCATAGACTATCTCAAGAGGATTTTGGCCGAAATTATCGCTCCGCCGGGGTATAGGCGTTGATCTTGAGCGCATGAATATCCGTCTCCATGAGCGTCCCCAGCGCGGTATAGATCATCCGGTGGCGCTCGATTCTGGTCTTGCCTTCGAAAGCGTCGGCAATGATCGTTACCTCGAAATGCCCCATGCCGCCACGGGCGCCGGCGTGCCCGGCATGGAGATGGCTCTGATCCTTGACCTGCAGGTGAGCCGGTGAAAGCCCGGACTCGAGACACTCCTTGATCGATTCAATCCGTTCGGCCGTCACGGCAGCACCCGTTTGAACGGCTTCACCAGCACCTTGCGATACACACCGGCAGCGACATAGGGGTCCGCATCAGCCCACTGCATGGCATCCTCGAGCGAGGCAAATTCGGCGATGACCAGGCTACCGGTAAAGCCGGCTTCGCCAGCGTCCTCCGCATCCACCGCTGGGTGGGGACCCGCTACGAGCAGCCGTCCGTCAGCGGCCAGCGAGCGCAAGCGTGCAAGGTGGGCGTCGCGAGCCGTTGCCCGCAACGGCAGGCTGTTGGCATTGTCCTCACTGATGATTGCGTACCACATCATTCGGATTTGCCGGTGTCGACGGCCGAATCATTACCGCCGAGCTTGGACACCAGCCACAACCCCTGAGCGAGCATGAAAATGAAAGTGAGCGCGAGCAGGCCAAAGACCTTGAAGTTTACCCAGAATTTCTCGCTGAAATGGTACGCCACGTAAATATTCGCGCCCCCCATGGCAGCGAAAAACAGCACCCAGATAACATTCAGCCTGCGCCAGTCGCCGGCAGCGATCTTCTCGGTCGGAAGCTCGCCCCCTATTTCCAGGAAGCGACGCACGAGCGGCTTTTCTCCGATCCACAGGCTGAGCAAGAAGGCGACGGAAACGACCCAGTAAAAGGCGGTCGGCTTCCAGTAGATAAAATCCGCATTTCGAAAGTAGAGGGCGGCGCCGCCGAACACAAGCAGGAAGATCGTCGACCACAGGTACATCTTGTCGACCTTGCTCGTGCGGACGTACTTGATTACGAATCCGATCGGCATCGCGATCATCAATGCGCCGATAGCGAAGTAGATGCCCTTATACAGGTAGGCAACGAGGAAAAGTATCAGGGGCAAAAATTCGAACAGTACTTGCATGGGAAGGGCAATCGCCTGGCCGGAAATGCGCGCATGATAACGTGATCTGCATGTCGCAGGCCACGATTGCAAGGGTATCGCCGGGGCGAGGAGTTCCCTAAAATCCGCGCGTGGCCAAATTCATCGAAGTTCATCCGGACAATCCGCAGCCGCGGGTCGTCGCGGAAATCGTCGAAACGATAGAAAGTGGCGGGCTGATCGCTTACCCGACGGACTCGAGTTACGCCTTCGGCTGTCATATCGGCGACAAGCGAGCCATGGACCGGATTCGTCGTATCCGCCGCACCGACAAGCATCACAATTTCACGCTGGTGTGCAGTGACCTCTCGGAAATCGGTACCTACGCACGGCTGGATAACTGGGCTTATCGGATGCTCAAGTCGATGACGCCGGGGCCGTATACGTTCATTCTGCCTGCCACTCGCGAAGTGCCAAAGCGGTTGCAGCATCCGAAGCGACGCACAATCGGGCTGCGGGTCCCGGATCATGTGCTGGTGCGCGCGGTCCTCGAGGCACTCGGGGAGCCGATCATGAGTTCGACGCTGCTGCTGCCGGGCGACGAATTGCCCCTCACCGACCCGCATGAAATCGAGGCCCGCATTGGTCACGAGATCGATCTCATCATCGACGCCGGGCCGACCGGTATCGAACCGACCAGCGTGATTGATCTGTCGGAGGGCACGGTCAAGGTATTGCGGGTCGGGCGCGGCGATGTCAGAGCCCTGGTGTGAGCCACGCAGGGCCCCAAGTACGCTAGAATGCCCTGGTATTGCCCTGGAAAGCCCATGAAGCCGGATCTCAAGGTTCTGAAGCGGGAAGACGCCCCGAAACCGCCGCAGGACGAAAAACAAAGCCCCGCGCAGAGTGAAATGCCGTTTGCCGTCGTCGACGGCGAGCCGATCACCACGCTGCCGCAGGACCTGTACATACCGCCGTACGCGCTGCAGGTCTTCCTGGAGGCATTCGAGGGACCCCTGGACCTGCTGTTGTATCTCATTCGGCGCCAGAACATCGATATCCTCGACATACCGATCGCGGAGATCACCAAGCAGTACGTCCAATACATCGAGCTGATGAAGGAGATGCAGCTCGAGCTCGCGGGCGAGTACCTGGTCATGGCCGCGATGCTGGCGGAGATCAAGTCGCGCATGCTGCTGCCGCGCACCGAGACCGAGGAAGAAGACGAAGCAGACCCGCGGGCGGAGCTCGTCCGCCGGCTGCAGGAATACGAGCGCTTCAAGAAAGCCGCGCAGGACATCGAGGAGCTGCCGCGGCTGGAACGCGACGTGTTCATGGCTGTGGCGGAGGCACCCGAACGAAAGGTTGTCGAGCAACTGCCCGATGTCACCCTGAAAGAACTTCTGCTGGCGTTCCACGACGTGCTCAAGCGCGCGGAAATGTATGCGAATCTGCACGTCATGCGTGAGCCGCTGTCGGTTCGGCAGCGAATGTCAGAAGTCCTGAGCCGGGTGAAGGCCGGGACTTTCACCGGCTTCGCGGACCTGTTCGACCCCGCGGAAGGGCGCCTCGGCGTCGCGGTCACGTTCCTTGCGCTGCTGGAACTGCTGCGCGAATCGCTGATCGAAGTCGTGCAGGCCAGCGAGTTTGCCCCGCTGCATGTGCGCGCCGCTTCAACCGTTCGCCTGGTGACGGAAGACGATCAGAGCCCGGCCGCCGACTCGTCACAACCCTGATACGCTACGCCGATGGACCAGACAGAAATCAAGTACTTTATCGAAGCGGCTTTGCTCGCTGCCGGCCGGCCGCTGAGCGTGGACCAGCTGCAGGGGCTGTTTGACGGGCGCTCGGCGCCGTCGAAACCCGACATTCGTGCGGCGATAGCGACGCTCGCGGAGGAGTACGAGCCGCGCGGTATCACGATTTCCGAAGTCGCGTCGGGATTCCGTATCCAGATCAAGACGGGCATGGCGGAGCGCCTGCAAAAGCTCTGGGAAGAACGCCCGCCGAGGTATTCGCGCGCCCTGTTCGAAACGCTGGCGCTGGTTGCCTATCGGCAGCCGATTACGCGCGGCGAGATCGAGGACGTACGGGGTGTATCGGTCAGTCCGAATATCGTGCGTACACTGCTTGAGCGGGACTGGGTTCACGTCGTCGGCCATCGCGACGTGCCGGGTCGTCCGGAAATGTTCGGCACGACCCGCAACTTCCTGGACTACTTCGGGCTTAAGAAGCTCGATGACCTGCCGCCGCTGGCCGACCTGTCGGACTGGGAGAGCCTGCGCGTCCAGCTCAACCTGCCGGAGGTCGAAGAGGAGGCCGCCGGTGAGAGCGCGCCGGCGACGAATATGCCGGTACTGTACCCCGAGGACGAGCCCGGGGAAACCAGCGCCGCGGAGTCGGCGGCGGATCCGGACACCGATCCTGAAGAGTCGCTCGCGGAAATCGCGGATGTCGAGGAGCAGCTCGTGGTCTCGGAGTGGCCGGACCCCAACAAGCCGACTGTCATTGCATCGCTGGAACCGGGCGAGGGCGATGACGACAAGGACGCGTCAGCCAGCGGTTGAGGATTAACGCGTTGTCCGAACGTGTGCAAAAAGTGCTGGCCGGCGCCGGACACGGCTCCCGGCGCAAAGTCGAGCAATGGATTCGCGAGGGCCGGCTGGCGATCGACGGCAGGATCGCGCAGCTCGGCGATACGGTTACCGGGGACGAGACCATCACCCTGGACGGCCGCAATCTCGTTGTGCGGGCGGTGCCGCCGTCGCACCGCTACATCGTCTACAACAAGCCCGAAGGCGAAATCGTTGCCCGATCGGACCCCGAAGAGCGCCGCACGGTGTTCGACTCACTGCCGAAACTGAAGGGTGCTCGGTGGGTGGCTGTCGGCCGTCTCGACATCGCCACGACCGGGCTGCTCATATTCACCACCGACGGGACGCTGGCGAACGCGCTCATGCATCCCTCTTCGGAACTGTTGCGGCGTTACGCCGTCCGCATCCACGGCGACCCCTCCGCGGAAGACCTGGCGGCGCTGAAACAGGGCGTCGAACTGGAGGACGGTTTGGGCCGGTTCGAGAGCATTGAGGCGACCGGTGGCGATGGCCGCAACAAGTGGTTCAAAGTCAGTCTTCGGGAAGGCCGGAACCGGGAGGTCAGGCGGCTCTGGGAGGCGCGCGGCTTCGAGGTCAGCCGGCTGATACGGATCGGCTACGGTCCGCTCGACCTGCCGCGCAAGCTGCGGCGCGGCAACTACGAGGCGCTGACACCGGGGCAGGTCCGGGCGCTGTACCCCGCCGCCGGTCTCAAGCCGCCGATGCAGGCGCGACCGCAACAAAATAAAAGAAAAGCGAGAAAAACCCGATAGTTGCGTCTATTACCTGAGGTGATATCGACTATTGGGCATCCAGGCTCTGGCCGGTTACGCCGCGGCTGTCGGGTCCCAGCAGATACATGTACGTTGGCAATATCTCATTCGCGGTCTTCAGGACATCGCGGTCTTCCGCCGGGTACGCCGCGCGCCGCATCTCCGTGCGCACGGGCCCGGGATTGATGCAGTTCACGCGTATCGGGCCGTGTTCATGTTCGCTCGCCAGCACCTGGGACAGCCCCTCGGTGGCAAATTTCGATACCGCGTAGGCGCCCCAGAAAGGTTTCCCGGTGCGGCCCACGCCGCTGCTCGTGAATATGATCGAAGCATCCTGGGACTGGTGCAGCAGCGGCAGGCAGACCTGGGTAATTGCAAAGGCCGCCGTTACGTTGACGTGCATGACCTGCTGCCACATGGTCGCGTCGTACTGCTCGATCGAGTAGCGCTCGCCGAGCATTGAGGCATTGTTGACGAGGCCATCGAGACGGCCGAACTCATCGACCAGGCTGTCCGCGAGCGAGGTATAGGCATCGCTGCCGGCCGTGGCAAGATCCAGAATAGCAATCGACGGTCGCGGCGCGCTCCCGACGGCCTCGATCTCGTCATACACCTTCTCGAGTTTCGCGGCATTGCGGCCGTGCAGGATGACCTGGGCACCGTGCGCGGCGGCATGGACCGCGAGGGCACGACCGATTCCGTCGCTCGCGCCGGTTACCAGGACGATGCGTCCCTCGAGGAGGCTGGCCGGGTACTCGTAATGTTTGTGGTCCATTACTGCAAGGTCTTGTCGGCTGAATCGGTGTCCTCGTCGGGGACGGGCTCGTCATCGCTGCTGCTCTCGATCATGGTCCGCGGTACCGGGTCCAGGGTGTCCAGCTTTTCGAGCGGCTTTTTGCCGTGCACGCCCAGTTCCACGAACTTGCGGGCACCCGGCAGTACGCTGCGCTCCAGCGAACCGACCGCCTTGTTGTAGTTTTCCACGCTGCTGGCGAGTTGCCTGCCGACACGGTTCATGTGCGTAACGAAGGTAGTCAGACGCGCGTACAGGTCCTCGGCCAACGCGCGGATCTCCTTCGCATTGTCGGCGAGGGCCAGCTGCCGCCAGCCGTAGGCGACAGCTTTCAGCAATGCCACGAGGCTGGTCGGCGTGGCGAGTATGATCTGCTGCGAGAGGGCGTATTCGATCAGGTCGGGCTCTTCGTTGAGGGCAGCGCTAAGGAACTGGTCGCCCGGAATAAACAGGATGACGAATTCCGGGCTTTCCTCGAACTGGTCCCAGTAGGCTTTGGAGGACAGCATGCGAATGTGCGCCCGGAGGCTTTTCGCATGGCGTTCGAGCCCCAGTTTGCGCTGCGCGTCGTCTTCCGCCTCCACGGCCTGCATGTAGGCATCGAGCGGCGTCTTTACGTCAACGACGAGTTCTCGCCGGTCCGGCATGCGCACGATCATGTCCGGCCGTATCACCTGGCCTTCCGCAACCGAGTGCACTTGCTCCACGAAATCGCAGTGTTCGACCATGCCGGCAAGCTCCACCAGCCGGCGCAAGGTGATCTCGCCCCAGCGGCCGCGCACCTCGGGTCGCCGCAGGGCCTTGGCCAGGTTGTGGGTCTCCCGGGTCAATGAAGCCTGCGCGATGTGCATGGCCTCGAGCTGCGTGCGAATCGAGCCGTAAGCTTCGCTGCGGGATTTTTCGAGCGCCTCGATCTGCTTTTGCGACGCCTGCAGCGCTTCGCGGATCGGTTTGACAAGGTTCTCAACCGCCTTCTCGCGCTCGCTCAGCTCGCGTTTGGCTTGTTCGTTCTGCACGCTCATCTTCTGCTCGGCAAGGCGCAGGAAGGTTTCGCTGTTCGATTGCAGGGAACGGTTTGCCAACTCCGAAAACGAGCGCGCGAGCTCGCTGTTCGCCGTCTGGAAGGCGGCTTCACGCTCGCTCTGCAGGGCTTCCTGGTTCTTGATTCGCTCGCGCAGCTCGGCGTTCTCCGTCTCCAGGCGCTGCTGACGCCGCCGCGTGATCAGCCACGTGACGATGGCGCCCAGCACCAGTCCCGCCAGCAGAGCCGGGCCGCCGAATTCCAGCCAACGGGGATCTATCTCAATCGACTTCATCAGGCGTCCAGATTAACCGCTTTCAGCAGGATTTGCGTCAATTCGGCCGTGTCCACCGCGACCCGGTCGGCGCCCCAGCGTTGCGGGTCATCGTCCGGCGTGATGTAACCGTACGCCGCCGCAATCGTGACCATCCCGGCATTCTGGCCGGCCTGTATATCGCGGTATGCATCGCCAACGTAGATCGTATTCTGCGGCAGCAGCCCGGCAAGCTCGCACGCGTGCAACAGCGGCGCCGGGTCGGGCTTGCGCTGTGGCAGGGTGTCCCCGCTGACCGTGCAGGCGCTGCGCGCGGCGAGTGCCAGGCTATCCAGCAGCGGATCGGTAAGGTGCGCCGGCTTGTTGGTGACCACGCCCCAGGGCAGCCCGGCTGCATCGAGCACCTGCAACAGTCTCTCGAGCCCGGGAAACAGCGTGGAAGTCTTGCAGACGCGCAGTGCATAGCGTTCGAGATAGGCATTGTGAAGCTCGCTGCCAACGGCGTGCTCGATGTCAGGGAAGCCGAGGCCGAGCAAGCCCAGAGCGCCGTTGGATACGTACGCGCGGCCCATTTCGTAATCGACAGGGTCGATGCCGTGGCTGCGCTGCAGTTCCTGCAGCGCGGCCACCATATCGGGGGCGGTATCGACGAGCGTGCCGTCCAGGTCGAACAGCACCGCGTTGCATCGGCCGGCATCCAGGACTGACAAGGACTCTACCCGTCTGCCGGCCGGCGGTAATGCATCAGGTAGTTGACGTCCAGGTTGTCGCCCAGCGAGTACTCGCGGGTGAACGGGTTGTAATGCAACCCGATGCTCGACACCAGCGTGAGCCCGGCTTCCCGAGCCCAGGCATCCAGTTCAGAGGGACGGATGAACTTGCGGTACTCGTGCGTACCGGCCGGCAGCAGCTTGAGCACGTACTCTGCACCGACGATCGCAAAAACGAAGGACTTGGGGTTGCGATTGATCGTCGAGAAGAACACGTCGCCGCCGGGCTTGACGAGCGTCTTGCAGGAACGGATCACTTCGAACGGTTCCGGGACATGTTCAAGCATTTCGAGGCAAGTGACGACGTCGAATTCCCCGGCACGCTGCTCCGCCAGCTGTTCGGCCGTGGTCTGCAGGTAGTCGACCGCGACCCCGGATTCGACCTGGTGCAGCCGGGCGACGGTCAGCGGTCCCTCGGCCATGTCGATGCCGGTCACGGTCGCGCCCGACTCGGCCATGGCTTCCGTGAGGATTCCGCCGCCACAGCCGACGTCGACGACACGCCGGCCCGAAAGCTGGGTGGCCTGCCGAATCCAGTCGAGACGCAGCGGGTTGATCTGGTGCAATGGGCGGAAATCACCCTCGGGGTCCCACCAGCGAGCCGCCAGGGCATTGAACTTGGCAACTTCCGCGGCGTCGACGTTGTCGTGAACTGGGGTGGACTGACTCATAACTCTATTTCCTCGAATCGGCGATGCGCTGCCGCCACTCGCTGCTGCGCTTGAATATGCTTTCCCTGTTTATTGAGGTCAATTCGCCCTGATCAAGGAGATGACGCCCCGCGACCCATACGTCGGAGACCTGGTCGGCGCGCGTCGAGTACACCAGTTGCGAAACCGGGCCGTAGACGGGCTGGCTGTTACAGCGCCGCAGGTCAATGCAGGTGAGATCCGCCCACTTGCCCGGTTCGACCGAGCCGGTCTCGTGATCCCGTCGCAGTACACGCGCCGCATCGATGGTCGCCGTCCGAAGTGCCTGCTCCGCCGAAATCGCGCCACCGCCGCCGGTGGCCACCTTCGCCAGCAGGGCAGCCAGGCGGACCTCCGCGAGCACATCGAGCAGATTGTTGCTCGCAGCACCGTCGGTTCCGATACCCACCGCCACGCCGGCGTCCATGAGGGCCCGGACCGGCGCGATCCCGCAGGCCAGCTTCAGGTTAGAGGCGGGGCAATGCGCAACCCCGGCGCCCGCGGCTGCCAGGCGCGCGATCTCGTCGGGCGTCACGTGGACCGCGTGAACGGCAAGGAGCGACGCGTTCAACAGACCGAGTTCGTCGAGACGCTCGAGGGGACGCTTACCGGTCGCTTCCAGCGATTGCGCCACTTCGGCAGCCGATTCGTGCAGGTGTATCTGCACCGGCACATCGAGCTGGTCGGCAAGCACCCGAAGTTCGGTGAACGAGGCATCCGACAGGGCCCGGGTCGTGTGCGGCGCGAAACAGGTCGAAATCAGCGGGTGGTCGGCGTAACGGTCGTGGACCAAATCAGAGCCCTTGCTCAGGCATTCCGCGGCGTCCTCCGCCCAGGCGGTGGGAAACTCGACAACCGGCGTGCCGATCACCGCCCGCATATGCAGGTCGACGGCGGTCTCCGCGACAATCTCGGGAAAGAAGTACTGGTCGCTGAAGCAGGTGATGCCGGCCGTGATCATCTCGGCGATCGCGAGTTCGGTGCCGTCGCGAACCAGTTCCGCGCTCGCAAAGCGGCGCTCCACCGGCCAGATGCCGTCCCGCAGCCAGGATTCCAGCGGCAGATCGTCCGCGAGTCCCCGGAACAGGGTCATGGCTGCGTGGCAATGGCTGTTGATCAATCCCGGTATCAGCACGTGGCCTGGTCGCTCGACGAACACGCTCGGCTGGAACGCCTCTCGTGCCTCCGCGACGGGGAGAATGGCGACAATACGGTCGTCGGCAACCGCCACGGCGTGGTCCACGAGCACCGTGCCGGCCGGTTCTATCGGTATGCACCAGCTCGATGCAATCAGGGAATCGCAGTGTTGCATAAGGCACGTGCCGGTTCGGTTTTCAAAAGGCGCGGGGCCGCAAACGAGAGGGCAGTATACAGGCCGGGAAAAACGGCGCCAGCAGGCCTTTCAGCCCCCCGAAAAGCCGGCCAAAACGCTGCTGATGCAGGCTTCGGTATGGTAGAATTCAGGCTTGGTAAATGTCCGAAACCCGGCTGCCTCAGGCCCGGGAAGTTCGACACGTTTTTTCGTATTGAACCCGCAATTTACGCGTCTTCCGGACTCCGCTCTACGGGTGGGGCCGCGCTGCGATTGCGACCTGAAAAAGTAACCAGATATGGCTGAAGTTGCCCAGGAACTGCTCTTCGTCAACCTCGAAGACGAGATGAAGCAATCCTATCTCGACTACGCGATGAGCGTCATCGTGGGTCGAGCACTGCCCGACGTCCGAGACGGCCTCAAACCGGTGCATCGCCGCGTCCTGTACGCGATGCGTGAACTCGGCAACGACTACAACAAACCGTACAAAAAATCGGCGCGTGTCGTTGGTGACGTAATCGGCAAGTACCACCCGCACGGCGATACGGCCGTGTACGACACCATCGTGCGCATGGCGCAGCCTTTTTCCATGCGCTATCTGCTGGTGGACGGGCAGGGCAACTTCGGCTCTGTGGACGGCGATGCGCCGGCGGCCATGCGATACACGGAAGTCCGTATGTCACGGCTCGCGCACGAGTTGCTGGCCGATATCGAGAAAGAGACTGTCGACTTCGTCGAAAATTACGATGGCTCGGAGAGCGAGCCGTCGGTCATGCCGACGCGGGTGCCGAACCTGCTGGTCAACGGCTCTTCGGGTATCGCAGTGGGCATGGCGACCAACATCCCGCCTCACAACCTGAACGAAGTCATCAGCGCCTGCCTTGCGATGATCGAAGATCCGTCGATCGACGTTCCTGCCTTGATGGAGCACCTGCCGGGCCCCGATTTCCCGACGGCCGGGATCATCAACGGGGCTCAGGGCATCTATTCGGCCTACCGCACCGGCCGGGGACGCGTCCACATTCGCGCACGGACGAAGATCGAGGAATTCAAGCCCGGCCGCGAAGCGATCATCGTTACCGAATTGCCCTACCAGGTTAACAAGGCGCGCTTGATCGAGAAGATAGCCGACCTGGTCCGGGAGAAGCGCATCGAGGGGATCAGCGAGCTGCGCGACGAGTCGGACAAGGACGGCATGCGCGTCGTCATCGAGCTCAGGCGCGGCGAGTCGTCCGACGTGGTACTCAATAACCTCTATAAGCAGACGCCGATGCAGTCCGTTTTCGGTATCAACATGGTGGCGCTGCGGGAGGGCCGGCCGCAGCTCATGAACCTCAAGCAGGTCCTCGAGGCTTTCCTGGCTCACCGCCGGGAGGTGGTGACCCGCCGGACGATCTTCGATCTGCGCAAGGCCAGGGATCGCGCCCATGTGCTGGAAGGGCAGACGGTCGCGCTCGCGAACATCGACGCGGTGATCGAGCTGATCAAGGCATCGCCGTCGCCGGCGGAGGCGAGGGAGGGCCTGATCGCCACGTCCTGGGAGCCCGGCGCGGTCACCGGCATGCTGGAGCGCGCCCGCAAGACGGATACCCGTCCCGACGAACTCGCCGCCGAATTCGGCCTGCACGACGGCAAGTATCACCTCTCGCCGGTGCAGGCGCAGGCGATCCTCGATCTCAGGCTGCATCGACTGACGGGGCTCGAGCAGGATAAAATATTAAATGAATACAAAGAGGTATTAGATAAAATTACAGAATTTTCTAATATTCTCGCAGACCCCGACAAGCTGCTCCAGGTCATCCGGGACGAGCTCGACGACATTCGCAACCGCTACGGCGACGAGCGTCGCACGGAGATCGTGCAGGACCATTCGGACCTGCAGGATGAGGACCTGATCCCCGAGGAGGACGTCGTTGTCACGCTGTCGCACGGTGGTTACGCCAAGGCGCAACCGATCGGGGCTTACCAGGCGCAGCGGCGCGGCGGCCGGGGCCGATCAGCGACCCGGGTGAAGGACGAGGATTTCATCGACAAGCTGTTTGTCGCCAATACACACGACACGATCCTGTGCTTCTCGAGCCGCGGTAAGGTCTATTGGCTGAAGGTTTACCAGGTGCCGCAGGCAAGCCGCGGATCACGTGGAAGGCCCATTGTCAACCTGCTCCCGCTGGAACCCGATGAACGTATCTATACGATCCTGCCGGTGCGGGAATTCGACACCGACAGCTTCGTGTTCATGGCGACATCCGGCGGCACGGTGAAGAAGACCCCGCTCAGCCAGTTCTCCCGGCCCCGGACGAGCGGCATCATCGCGATCGATCTGCGCGGCGAGGACAAACTGGTGGATGCGAAAATCACGGACGGCGACGCAGAGATACTGCTGGTCACGACGTCCGGCAAGGGCATTCGCTTTCACGAGTCGGACGTTCGGCCGATGGGGCGCGGAGCCGCTGGCGTCCGCGGCATCAAGCTGCCGGACGGCCACGAGGTCATTGCGCTGTCGATTGCCGAGGAGGGCCTCGTGCTCACCGCGACCGAGAATGGCTACGGCAAGCGCACGGCGATCGAGGATTTCCCGCTGCAGGGCCGTGGCGGGCAGGGCGTTATCGCAATCCAGACGACCGAGCGCAACGGCCGCACCGTTGGCGCGGTGCTCGTCGGCGAGGACGACGAGATCATGCTCATCAGCTCGAACGGCACGCTGGTGCGCACGCCGGTTGACGACATTTCGGTGCAGGGCCGCAACACGCAGGGCGTGCGCCTGATCCGCGTGGAGGAGGGCCAGCGACTTGTCGGCGTCGCGAGAATCGAACCGATCGATGAAGAGGAAGACGACTAGGGCAATATAAGCATATGCACATTCCGCTAGTGCATTGGTTGCGCTAACCCGCAACAATATGACCCTCGTTATCGGCCTGAAACCCGGTTGCCTCACCCCCGATCATTCACAGCAAACCCGCAAGGACCCCAGCGACATGCCCCGCGTCTACAATTTCAGTGCCGGCCCTGCCGCGCTGCCGCTCGAAGTGCTCCAGACCATCCGCAACGACATCCCCGACTGGGAAGCGACGGGCATGTCGGTCATGGAAGTCAGTCACCGGAGCAAGGAATTCGTCGGGCTCGCGGAGCGCGCCGAGGCCAATTTCCGGGAATTGCTCGATATCCCGGACGATTACAGCGTGCTTTTCACGCAGGGTGGCGCGACGCTGCAGATGTCGATGGCGCCGATGAATCTCGCGGGAGCCGGCGACACCGTCGACTACGTCATCACCGGCAGCTGGGGCAAGAAGGCCGCAGGCGAGGCCCGCAAGTTCTGCCGTGTGAATGTCGCTGGCGACAGCTCGGACCGGAACTTTACCTACATTCCCGAAGAATCGTCGTGGCAGCGCAGCGATGATGCCGCGTATCTGCACATTACGCCGAATGAAACGATCGCCGGTGTCGAATTTCATTTCGTGCCTTCGGGCGACACGCCGATTGTGGCGGACATGTCGAGCACGATCCTGTCGCGCCCCATCGATGTCAGCCGCTTCGGCGTAATTTACGCCGGCGCGCAGAAGAACATCGGACCGGCGGGTATCACGGTCGTCATTGTCCGTAACGACCTGCTGCAACGGGCACCATTGAATCTGCCGCACCTGATGACGTGGCGTTCATACGCCGAGTCGGGCTCCATGACCAATACGCCGCCGACCTTCGCCTGGTACGTGGCAGACCTGGTGTTCCGGTACCTCAAGGATGGCGGCGGTCTGCAGGCGATGGCCGAGGTCAACGCGCGCAAGGCGGCGAAGCTCTACGACACGATCGATAGCTCCGACTTCTATTCGAACCCGGTGGAGGAGGACTGCCGCTCCCGCATGAACGTACCGTTCGTGCTGGCCGACGCGTCCCTCGATGCCACGTTCCTCCAGGAATCCGCCGCGGCCGGACTCACGAACCTGAAGGGGCACCGGTCCGTAGGCGGCATGCGCGCGTCGATTTACAACGCGGTACCGGAACAAGCAGTCGACGCCCTGATCGAATTCATGGGCGAATTTGAACGAGTTTACGGGTAAGCATCCATGTACAAGATATTGACGCTGAACAACATTGCAGTGGCCGGCCTGAGGCGCCTGCCCCGTGAGCGCTACGAGGTGGCCTCCGAGATCGCGCATCCGGATGCGATCATCCTGCGTTCCTTCAACATGCACGACATGGACATCCCCGAGACGGTGGTCGCCATAGCACGGGCCGGGGCCGGGACCAACAATATCCCGGTCGACGCGATGGCCGCTCGTGGCGTGCCGGTATTCAATGCGCCCGGCGCGAACGCGAACGCGGTGAAAGAACTCGCCATGGCGGGACTGCTGCTGGCGGCACGCAACATTTGCGATGCGCGAGAATACGTCAAGGGGCTTACCGGGCAAGGCGACGCGCTCAACAAGGCGGTCGAGGCCGGCAAGAAGCAATTCGTCGGGTTCGAACTGCCCGGCAAGACGCTTGGCGTAATAGGGCTCGGCGCCATCGGTGTGCAGGTGGCAAATGCGGCCCTCGAACTGGGCATGAAAGTTGTCGGGTTCGATCCGGCGATCACGGTGCGGCGCGCGTGGCAGCTGTCATCCGGTGTCGAACACGCAGAGACTCTCGACCAGCTCTTCCAGCACGCTGACGCGGTGACGGTCCATGTACCGCTTATCGATGCGACTCGCAAACTCGTCAACAAAGACCGTATCGCGTTGATGAACAAGGGCGGCACGATCATCAATTTTGCACGTGGCGGCGTGGTCGACAACCAGGCTGCGCTCGCCGCGCTCGACAGCGGCCAATTGCACGCTTACGTGACGGATTTTCCGACGCCCGAACTGATCGCGCATCCCAGGGTCGTGGCGTTGCCGCACCTCGGCGCATCGACGGCCGAGGCGGAGGAGAACTGCGCGATCATGGTCGCCGAGAATCTCAAGGACTACCTCGAGAACGGGAACATCCGTCTCTCGGTCAATTTCCCGGAGTGCCGGTTGCCGCGCATGGATGCCTACCGGGTTACCATCGCCAATGCCAACGTGCCCAACATGGTGGGTCAAATCTCGACGTGCCTCGGCGCTGCGGGGCTTAATATCGAAGATCTGCTGAACAAATCGATCGGCAACCTTGCGTACACCATCGTCGACGTCAACGAACCGGTTACCGATGAAATCGAAGCGAAGCTGCGTTCCATAGACGGCGTGTTGACTTTGCGAAACCTGGGTAAGCCTGTAACCTGACCGGCGATGGCCGACAACGACAAGCACGCCGCCGGTAACGACCTGGCGAAGATCCGCGAGCGCATTGACGAGGTCGATGAGCGCATCCAATCGCTCATCAACGAGCGCGCGCGTCTCGCGCAGCAGGTTGGCCTTTCCAAGGGGGATTTGTCCTCGGCTGTGGATTACTATCGGCCCGAGCGCGAGGCGGAGGTGCTGAGAATTATCCAGGCCCGTAACGAGGGTCCGCTGCGCGACGAGGAGATGCTGCGCCTTTTCCGGGAGATAATGTCGGCCTGCCTGGCGCAGCAGGAACCGCTCAAGGTCGGTTTCCTGGGCCCGGAAGGTACGTTCACCCAAACCGCGGTATACAAGCACTTCGGTCACTCGGTACGGGCGCTGCCATTCCATACCATCGACGAGATATTCCACGAGGTGGAAAGCGGTGTAGCGGATTTCGGGGTGGTTCCAATCGAGAATTCGACGGAAGGCTCCGTCAATAACACGCTCGACATGTTCCTGACTTCGCCTCTCAAGATTGCCGGCGAGATCGAGCTGAAGATCGAACAGCACCTGCTCGGTAGCGACACAGGTCTCGACAAGATCGAGCGAATTTGCGCGCACGAGCAGTCGCTCGCGCAATGCCGCGGCTGGTTGCGGGAGTACCTGCCGCACGTCGAACTGATCGGGATGTCGAGTAACGCGGCCGGCGCGCGCCGCGCGCGCGACGAGGCGGGCACGGCGGCTATAGGACCGGCCGTCGCGGCGGACGTCTACGACCTGGAGGTGCTGGTCAGCAATATCGAGGATCGTGCGGACAATGCCACCCGCTTCCTCGTCATCGGGCGTGAACTGCTCGCGGCCAGCGGCAGCGACAAGACGACCATTCTCGTTTCGACCAGCGATACAGCAGGCGGTGCTGGCGTGCTGCACCAGCTGTTGCAGCCGCTGGCCAATCACGGTGTCAGCATGACCCGCATCGAGTCGCGCCCGTCGCGCCGCAGAAACTGGGACTACGTGTTCTTCATCGATCTCGATGGTCACGCGGAAGAGTCGCCGGCGCGCGAAGCGCTGGCCGAACTCCGGGAGCGGAGTTCGCTGTTCCGGATCCTGGGCGCTTACCCCAAGGCCGTCGGGTAAGCCCGGGTACAGGGGAGCCCGGGTGGACTACCTGATCCAGCCAGCGGCCGTCGGTGACGGCGACCTGACCGTACCGGGCGACAAGTCGGTGTCTCACCGCGCGATCATGCTCGGCAGTATCGCGGAAGGCGTGACCGAGGTGCAGGGATTCCTGGCCGGGGAAGACTGCCTCGCAACGATGGGGGCATTTCGCAGCATGGGCGTGGCGATCGAGCAGCCGGATAACGCGGAACTCGTTATTCATGGCGTTGGCCTGCGCGGCCTGCAGGCGCCGCAAGGCGACCTCGACCTCGGCAATTCCGGTACCGCCATGCGACTCCTGGCCGGCATGCTTGCCGGGCAGGACTTTGCGGCCACGTTGACCGGTGATGAGTCGCTCACAGGCCGGCCCATGCAACGCGTCATCACGCCACTCGGCCTTATGGGTGCAGCGATCGACAGCCGGGACGGTAAGCCGCCGCTCCATGTACGGGGCAACCCGGCTCTCGTGGCGATCGATTACGCGCTGCCCATGGCCAGCGCCCAGGTGAAATCCGCCATCCTGCTCGCGGGCCTGTACGCGCACGGGTGCACATCGGTCACCGAGCCGGCGGTCACGCGAGACCACACGGAACGGATGCTGCGTAGCATGGGCATGCCCGTCAGCGCAGATGGCGGTCGCATCACGATCGAAGGGCCGGCGAGGTTGCGGGCCTGCCGCATCTGCGTGCCCGCGGATTTGTCGTCGGCCGCATTCATCATTCTTGCGGGCCTGCTGGCAGACAAGGCCGACGTGTTTATCCGCAGGGTGGGCGTGAACCCAACACGCACCGGAGTCCTCGATATCCTCCGGGCGATGGGCGCCTCGATCGCGCTGGAAAACCAGCGCAACCTCGGCGATGAGCCGGTCGCGGACATCCGTGTACGCGCATCAGAACTTCGGGGCATCGACGTCGATCCCGAGTTGGTGTCGCTCGCCATCGACGAGTTCCCGGTGCTGTTTGTTGCGGCTGCAGCGGCCCGCGGGACGACACGGTTTACCGGCATCGGCGAGCTCCGGGTGAAGGAAAGCGACCGCATCGCGGCGATGGCCGCGGGCCTTCGCGCGCTCGGCGTACGGGTCGAGGAATCGGACGACGGGGCAATCGTCCACGGCGCGCAATTCACGGGAGGCGAGGTGGATAGTTATGGCGATCACCGCATTGCCATGTCACTTGCGGTTGCGGGAACCGTCGCGGACGGGCCGGTCACGGTGCGGGACGTTGCCGCGGTGGAGACGTCGTTCCCGGGCTTCCCGGGGTGCCTGGGACGGATCGGCGCCGACATCCGCCTTATCGGCGAGGAATCGGTGTGAGGAAGCGGCCGCCCGTCATCGCGATCGACGGACCGAGCGGGTCGGGCAAGGGCACGATCGCGCGCCGGGTCGCAGCAGCCCTGGGGTGGCACCTGCTCGACAGCGGCGCGCTGTACCGTCTGCTGGCGCTCGCCGCCGCGAGGCGCGGGATCGCCCTCGACGATTGCCACGCGCTCGCGGAGCTGGCGGGAAATCTCGACGTTCGATTCGGTACGGGCGCCGACGGCGAGGAGCTGGTCTGGCTGGATGGCGAGCCCGTCAGCCGCGCGCTGCGCACCGAGGAAGCAGGGCGCGGGGCCTCCAGGGTGGCCGCGCTGCAGCCGGTTCGGGATGCGCTGCTCGCGCTGCAACGGGGCTTTTGCAGGCGCCCGGGACTGGTCGCCGACGGCCGCGACATGGGTACCCACGTGTTCCCCGAAGCGGAACTCAAGGTCTACCTCACGGCCAGCGCGGAAGAGCGTGCACGAAGGCGACATAAGCAGTTGAAGGACAAGGGGATTGATGTTAGCCTTGCCGCCCTTTCGCGGGACATAGAGGACCGTGACCGGCGGGATTCCGAGCGATCGGTCGCGCCGCTGAGGCCGGCTGAGGATGCCAGGATTCTGGATTCCTCGGACCAGTCCATCGATGCCGTGACGGATACGGTACTGGGCTGGGCCAGGGAAGTGCTGGCCAGAGAACTCTAGATTTCACCAGGAAAGGATTGGGTTGAATCGGACAAGGAGTCCGGTTCTTTTTCGTAGTGTCCGTCAGCCACGGGATGTGGTGTGACGTTTTTTGGGAATGGATCCTTGCCGCTGCAAGCGTCCTTTTGGTTAATTAAATGTCTGAAAGTTTTGCTGAGTTATTTGAAGAGAGTTTTGCAAGTCAACAAATCAAGCCCGGTTCCATCATCACGGGCATTGTTGTCGCAGTCAATGACGATGTCGTAATCGTCAGCGCCGGTCTCAAGTCGGAGGCCGTCATCCCCATCGAGCAGTTCAAAGGCGACATGCGCGACGGCGAAATCTCCGTCGGCGATGAAGTCGAAGTCGCGCTGGATGCCGTCGAGGACGGTTTCGGCGAGACGCGGCTGTCCCGCGAGAAAGCCATTCGTGCGCGCACCTGGACCGAGCTCGAGAAGGCGTTCGAGAAAGGGGAAGTTGTCGAGGGCATTATTAATGGTCGCGTCAAGGGCGGCTTTACCGTCGAGATCGACAACGTCCGCGCGTTCCTGCCCGGTTCCCTGGTGGACGTCCGGCCCGTACGCGACCCCGCCTATCTCGAAGGCAAGAGCCTGGAATTCAAGGTCATCAAGCTCGATCAGCGGCGCAACAACGTGGTTGTTTCGCGGCGTGCTGTCGTAGAGCAGGAATACTCCGAGGAACGCGAACAGCTCCTTGCCGAGCTGCAGGAAGGCAATACTGTCAAGGGAATCGTAAAGAACCTGACAGACTACGGCGCCTTCGTGGATCTTGGCGGCATAGACGGCTTGCTCCATATCACCGACATGGCGTGGAAGCGCGTCAAGCATCCTTCCGAAGTCGTGAACGTCGGCGACGAGATCGAAGTGAAGATACTCAAGTTCGATCGCGAACGTCAGCGCGTGTCGCTGGGTATGAAGCAGCTTGGTGACGATCCGTGGAAGGATCTTGCTCGCCGCTACCCGCCGCAAACACGAATCTTCGGCAAGGTCACGAACATCGCCGACTACGGCTGTTTCGTGGAGATCGAGGACGGCGTCGAGGGCCTGGTGCACGTCTCCGAGATGGACTGGACCAACAAGAACGTCAACCCGTCGCGCATCGTGCAGGTGGGCGAGGAAGTGGAAGTCATGGTTTTGGAGATCGACGAAGAGCGGCGCCGGATTTCGCTCGGCATCAAGCAGTGCAAGTCGAACCCGTGGGCCGAGTTTGCGGCGACGTTCAACCGTGGCGACAAGGTCACCGGCCAGATCAAGTCGATCACCGACTTCGGGATCTTTATCGGTCTCGATGGCGGCATCGACGGCCTCGTGCACCTGTCGGACATTTCCTGGGATATGCCTGGCGAGGAAGCCGTGCGCAACTACAGCAAGGGCCAGGAAATCGAGGCGGCTGTCCTCGCGATCGACGCTGAACGCGAGCGTATCTCGCTGGGTGTCAAACAGCTCGAGAAGGACCCCTTCTCGGCCTGGCTTGCGGAGCATCCCAAGAACTCGATCGTCAAGGGCACTGTCACCGAAGTCGATGCGCGCGGCGCGCTGGTCGATCTCGGCGACGGCGTGATCGGATCGCTGAGAGCGTCTGAGCTCGCGCGTGGCCGTGTCGAGGATGCGCGCATGGTGCTGAAGGTCGGCGAGGAAGTCGAAGCCAAGTTCACCAACGTCGATCGCAAGAACCGCTCGGTTGCGCTATCGATCAAGGCGAAGGAGGTTCACGAGGAGGCCGAGGCGATCAAGGACTACAAGTCGGAGGCCGGTTCGGCGCCCGTCGGCACTACGCTGGGCGAACTTCTGAAAGAAAAAATGTCCGGCGGAAGCAAATAATACGTAAAAAAGGTAGCCCGGACCCTTCGGTCCGGGCTATATTTGTCAATACTATCGGTGGGTTACGCGCCCCGGCCAGGACCGAAGTGAAAAAATGACAAAATCCGAACTCATAGAAGCGATCGCCCGCAAGCAAAAGCACCTCCCTGCAAAAGACGTCGAACTGGCGGTCAAGCACCTGCTCGACCTGATGAGCGACTCGCTGGCCAAGGGAGTGCGAATCGAAATCCGCGGTTTCGGCAGCTTCTCTTTGCACTTTCGGCCGCCACGTATCGGCCGCAATCCGAAGACCGGTGAGGCGGTGGCCCTGTCCGGCAAGTACGTCCCGCACTTCAAGCCGGGCAAGGATCTCCGCGAGCGGGTCAACGCCAGCCGCCACTTTCCTATCAAGAACTGAACATCGGGCTTGGCAACCGCCGATGCCCGGTTACCAAAACGGCGCTAAAGCAATACACTCTCATGCTACCAGGGCCAATACTGGCAGCTTTGGAGTGAGCGAATGTTGAAGAAAGCCGGCCTGATCCTACTGTTGATCCTCATTTTCGGCGTCATGGTCGTGTTCTCGTACCTGAACACGGGCGATGTCGAGGTCAACCTCGCTTTTGTCAGCATTACCACGTCCATTTCGATCGCATTCACCGTCACGCTCGTTGCGGGCTGGCTGCTGGGCGTAATCAGCATGGGGGTTTTCGCGCTTCGGCTCGTCAATGAGAGACGCACGCTGCGGCGGGCACTACGCGTGTCGGAGTCAGAAGTCACGTCGCTGCGCAATCTGCCGTTGCACGATGCCGACTGAGTCTACGTTTCTTCTCGCCGGGCTGTTCCTGCTGCTCGCCGCGGCGGGCTGGGCGATGGGACGCTTCGGGGAGCGCGATGAGGAGCAACCGGCGCCGCCCCTGAATATCGATTACCTGAAAGGCCTCAACTTCCTGCTGAACGAACAGACCGACCAGGCGCTGGAGCATTTTCTCGAGATGGTCCGCGTGGATGACAAGACGATCGAGACCCACTTCGCGCTGGGCAGCCTGTTCCGGCGCCGCGGGGAAGTGGACCGGGCTATTCGCATACACCAGAACATCATCGCGCGGCCCGACCTGGCAGCCGAGCAGAGGGACCAGGCCCTCTACGCGCTGGCCAAGGATTACCTGCACGCCGGCCTGCTGGATCGGGCAGAGAACCTGTTCACACGCCTGTCGCAGGGATCGCGTTATCAGGTCCAGGCGCTGGAGTCGCTATGCCGTATCTACGAGCAGGAAAAAGAATGGGAGCGGGCGATCGACGCTGCGGAAAAGCTCGAGGTTCTCGGTGGGCGATCACTGGCGTTACAGGTTGCGCATTACTATTGCGAGCTTGCGGAGGCCGCCGCGCAGCGCAATGACTATTCAGCGGCGCGCGCATACGTGAAGAAAGCACAGACCGGCCGCCCGCGCACGATGCGCGGCGCTCTGACGCGCGCGCACATCGCACAGGAAACCCACGACAACAAGACTGCACTGCGTCTCTATCACCGCATCATCGACGAGAACACCTACCTGATCGCAGAAGCGTTGCCGGAGATCGTGGCCATCTACACGCGAGAAGACGAACTCGCGGAACTGGAGCGGGCTCTCAAGTCCTTGCTGCAGAAGCACCCGGAAATGAGCTCGCTGATCGCCTATACCGCCATCGTCAACGATATCGGCGGAATTGCGGTCATCGACGAGGTGGTGAAGCAATACATGCTGAACGAGCCCACGCTGGCAGAATTCGTCGACCTGCAGCGGCTCTCCGACCATGGCCACGAAGAGGAAGAGTCGGTGCTCGCGAAAATTCGCAAGGCCCTGAGCAAGCTGGCCACCGCTTCGCCACGATACCAGTGCCAGGAATGCGGTTTTTCCAGCCAGCGCCTGCTGTGGCAGTGCCCGAGCTGCCGCAACTGGGAAACCCAGCGGCCGGCGTCGCGCGTTCAGTTCGACACGATTCTGCAGCACAGCATCACCCGGTATTGAACCCGGGCTAACCGGGCAAATCAGGTCCAAGCTGCCAGTTTCCGGTGCTGTACGGTTCGACTTCCTTTCCTAAGCTCCAATTTCGCGCCGTGATGGCGCGGCATGTCCCTAAATGGCAATAGGAGCCCTCGAATGAACAACTGGATTACAACAATCGCCCTGTTCGTCCTGCTGCTGCCGGCCCTGGCCCTGGCGGGGCCGGTTAACGTCAACACGGCAGACGCGGAAACCATCTCGGAGTCGTTGCAGGGCGTCGGCCTGAGCAAGGCCCGCGCGATCGTCGAGTACCGGCAGAAACACGGTCCTTTCAGGTCCGTGGACGATCTTTCGCTGGTCAAAGGTATCGGCGAACGCACCGTGGAGCTGAACCGCGATCACATTCTGGTCGCGCCCGCGTCGAAAAAATAGGTCCCGGCAACCGCGCAGGGCCCGCAGCCGGCAACCCGGCGCCGGCCCTGCAGCGGCGGCGAGGCCTTTGCCGAGGAACGGGGAGCCATAATTGGCTATCATGCGCCCTTCCCAAGCAGTTGAGGGAGCGTGACATTGAGTCAGAAGATTCGAGCAGCCGTCTTTCCGGTCGCCGGGCGTGGAACACGATTTCTGCCCGCAACCAAGGCCAGTCCGAAAGAGATGTTGCCCATCGTCGACAAGCCGCTGATCCAGTATGCGGTCGAAGAGGCCATCGATGCGGGCGCCACCAAGCTGGTGTTCGTGACCGGCAGTTCGAAGCGAGCGATCGAGGATCATTTCGACACGGACCCGGAACTCGAGTCCGCATTGAAATCGGCCGGCAAGGACGACCTGCTGAAAACCATACGGGGCATCGTCCCGCCGGGGGTTACTTGCATTTACATCCGGCAGGGTGAGCCGCTCGGTCTCGGCCACGCCGTGCTTTGCGCGCGGCCGGCCATCGGCAATGAACCGTTCTTCGTGCACCTCGCCGACGACCTGATCGCGGGTGGGACACCCTGTCTGACGCAGATGGCCGCGGAGCATGAGCGGCACGGCGGTGGTGTCATCGCAGTGGAGACGGTGCCGCCGGAGGAAACCTCCAGCTACGGTATCGTTGCCGTCGACGGGCCGAACGACAACCGCATAGTCCGCATGGTGGAGAAACCGGCGCCGCAGGATGCGCCGTCCAACCTCGCCGTGGTGGGCCGCTACCTGTTGCCCGGGACGATTTTTGACAAGCTCGAAAAGACGGGGCGCGGTGCAGGTGGCGAGATTCAGCTGACAGACGCCATCGCAGACCTGCTGGACGAGTCGCCAGTCTATGCCTACGCCTTCGAGGGGGAACGCTTCGACTGCGGCAGCAAGCTGGGTTACCTGAAGGCAACCGTGGCTCACGGTCTCGAGCACCCCGACACCGGCGATGCGTTCCGGGAGTACCTGGCCGACGTCATCTCCGGCTGATGCGGCCCATCCCGAAACCCGCACCCATGGCGGCCGGCATGCGCGCGCCACTGGCGGCCTTCCTGCTGCTTCTGCTGAATTCCGCCAGCGCACAGCACTCCTACCTGGTCGACTGGGATGGTGTCGGACGGGAGGCTATCGACCATCTCGTCGAACTTGTCCAGATCCCGTCGGTGAACCCGCCCGGCAACGAAACCGAGGTCGCCGAGTACGTCAAAGCTGCGCTCGAGGCGGAGGGCATCGACTCCGAGATGTACGCGCTGGACCCGGCACGCGCCAATCTCGTGGCGCGCCTGAGGGGCAATGGCAGCAAGAAACCCATCCTGATCATGGGCCATACCGACGTCGTCGGGGTGCAGCCGGAGAAATGGTACGAGGACCCGTTCTCGGGAGTGCGCAGAAACGGCCATATATACGGCCGCGGCACTCTTGACGACAAGGACAATGTCGCCGCCGGCATGATGGTGATGATCTTGCTCAAGCGCCTCGGCGTTCCGCTGGATCGCGATGTCATCTTTCTTGCCGAGTCCGGGGAAGAAGGTACCCCGGATGTCGGCATCAACTTCATGGTCGATAAGCACTGGGAGGTCATTGCTGCCGAATACTGCATCGCGGAGGGCGGCGAGGGCGTGATTCGTGACGGCAAGGTCCATACAGTCGGGATCGAGACGACGGAGAAGATGCCGCGACGCGTCACGCTGGTGGCCCGCGGGACGCCCGGGCACGGCTCGATACCGCGGCTGGACAATGCCGTGATGATTCTTGCCAATGCGATTACGAAAGCGGCTGCCTGGCAAACGGAGATGCGCCTCAATGAGACAACCGAGACCTATTTCCAGCGCATGGCGACGATAGCGCCGCCGGACGAAGCGGTGCTCTACGAGAACATCACGAATCCGGACATGACCGAGGCCATCCAGCAAAGGTTTCTCGAGACGTTTCCCTACCACTACTCGATTCTGCGCACATCCGTGGTACCCACGGTGATCGACGCCGGATTTCGGCGTAACGTCATTCCCTCGGAAGCATCGGCCATCCTGGACATCCGCATGCTTCCGGACGAGGACGTGCAGGGTTTCTATGCAAGCCTCGCCAGGGTTATTGACGACCCGCGCGTGGAGATCGTTCCGGAACCGGTGTACCGGCCGGCAGCACCGCCATCGGAGATCGATAACGAGATGTTCCAGACGCTCGAGCGCGTCGCCGTCGAGATGTACCCCGACGCGACGGTGCTCCCGATAATGAGCACGGGCGCAACCGACATGGCCCAGATGCGTGCCAGGGGCGTGCAGTCCTATGGTGTCGGGCCGGCGCGCACGATCGACGAGATCAACAGCGGTTACGGTGCACATGGCGACAACGAGCGCGTTGCCGAGGACGCCTTCGTGAGCATGGTCGAGTATCTGTGGCGTGTTGTCCTCGAGATGGCGGGCAGCCGCTGACCGAGGAACGATTGCGGCGCATTTCGGTCGACAGATTCACAGATTTTTTGTCATCCTCTCGACAAACCGGGCAATTCGAATGAACAAAAACACGGCTCTCGCAATCTCCCTTCTCAGCTTCGCCAGCTTGGCCGCCGCCGAAGAGGGCATGTGGACGATAGACAACTTCCCGTCCGAGCGGGTGGAAGCCGGCTACGGCGTCAAGATCAACGATGCGTGGCTGCGTTCCGCTCAGTTGGCGACGACCCGCTTAGAAAATGGCTGCACCGGCTCATTCGCATCCCCGGACGGCCTGGTATTGACTAACAACCATTGCGTCTGGGGCTGTATCCGCAATCTCAGCAGCGCGGAGCGCAACCTGTCGGATGAGGGCTTCATGGCGACGAGCCGCGAGCAGGAACTCCGATGCCCGGGGCAGCAGATTTCGGTCCTGGTAGACCTCGATGATGTGACCGACAAAGTCGCTGGCGCAACGAAAGACCTCGACGAGGCAGCGGCAAACGAGGCACGCAAGGCGGCGCTCACGGACCTCGAAACGGAATGTGAGCAGGCTGCGGACGGTGAATTAAAGTGCGAGGCCGTCTCCCTCTACAACGGCGGCCAGTACTTCATTTACAAGTACAAGCGCTACGACGACGTGCGCCTCGTATTCGCACCAGAGGTCGATATCGCGGCGTTCGGCGGCGACCCCGACAACTTCAATTTCCCGCGCTGGTGCCTCGACATGTCTTTCCTGCGCGCCTATGAAGAGGGCAAGCCCGCGTCGACGCCGAACTACCTAAGTTGGCGGCAGGGTGGGCCGAAATCGGCCGAACCGGTATTTATCTCGGGCCACCCCGGCTCGACTGACCGGCTGCTCACGGTAGCGCAGCTCAAGATGCAGCGCGATGTCACGTTGCCATCGTGGCTGCTGCGATACTCGGAGCTGCGCGGGCGTATGCTCGCCTGGGCGAATACCAGTGACGAGGCCGCGAGAATCGTGCAGCAACGTATAGCCAGCCTGGAGAACGGGATCAAAGTGCGCCGCAACCAGCTGAAAGCATTGCACAACGACTCGATGATGGCGAAAAAGGAAGAACAGGAGCAGGCGATGCGCGCCGCAGTGGCCGCCGATCCGGAACTGCAGGCCGCCTACGGTGACGCGTGGGCGCTCATCGACAGGGCGATCGGCAAGTACCGCAACTTCTACGAGGAACACCTGTTCATCGAGAATGCCGCGGGACTCAACAGCGAACTGTTCGACCATGCGCGGACCATCGTTCGCGGCACAACTGAACGGAAACTGCCCAACAGCGAGAGGATTCGCACCTACACGGACGCAGCGTTGCCCCAGGTCGAACAGGCGCTGGCCGCCAAACGGCCGATCGATAAAAGCTACGAGAAGCTCCGGCTCACGTTTGCGCTGGAAAAAATGCGCGAATGGCTGGGGCCGGACAGCAACTACGTGCACAGGATTCTCGGCAAGGAATCTCCGGAAGACCTGGCGGCTGCGCTCGTTGAGGGCAGTCGGCTGGATGACCCGGAAGTTCGCATGGCCCTCTGGGAGGGCGGTATCGAAGCCGTAAATGCCAGTAAGGATCCGATGATCAAGCTGGCGCTCGACATCGATCCCGATTCACGTGCACTCAGGAAGCGCTACGAGGACGAGGTGGAAGCGCCGCTGACCCGGGGCGAAGAGATGATCGCGGATGCCCGATTCAAAATTTACGGGTCTGAAACCTACCCGGACGCGACATTCACATTGCGGATAACCTACGGCGCCGTCGAAGGATGGGAAGAGAAGGGCGAGATGGTCGACCCGTTCACCCGCACGAGCCGTCTGTTCGAACGGACGACGGGGCAACGACCTTTCATGTTGCCCGACAGCTGGCAGGCCGCGAGGGAGCAGCTCGACCCCGACACGCCATTCAATTTCGTCGCCACCACCGATATCACCGGCGGCAACTCGGGCAGCCCGATCGTTGCAGCCGACGGTAGCCTGGTAGGGCTGGCGTTCGACGGTAACATCCATTCCATCGCAGGTGACTACTGGTTCGACCCGGCTACGAACCGGACGGTTGGCGTCAATACGGCAATCATGCTCGAGGCACTCGAGACGGTGTACGGCGCCGACCACCTGGTCGACGAACTGACCATCGTCGAGTGAGGCGCACAATGAAAGTAGGAGTACTTGGAGCGGGGGTCGTCGGCAAGGTGCTGGCGGCCGGGTTTGCAAAACACGGCCACGAGGTGATCATCGGCAGCCGCTCTCCGGAGAGACTCTCAAGCTGGCTGCGGGAGAATCCCGGAATCGGCTCCGGCTTGTTCGGCGATGCCGCGGCATTTGCCGATGTTGTCGTGCTTGCCGTGAAAGGATCTGCGGCCAACGAGGCGCTGGCGATTGCCGGCGAGGAAAACCATGCGGGCAAGCCAGTAATCGATGCCACCAATCCCATCGCCGATGAGCCGCCGGTGAACGGCGTGCTGCGGTTTTTCACGAATCTGGACGAGTCGCTGATGGAGCAGCTGCAAACGCAATATCCGCGCACGAATTTCGTGAAGGCTTTCAGCTCGGTAAGCAATGCGCGCATGGTCAATCCTCAATTCCAAGGCGGGAAGCCGACCATGTTCATCTGCGGCAATGACGCGCTGGCCAAGGAACGGGTCACAGGCATCCTTGACCAGTTCGGCTGGGAAACCGAAGATATGGGGAGCGTCGAGGCCGCACGTGCCATCGAGCCGCTGTGCATGCTGTACTGTATTCCCGGGTTCACCCGGGACCAATGGTCGCACGCTTTCAAACTATTGAAGTAACAGCTAAAAACGGGAGCAGGGCTGCAAGGTAAGGGCCCGGTCGTCTAGGCATATACCCCAATTGCGTGCCGGGGGATCGCCGCACGATGATTAGCATAGTCTGGTCGGGCGGCAATTCCCCGAATGAGCGACTGGCGCATGAACCGACATAAATTCAGCCTGCTGGGGCTCGGTTTGGCCCTGTTGTACTGGTTTGGCGAGTCCGTCATCCACCGCTTTATTTATGCCGAGGAGTTTTTCGAAATTGTCCCCTCGGACGTGAATGAAATCTGGATGCGCCTGCTCATCATCGTCTTGATCATCGGTTTCGGCTTTTTCGCCGACAATCGGGCCAGCAGGATAAAACGCACCGAGCAAGAGAAACACCAGGTCTATGTCGCGACGGTCCGATCATCACAGCACATCCTGAACAACCTGATGAACCAGATGCAACTGGCATTTCTGGACCTCGATAAAGAGCACTGCCTTGAAAGCGAAACCAGGAAACTCCTCGAGCGCTCGATCCGGGAAAGCAAGCAACAGGTCGAACGACTCAGCTCGGTTTCGGATATCAGCAGCGAGTCGATCGAGGACTCCGTACGGCCCACGTGACTCCCGGCGCAGAAGCAAAGAAGGCCTCGATGTCGAGGCCTTCTTCGGAATTTGGCTCCCCGGGCCCGCTCGGTGCGGTAAGGCTCGAACGAAGCAGGGTCTGCAATCCGAGCGACCGGACAAAGGGACGACAAGCGCTTCGTTCAACAGGTCCGGCGTCTTCACCCGGATGCGGAAACCAGAAAGGCCTCGATGTCGAGGCCTTCTTCGGAATTTGGCTCCCCGGGCCGGACTCGAACCAGCGACCAATTGATTAACAGTCAACCGCTCTACCAACTGAGCTACCGGGGAATGGTATCTGACCGGAATTGCCGCAGATTCCGGTACACTCAAGAGGGCCGGGATTCTCGTTCAGCCCCCCTGCGAAGTCAAGCCGCGAGTACCCGTTTCAGGCGTTTGACGGCTTCCTCCAGCGTCTCACGGGAGCAGGCGAACGACATTCGCAGATGGCCGGGTGCGCCGAAAGCGGTTCCGGGCACGCATGCGACGTCGGCCTCGCTGATCAGTTTTTCTGCCAGGGCCGCGTCGTCGGGCAACCCTAGCCGCTCTACGGCATCCTGCACGCGCGGGAAGGCGTAGAAAGTCCCTTCGCCGGGTCGGCAACGGATGCCGGGTATGTCGTTCAGTGCGGACACGAAGTAGTCGTGGCGTTGCCGATACGCGGCGCACATCTCCGCCACAAGGCGCTGGTCGCCCCGCAATGCAGCGACAGCCGCCGCCTGCGAAACGCTACACGGGTTCGAGGTGCTCTGGCTCTGTACCGTCTTCATCGCGCTGATCAGTTTTTCGGGTCCGGCGGCATAGCCGATCCGCCAGCCGGTCATCGCATAGGCCTTGGAGACCCCGTTCGTGGTTACGGTCCGATCGTAAAGCCCCGGGCAGGCCGCGGCAAAGCTCACGAACGGCTCATCCGCCCAGTAGATGTGCTCGTACATGTCGTCGGCGATAATGACAACCTCCGGGTAAGCGCCGAGAACCTCGCCCAGGGCCTGCAGCTCCGACTGGCGGTAGCTGGCCCCGGTCGGGTTGCTGGGGCTGTTGAGCACCAGCAGGCGCGTTCGGTCACCCAGCGCGGCGTCGAGCTGGGCCGGCGTCATCTTGAAATCCTGTTCGATACCCGCATTCACGATGACCGGGTGCGCCTCGGCAAGGAGGACCATGTCGGGGTAAGACACCCAGTAGGGCGCCGGGATGATCGCCTCGTCACCGGGACTCAGCAGCGCCATGCAGAGATTGAAGATTGCCTGCTTACCCCCGGAGGTCGCGATGATCTGCGATGTCTCGTAATCCAGGCCGTTCTCCTGCGCGAACTTGGTCCGGATCGCCGCCTTCAGCTCGGCGGTGCCGTCTATCGGCGTGTAACGGGTCTTGCCGGCTGCAATGGCGGCAACGGCGGCATCCCGGATATGCTGTGGTGTATCGAAATCCGGCTCCCCAACGCTCAGGCTGATGATGTCGCGGCCCTGCGCGCGTAACTCGGTGGCGAGCGCGAGCACGGCACCGGTCGGCGACGGCTTCACCCGCGCCATTCGTGACGAAACTGATACACTCACTGGTTGCCTCCGGGATATGGACGCCAGATGTTACGTGAATCCACAAGCCTGCCCAAGAAATCCACGGTCGAGGACCGCGATACGCTGAAGCTCGTGTCGGACTACCGGCCGGCCGGTGATCAGGAGGCGGCAATCGCGGGCCTCGTGGATGGGCTCGAAGACGGGCTCGCGCGCCAGATCCTGCTCGGGGTCACCGGGTCCGGCAAGACCTATACGATGGCGAATGTCATCGAACACGTGCAGCGTCCGGCAATCATACTTGCGCCGAACAAGACGCTGGCGGCGCAGCTGTATGGCGAAATGCGCGAGTTTTTCCCGAATAACGCCGTCGAGTACTTCGTCTCCTATTACGATTACTACCAGCCCGAGGCTTACGTCCCGAGTTCGGACACCTACATCGAAAAGGACGCCTCGATCAACCAGCACATCGAGCAGATGCGGCTGTCGGCCACGAAAGCCCTGATCGAGCGCCGGGACGCGATCATCGTCGCGACCGTATCAGCGATCTACGGCCTCGGCGATCCGGAAGCCTACTTCAGCATGGTCCTGCACCTGGTGCGGGGGGACCGGGTCGACCAGCGCGCGATCCTGCGGCGCCTGGCCGAGCTTCAGTACCAGCGTAACGAGCTCGATTTTTCCCAGGGCACGTACCGGGTCCGCGGAGACATTATCGACGTATTTCCGGCCGAGTCGGACCGTGACGCGGTGCGCATCGAATTATTCGACGACGAAATCGAATCGCTGTCGTACTTCGATCCGCTGACGGGGGAAGTGTCGCGTCGAGTGGCGCGCCTGACCATATTCCCGAAGACGCACTACGTGACGCCGAGGGACACGCTGCTCAAGGCCTGCGAGGACATCAAGGTCGAACTGAAGGATCGCCTGACCTACCTGCGGGAGCATGAAAAATTGCTTGAGGCCCAGAGGCTTGAGCAGAGAACCTTATTTGATTTGGAGATGATCAAGGAGCTGGGGTACTGCTCCGGCATCGAGAATTACTCCCGTTACCTTTCCGGTCGGGCGGCCGGCGAGCCGCCGCCCTGCCTGTTCGACTACGTGCCCGACGATGCGCTCCTGGTCATCGACGAGAGCCATGTGACCGTGCCGCAGCTCGGCGGCATGTACCGCGGCGACCGGTCCCGCAAGGAAACACTGGTCGAATACGGTTTTCGCCTGCCGTCGGCGCTCGACAATCGGCCCCTGCGCTTTGACGAGTTCGAGCGGCTGTCGCCGCAGACGGTCTACGTGTCTGCTACGCCCGGTCCCTACGAAACCGAGCATGCCGATAACGTGGTCGAGCAGCTGGTGCGGCCGACGGGGCTGATCGATCCGGCGGTGGTGGTGCGACCGGCAAAGACCCAGGTCGACGATGTGCTGTCGGAGATCCGCAAGCGGGTCAGCGCGAGCGAGCGCGTTCTGATTACCACGCTGACCAAGCGCATGGCGGAAGACCTCACGGACTACCTGGCGGAGCACCAGGTCCGGGTGCGCTACCTGCATTCGGACATCGGCACCGTGGAGCGAACCGAGATCATCCGCGACCTCAGGCTGGGGGCTTTCGATGTGCTTGTTGGCATCAACCTGCTGCGCGAGGGACTCGACATGCCCGAGGTCTCGCTGGTAGCGATACTCGACGCCGATAAAGAGGGTTTCCTGCGGTCCGAGCGCTCGCTGATACAGACGATCGGACGGGCTGCGAGGAACATCCACGGTACCGCAATTCTCTACGGCGACACCATGACGGGCTCGATGCAGAGAGCGATCGACGAGACGAACCGGCGCCGGGAACGGCAGCTGGCGCACAACGAGACCCACGGAATCACGCCGGCGACTATCGTGAAGCAGGTGGCGGACATCATGGAGGCGGCGTATCCGGCACCGAGAGGAGCGCGGCGAAGGGCAGCCGAGGACTCGATACCGTATGCCTCGATGTCGCCGGCACAGCTCATGAAGAAGGCCGCAAAACTCGAGAAACAGATGCTGCGCCACGCGCGCGACCTGGAATTCGAGGAGGCGGCCCGGCTGCGCGACGAGATCCAGCGGATCCGGCAGGAGGGACTCGGCCTGCCGGACCTCAAGGCGGGCTGAAAACCTTGCGCTGCCGAAGGCGCTTCAGTATCTTAACCCGCCCGTTGCGGCGGGGAGGTCTGCAAGGGCCGGGCGATTAGCTCAGGGGTAGAGCGCCACGTTGACATCGTGGAGGTCGGTGGTTCGAAACCACCATCGCCCACCAGTCCCCGTGCCGGAGCGTTGCATCAGGGCAACAAAACGCCTGATTCCTTTGAAAAAATCGGGGTTCCCCCGGTTGTTTCTTGCCCTCAGGCTATATAGAATCGCGTTCCCGTGCAGCTGCCCGATGGCGGTTGCCCGGACAGCTGTTGTTTTGAGGAGGACACTGGGATCGCAGTCACGAAGCGCGTAAGGCGAAACGAGGAAATCGATGCCGTCGAAGTCAGGGTAATCGACTCGGAGGGCGAACAGAAAGGGGTCATGTCGGTTGCGGCTGCAATTGAACTGGCTCGCGGTGAGAACCTCGATCTGGTCGAGGTAGCGCCTACGGCAGATCCGCCGGTTTGCCGGATCATGGACTTCGGCAAGTACCTGTTCGAACAGAACAAGAAAGCCCAGTCGGCCAGACGCAAGCAAAAACAGGTCCACGTCAAGGAAATCAAGTTCCGTCCAGGTACGGAAGAGGGTGATTACAAGGTCAAGCTGAGGAAGCTCATCGAGATTTTGGAGAACGGCGACAAGACCAAGATCACCTTGCGATTCAGGGGCCGGGAAATGGCGCACCAGGAACTGGGCGCGAATTTG
>JBFIHC010000023.1:0-34625 GCA_041601995.1 Woeseiaceae bacterium | reverse complement strand
GCGAGGCTGACGGCAATCGTGAATTGCGTGCCGTCGAGGTACGTTGGCGCGCCGGGCAGGGGATTCAGCAGGCCGCCGTCCACGAGTGTCTTGCCGTCGATCTCTTTCGGCGTCATGAGCCCCGGTATCGCCATCGATGCGCGCATGGCATCGAACAGGTCTCCCTTGGTCAGCCAGACTTCCTTATGATCGTTGATGTTGGTCGCGACAGCGGCAAAGGGTAGCGGCAGCTCCTCGATGGTCCGGTCGCCAACGAGTTCGCGCAGCGTATCCGTGAGCATATCGCCCTTCATGATGCCGTTCTTGGAAAATAGCGAGAAGTCCATGAAGCGCACGACGTCCCATTCGCTCAGGCTGCACACCCATTCCTCGAACTTGTCGAGCTTGCCCGCGCAGTAACAGCCGCCGACCATGGCGCCGACGGAGCAGCCGATAACCGACTTGATTTCGTAACCGCGTTTTTCGATTTCGCGGATAGCGCCGATGTGTGCGAGGCCGCGGGCGCCGCCGCTGCCCAGCACCAGCCGAATGGATTTACTCATCGCTCTCCGGGTTCCAGCCGCCACCAAGGACTTTTTGAATGTCGATTATGGCATTGAATGACAGACAAAGTGTCCGAGGTTCGGCGCTAGACTGGGAGCGGGCCGTGTCCAGCACTTCCTTCGCGGGGCTCAGGTTGTCGCTGCAGCGCGCAAGCAGGGCCTTTTCGGCGTGCGCCTTCTCGATTAAGCTGTTACGCGATGACGATCGAGCATTCGAATCGTAGCGCGCCCGTGCTGCTCAGCCTCGGGGGCCGTTTTTGTGCTGCAGGACTGTACCCGGACGGTGGTGACCGGATCGTTCAACCGGGTACCGAACGCGGCCGTCGAGTACGCCTACGTCAATGAGGAGGCGAACTTCAGCCAGTACACGAAGCTCATGAACGGCGGGCTCGAAATCCACTACCCGGAAAGCGAGGGGCGTCCTGATCCCGCCGACATCGAGCGCATCCGCACCTATTTCCGCGATGCGTTCACGAGCGCGATCGGCGGCGCCTACGAGGTCGTCGCGGAACCGGGACCCGGGGTCCTGAAAGTGCGCGGGCAGGTCATCGACATGAAGATGACCGGCGGCGGGACTACGATCGACGCCAGCGGCCGTTTCGGGACTTACTCGCCCACGGCGAACTGACGTTCCTGATGGAAATGAGCGACTCCGTTAGTGGGCAGGTTCTGGCGCGCGCGGGCGACAAGTCCAGCGACATTTCGGGCGACCGGGGCGGTGCGACTTGGGATGACGTACGACGTGCGGCAGAATACTGGGCCGGCATTTTTCGTGACTGGCTGGACAACTCCCTGGGGAATGCCGAGTGAGTAGAGGAGCTAATTTGAACTTCAGGAGACTCGCCGGGATCGCGGCGTTACTGGTGATCGCTGCCACGGTCGTGGCCTGCGCCGGCAAGACCGCGCAGACGTACGTCGATCGGGTCGCGCGTGCGAAGGAGCTGCCCAACGCCCCGTACAAGAGGGTGCTCATCGTCGGTACCGCCGTCAGGGCGGCCGCGGCAAGGGAATTCGAAGAGGCACTGGCGAAGGAACTCACCAATAAGCACACCTACGCGTTCGGCTATCACCGGGCAGCGTCGCGCGCCGATGTGAAGGAAGACGTCGTGCGATCCCTCGCGGAGCTGCAGAACGCGGACGCGATCCTGGTCGTAACCTCGCGCCTCGTCAACGCGGAGCGGCAGGTCACGAAGGAGCGAACCGACGTCGAGGCCAAGGTCAGGGGCGGCGGCCTGGTCGATTTCTTCCGCTACGACTACAAGGAATACACGACGCCGCCGACCGCCGGCTACCGGGTCAACATCCAGGTTCACAGCGACGTGTTCGACGTTGCGACCGAAAAGCGGATTTACACCGTGGAGTCGCGAACCGAATTCGCGCAGACGACGGCCGAGATCGTTCTCGGCGAGACCCGCGAGCTGGCCAGGCGCATGCGCAAGGACAAGCTCGTTCGTTAACGCACCGGTCGCGGTCAGTACCAGGCGGGCAACTGCAGCCCCTTCGACGCGAGGTACTCGCGGTTGAACAGGCGTTCCCGGTAACGGAGCGCCGAATCGCACAGGATCGTAACGATCGTGTGGCCCGGCCCCAGTTCCAAGGCCATGCGCATCGCACCGGCGACATTGATGCCGCTGGAACCGCCGAGCACCAATCCCTCGTCGCGTATCATCTCGTACACCAGCGGAATCGCCTCGCTGTCCGGGATCTGCCAGCTCATGTCGATGGGGGTATCCGCGAGGTTCGCCGTGATGCGGCTGTTGCCGATACCCTCGGTGATCGAACTGCCTTCGATCTTTACTTCGCCGTGAGCGAAGAAATGGTGGAGACCGGACCCCCCGGGATCGGAGAGTCCAATACGGATGTCCGGGTTGCGAGACCGCAGCGCCCTCGCGACGCCGGCGAGCGTGCCGCCCGTGCCGACTGCGCAGACGAACCCGTCCACGCTGCCGCCGGTCTGGTCCCAGATTTCCGGTCCCGTGGTGCGCTCGTGAAAATCGCGGTTGGCGAGGTTCTCGAACTGGTTTGCCCAGAATGCGCCGTGTTTGCAGCTCTCGTCGAGTTCCTCGGCCAGCCGGCCGGAGGTGTGCACGAAGTGCTCCGGGTTCCTGTAGGGCACGGCGGGTATGAGTCGGACCTCCGCGCCGTAGGCACGCAGAGTTTCGATCTTGGAGGCACTCTGGTTGTCGGGCATGACGATGACCGTGCGGTGCCCCAGCGCGCTGCCCACCATTGCCAGGCCGATGCCGGTATTACCCGCGGTGCCCTCGACAACGGTGCCGCCCGGCCGCAGGGCGCCGGATTCACGGGCGGACAGGATCATGCCGAGAGCGGCGCGGTCTTTGACCGAGCCGCCGGGATTCAGGAACTCGGCTTTGCCGAGGATCTCGCATCCCGTCTGCGCGGATACCTTGTTCAGGCGAACCAGCGGCGTGTTGCCGATGCAGTTGATGAGTTGCCGCGTATCGCTCATCGCGTGTCCCTGTCGAGGCAATGTAATTCGGAATTGTCGGTAAGCCCCATGTTAGAGCGCGGTCGGCGCCAAGTCGAAAAAACCGCTTCTGTCGCGGGATCCGCAATGAGATGAAACCACCATGTCACGGTGTTTGTTGCCTGTGATATCGTTCCTGCTGGTCCGATCCGACAGACGAGTCTACCGGTGAGTTCAGTGGCGCCCGCAAACGATACGCGATCGATCGCCGAACTGATCGCAGCGCAGAAACCGGGCTTCGCGCTCGACCAGCGTTTCTATACCGACCCCGGTATTTACGAACTCGAACTCGAGAAGATTATCGCGCGAAACTGGATCCTCGCCGGACACGTTTCCGAACTTGCCGGGCCCGGCGACTTCAAGGTGCTGGATGTTGCGCGCGAGTCGGCGATCATCGTGCGCAGCCAGGAAGGACCCGTAAAAGCATTCGCCAACGTCTGTCGCCATCGCGGTTCTCTGGTGTGCCTGGAAAAGAGAGGAAACACGCGCAAGTTCGCGTGCCCGTATCACGGCTGGACGTACGACACGAACGGTCAACTCATCGCCGCCCGTAGCATGCCGGACGATTTCGACAAGTCCGGCTATTCGCTGCACCCCGTCTCCTACGGGGAGATTCACGGACTGATGTTCGTCTGCTTTTGCGACGAGCCGCCGTCGCTCGAGGGGGCCATCCGGGACCTGGCAGAGCCGATGGCGCTGTTCGACTTCCCGAACCTCAAGGTCGCCGCGAACAGGACCTACGAGATACCCGCAAACTGGAAGCTGTCGATCGAGAATTACCAGGAGTGTTATCACTGCGCGACGGCGCACCCGGAATATGCGCGCATGCATACGCTGATGCTCGACCCGAAAAAGCGGGAGCGCCTGCAGCAAGGCATGCTCGAGAAGATGGAGGCTTGCGGCCTGAAGGAGATCTCCATCGATTTCCTGGACACGAAGGCGCGCCCGGGCGAGATCGGCTATGGCTACAGCCGCAAGGCGATGTTCGACGGCTACCTGACCGGCAGCCGGGACGGCAAGCCGGTGGCGCCGCTGCTTGGGAAGCTGACGGATTACGACGGCGGCGCATCCGATTTTTCTTTCGGTGCGTTCTCGTTCCTGCTCGCCTACAGCGATCATGTCGTCTGCTACGTCTTCACGCCCGTCGATCACCTGAATTCGCGCTGCGAGATTTACTGGCTGGTACGCGGCGACGCGGCAGCCGGAAGGGACTACGATGTCGGCGCGCTGACCTGGCTGTGGGACGTGACCACACAGTCGGACAAGACGATCATCGTCAATAACTGGAAAGGTGTGCGGTCGCGTTATTACACACCGGGTCCGTTCTCCGACATGGAGCAAGCGGAACGCCTCTACGTGGAGTGGCTCCTGCAGGAGCTGCTGAGACCGTAGGCCGATCGGGACAGACGCATGAAGACTTATGACGCAATCGTCGTCGGTGCCGGGCACAACGGGCTCACCACGGCAGCATTCCTGGCCAAGGCCGGACTCGACGTCGTCTGCGTCGAAAAGAACGACTACATCGGCGGGGCGGCGGTCAGCCGCAATCTGCACGAAGACTGGATCTACTCGAACTGCTCCTACGTCTGCAGCCTGCTGCGCCCCGAGATTTTCAGGGCGCTCGAGCTCCACCGCCACGACCTTCAGGTCACGCCTTTCGGCGGTTCGCTGACTTTTATGCAGAACGGCGACTACTACGGTTCCTACCACGACCCGGACGTGGCGTACCGCGAGCGGGCCCGCTTCTCGCGCCGGGATGCGGATGCGTACGAGCGCTACCGCTCGGACACGATGCGCCAGTGCCGGATCATCCGCGATTTCCTGCTGTCCACGCCGCCGGATCCGACGTCGTTCCGACCGAAGGACCTGCTCGGGCTGATGCAGGTCGGCAGGAAATTCCTGGAGGTCGGTGAAGACCGGATCTACGAGTCCATCCGTTTCTGGACGATGAGCGTGGCCGAGTACCTCGACGAGTATTTCGAGACTGACGTCATCAAGGCCGCCATGTCGGGCAGCGGCATCATCGGAACGGCGCTCGGAATTCACTCGCCGGGCACGGCCTATGTGCTGCTGCACCATTACATGGGTGACGTCGACGGCAACGTCGGCAGCTGGGGCTTCGCACGCGGGGGTATGGGCGCGGTATCGAACGCGATCGCCGGTGCCTTCAGGTCCTACGGCGGCGAGCTGCGCACCGAGGCAGGTGTCGACAAGATCATCGTCAGGAACGGCAGGGCACAGGGCGTCGGGCTGGAAAACGGCGACGAGCTTGCCGCGGACATCATCGTCTCCGCGATGGACGTGAAGCGCACCTTCCTGAACTGCATGGACAGCAGTGACCTGGACGAGAAGTTCCGCACGCGTATCGAGAACTTCAAGATCCGCGGCTCGTCGGGAAAACTGAATATCGCGCTCGACGGCCTGCCTACTTTCCCGGCCCTGCCAGCGGGTAACAGCCTAATGATCAGCGACATGCATTTCATCGATTCCATGGAGCGCATGGAGCGCGCCTACGACGACTGGAAAGCCGGCACCTGGTCCAGGGACCCCTACATCGACATGGTCATGCCGACGACGGTGGATCCGACCATGGCGCCGCCGGGCAAGCATTTCATGAGTTGTTTCATCCAGTACTGCCCGCACAAGCTCGAGGGACGCGACTGGACGGACCCCGAGCGAGAGGCTTTCGCACAGACGGTCATCGACCAGATCGCCAATTACAGCCCCGACTTCAAGGACCTCATCGTGCACTACGAGGTCCGCACACCTGCCGACATAGAGGCAGAGATCGGCATCACCGAGGGCAACATCTTCCACGGCGAGCTGACGATGGACCAGTTGCTGTTCAACCGTCCCGTGCCGGGCTATGCGCAGTACCGCGCGCCGGTCGCCGGGTTGTACCTGTGCGGCTCGAGCACCCACCCGGGCGGCGGCGTCATGGCGGCGCCAGGCGCCAACGCCGCCCGCGAGATCCTCGCGGACCTGAAACGGCCCAATACCGTGCCGGAGAACTTCGGCGATGACTGACGGTTACGACGCGATCGTGGTTGGCGCAGGCCACAACGGGCTGGTCTGCTCGGCACTGCTCGCAAAAGCAGGCAAAAAAGTGCTGGTGCTCGAAGCGAACGAACGGGTCGGTGGCGCGGCAATCACGCGCGAGTTTGCGGACGGCTATGCGGTATCGGCCTGCGCACACTTGCTCTACCAGCTGCAGCCCAAAGTGCGCAAGGAACTCGGGCTGTCTCTCAGACTGGCGGGCGGTGCGATGCAAACCGTTGCGCTGTCACCGGACCGACAGCATGTGCGCTACGCGGGCGATGCGGTTAGCGGCGTCGCGAATGCCGATGTCCGCTCGTATCGGCAGTTCCACGGGCAGATGGCGCGCTTCGCGAACCTGCTGAACACCCACCTCAATTCGGCGCCGCCGCGGCTCGGCACCCGGCATTACAGCGACCTCGCGAAACTGGCACGCCTCGGATTCGATCTGCGGCGACTCGGCCGCGACGAAATGCGCACATTCCTGCGGCTGATCGGGATCAATATCCACGACGAGGTCACCGAGCGCTTCGAGAACCCGCTGCTGCGCGGGGCGCTGAGCCTCGATGCGGTACTCGGCACGCACCTTGGGCCGCGCTCGCCGAATACGATCATGACCTACCTGTACCGCCTCGCGGCGGGGCACGGCCGGCTGTCCGCACCGCAGGGCGGCATGGGTTCGCTCGCGGAGGAGCTCGCACAGGCCGCGCGAGGCGCGGGCGTAACGATCCGCACCGGCATGCCGGTGAAGCGCATCATCGTCGAGAACGGGCGGGTTGCAGGGGTCGAGACAAACAGTGGCGAGCGCTTCGAAAGCATGACCGTCGTGTCGAACGCGGACCCGAAGCGCACGATCATGGAGCTCGTCGGCACGCGTCACGTGGAGACGGGGTTTACGCGAAGAATCAACAACATCCGCATGCGGGGCAACGCGGCGAAACTGCACCTGGCGCTCGAGCGCCTGCCGGCGTTTGCCGGACTCGCGAAGGCCGAGTACGGGGACCGCCTCGTCGTCGCCCCCGACGAACACTATGTCGAGCGCGCCTTCAACCCGGCCAAGTACGGCGAGTCGTCGCCGCAGCCCGTCATGGAGATAACGTTCCCGAGTGTCCGCGATCCCGCGCTGGCGCCGGGCGGCAAGCACGTCATGTCCTGCATCGTGCAGTACGCGCCCTACGCGCTCGCGGGCGGCTGGACGGATGCCGCCAGGGAGGCGTTCACCAGGGCCTGTATCGAGACCATGGGTCGATACGCCCCGGATCTCGAATCCTGCGTCACCGCGACCGAACTGCTTACGCCGGTGGACATCGAGCGCGAATTCCATATCACCGGCGGTCACTGGCACCACGGCGAACTTGCGCTCGACCAGTTCATGTTCGTGCGGCCCGTCTGCGGGGCGGCGCAGTACCGGATGCCGCTCGACGGGCTGTATCTCTGCGGCGCGGGCGCGCATCCGGGTGGCGGCATCAGCGGCGCCGCCGGCCGCAATGCCGCGATGTTCATACTCAAGGAGCAGTCGGCGTGAGCGCTAGAGAAGTCCCGCAGGGCCGGCTGCACACGCCGTTCTACCCGCGCATGGTGGCGCTCGACAGGCTGAACGCGTGGCACACCTGGAAAGGCTACACCGTACCCGACGCCCTGTACTGCGCCGACACCGAGTACTTCGCGATCCGCAATTCGACCGGCGTGTTCGACCTGACGCCGATGACCAAATACCGGATCGCCGGACCGGACGCGCTGGTCTACATCGATCGCCTGGTCACGCGGGATATGACCAAGATCAGGCCCGGCCGGGTGGCTTACGCGGTCTGGTGCAACGACGCGGGGCAGGTGATCGACGACGGCACGATCTTCCACCTGCAAGACGGCGAGTACCGGCTGTGCTCGCAGGAACGCCACTGCGCCTGGCTGATGGACGCGGCGCTAGGCCTCGACGTGACCATTACGGACGAGACCGCGGACGTGGCGGCGCTGGCCGTGCAGGGGCCAACGTCGTTCGCGATCCTGAAGCGGATGGGCATCGAGGGCCTCGGTGAACTCAAGCCGTTCGGCTTGATGCACGTCGAGTTCGAGGGATGCGCGCTGATGATCTCCCGGACCGGCTTCACGGGGGACCTCGGTTACGAATTGTGGATGGACCCGGAAAGCGCCGGGCAGATCTGGGACCGGCTGTTTGCTGCCGGCGAAATCAGCGGCATCCGTGCAATTGGGACGGACGCGCTCGAGCTGGCCCGCATCGAAGCCGGCTACATCATGGCGTACATCGATTTCCTGCCGGCGCACGCGACCGTTCGAACCGGCCGGACCCGTTCGCCGCTGGAACTCGGCCTCGACTGGCTGGTTGACTTCAAGAAACCCAATTTCAACGGCCGCCGCGCGCTGGCGGAGGAGAACCGCAGCGGCTCGAGCTGGCGCCTGGTGAAGCTCGACATCGAAGGCAACAAGCCCGCGAATCACGCCTATATATTCGCCGATGCGAAGGGGCGCAGGAACATCGGCTTCGTGACGTCGGCCGCATGGTCGCCCGTGTGCAAGCAAAACATTGCGCTCGGCACGGTCAGGATGCCGCACGGCGCTCCCGGCTCGCAGCTGTGGGTGGAGATCTTCTACCAGCGGGAGATGCACTGGTCGCGGGTGATGGCGCGGGCGGAAGTCGTCGACAAGCCATTCTGGTTCCCGACGCGTCGCGGCCTCACTCCGCCGGAACTCGTCTAGTCCGGAACGCTGTCAACAGGTATTCGCCGCAACGCCTGGGCCCGCGGAACCGATCGCGATTCCAGAACCGCTCCTGCAATCCGCCGTATCTATTCCCAGCCGTAGCGGAAGCGCACGCCGACGGTCCGCGGCATCCTGTGGCCGAAGAAGTGCGAAGGCAGGATGCCGCCGTTGTTGTTCTGGCCGTCGTAGGTGAACTCGTCGGTCAGGTTCTCGACGTAGACGCCCGCCCGCCAGTTGCCGTCGGATACGTAATCGATGCGCAGCGCCACCTGCGTGTTGGCATCGATCGTCGTTTCAGGGAAAGCGCCCCAGCCGCCGCCGCGTTCGCCTTCCCAGAAGGCCTCCAGGCTGCCGCTGATCTCGCCGCCGCCCAGCGGGTAGCGGCCGGTCAGCACGGCGGCGCCAGCCCATTCGGGCGCCCAGAACAGCGGGCGGCCCTCGCACGCGTCAACGGTTTCGCCGTCACAGACCCGCTGTACGCCGCTCGCCTCGGTGTCGAGCCAGCTGGCCGCGAGATAAAGGTCCCAGTTCTCGCTGAACGCCGCCGTCAGCGAACCTTCGAGACCGGTGCCGTCGACCTGGCCCACGTTCTCGACGGTGTTCGCACCGGAGTCGGTGTCGAAGAAACTGATTTGCAGATCCTGGTAGTCGTAGAAGAACCCTGTCAGGCGGACATCGGCCCTGCCGTCCGCGAAGCTGCCGTTGTAGCCGAATTCGTAGGAATCGACGCTCTCGGGCTCGAACTGCCTGGACCGGTAGCCATCGGCTTCGCTCAGGTCGGCCTCGCAGCAGCCGACCTGGTCGCCGTTGGCATCGACGAGTGAAAAGCTGCCGAAGCCGCCGGACTTGAAGCCCTCCGTGTAACTCGCGTAAACAAGGTGGTTGTCATCCACGCTATAGCGTGCCACCACGCGCATCTGGGTATCCGACCAGCTGTTCGACGAGTTGATCGCGCCGTCCGTACTGAAGAGATAGGCCCAGTATGGCCCGAGGTTGCTCTCGGGGTTGGGCACGTTGATGCTGAAATCCTTTTCGTCATCCGTGTAGCGCACGCCGAAGCTCACGTCGAAGTTATCCGTGAGCGCGTACGTCAGGTCGAGGTAGGCTGCCCACCCCGTGTACTCGCCGATTACCCGGCCTGGCTCGGTCAGCAGCCCGTCGGGGCTCGGTTCCCACGGGTACAGCGGATAGCCGTAGTAGGAATTGTAGTAGTCGTAGTAGGACGCGCAATCGGTGATGCCGGCACCCGGGAAGTAGTAGTTGCCGTAGTAATTACAGAAATTGTCTTCCGCCCCGGAGTTGGTGAACAGGGTGTCGATCTCTTCCTTGTAGAAGGACGCGCCGGCGTACCAGGACAGGGGGCCGTCGTTATTGGAAACGAGGCGGAACTCCTGCTGGAAGTAGTCGCCCGTCTGGTCCTGCTGGTAATTGTTGATGTTGAGCGGCGTCCCGTCGTAGTCCTCGGTGTAGAAGAAGTCGTGGTCCTTGTACCCGGTGATGGACGTGAATGTGAAGGCGTCCATGTCGTAGTCGATACGTGCGCCGAGCGTCAGGATGTCCGCATCGTCGTTGTCACCCAGCGACTGGTCGGAGTCGGCGTCGCGTTCGCCACCGGCGGGGGTGATCCCGTCGCCGAATACGCCGACAAGCGTGTCCCAGTAATCGCCTTGCGTAACGGCACGGTACACCGAGCCAGACTGTTCGCGGGTCTCGTACTCGACCCAGGTGTTGATCGCCAGCTTGTTCGTCTCGAACGCGGTCGACCAGCGAACGCCCTGCTTGTCGTGCTCGATCAGGTCGGTGTTGGAAGCGACGTTGTAGACGAAGCCGTCTTCCTGCGAGTGATAGCCCGCCAGGCGCATCGCGAAGGAATCGGACACCGGGATGTTGAAGGCGCCCTCGACCGTGAAGCGGCCACGCTCGCCGGCGTCCACGTCGACGTATCCGGAGTAACCGCCGTCGATGTCTGCCTTGCGGGTGTGCACGCTGATCGCGCCGCCGATGGAGTTGCGTCCGAACAGGAAGCCCTGCGGACCGCGCAGCACCTCGGAGCGGTCGATGTCGTAGAGGCTGGTAACCGCCGATCCGTTGCGCCCCTCGTAAAGCTCGTTCTTGAAAATAGCGGCCGACGGATCGCCGCCGACACCGAAGTCCTGTGTTCGCACGCCGCGGATGCTCACGGCGTCGATGAAACTATCCTGGCTGTTGCCGGTGATGCCCGGGGTGAAAGAGATGAGGTCCTTGACGTCGTCCAGGTTTACGCGTTCCGTGAAGTCGCCCGTCAAGGCGGTGATCGCCAGCGGGACTTCCTGCAGCGTTTCTTCACGCTTGGTCGCGGTTACGATGATCTCTTCGACCTGTTGCGAGTGCGCGGGAAGGCTGGTCGCAAGCAGTGCGGCCGAGACCGCCGTGGCGACTGCCGAGCGCCGTGGGTAAACACTGAAATGCTTCGTGGTGCTGCGCTTCATAACTCCCCCTGGATGCCTCCGGTTGAGCGGCGCCGGATGCGGATTGATGTTGCAACAAATTTAGCAAATATTGGCTTGATACCCTAACGAAAATTCAAGCCGCAGAATGGTCGATTTCGAGGCCCTGTTGTTCGAGAATCTTTCTCATCGGCTGCAGCTGGTGCTCGTATTTCCGCCAACGCCCTATCGACCGGGTATGGGCGGGTTCGCGCACCTGCACCGCGCTGGCCGTCGACACGGCCTGTTTCTGTTCGTGGAAGCGCAGGCACGCGTCTTCCCAGGGCAGGCCGAGGAAATCGATCAGGCGGCGCGCATTGGGGCCGAGGTCGGAAACCGTTTTTTCATAGGAGATGTCCAGGAAACGGCCGGGAAAGCGCTCACGCCACACGTCCATCAGCCTGCGATAGCGGCAGTGGTGCCGCGCCATCTCCTCGAGATCGTAGGAGTGCAGGTAAGCGTCGGCGAACAGCTGCTTGTAGCTCGCGAAGCAGGCGTCCATCGGCTCGCGCATCAGGTGGACGATCCTGGCGTTTGGCAGCGCCTTCAGGATCATCGGGATATAGAAGTAGTTCTGCGGCAGCTTGTCGACGAAGCGGGGTGTATCGCCCTGTACCCGGCGGGTTGATTCCATGTAGACGGCGCCGACCTTGGCGCAATCGAGCGCGAGTGCAGACTCGAACAGTTCTTTCGAGAAGCGCCTGGGGTCGGTATGTTCGCTCAGGCGCCGGACCGCCATGCCGAACTGCTGCAGCTCGCCGGCAGAATGCACCTGCGAGTGGCTTGTGATGATGCGTTCGATCAGCGTCGTGCCGGTGCGCGGCTGGCCGAGCACGAAAATCGGTGCGTCCGATGCGTGCCCTGTCGATCCGTCATCCACCCAGTCTGCCGTGAACCGTTGCTCCAGGAACTCGAACATCTCGATCTCGGCGGCCTCGTCGTATTCGACGGTCTGGCGACGCACGCCGGCGCCTTTACGGAATGCCTCGAACGCTTCGTCCCACTGCTGCAGGTCTTCGAGCTCCTTGCCGATCGCATAGTGATAGAAGGCCTCGAGCCGCGGGTGCTGTGGGTGCGACGCGAGCAGCGTGCGCATCTGCTCGACATGGTCGCTGTCTGAAGCCTTGCGCGAACTCGCGAGCACCCAGTGCGCCTGAGGATTGTTCTCGTCGAGTGCGATGATCTTTCGAAGCACTTCTTCCGCGCCGTCGGTCTCCCCGTGATAGACGAGGTTGTTGGCGTAATTGAGCAGATAGGGCGGGTGTTCGGGTCTTTCCGCAATAGCTTTCCGGTACCAGTTTCTTGCTGCGCCGTGCTCGCCCATGCGGGTGTAGATGGTGCCGACGAGGTCGCAGACCATCGGATCGTCGGATTTCGCGCGAGCGACTTCCTCCAGGGCGGCGTCGGCGCGATTCAGCTGGCCGTCGCCGATAAACAGCTTGGCGAGTTGCGCCCACGCGGCCGCGTGATCGGGCTGCAAACGGGTTACCGAGCCAAACGCGCTGAGCGCGGTGCGGCGGTCGCGCATCTCGAGCGCCACCAGGCCGACGAGAAAGTGACCCTCCACGAGGTCCGGCTGCATGCCGAGAACCCGCCGGCAGAAGTCACCCGCCTGGTGGACCTGTCCCCGGGTCAGCGCCTGAAAGCCCTTTCGCAGGAGTGACTGCAGCTCTGCGGTCTTCGCCGCGGTCGGTTTCATGACCATAGAGCCGTGATGATAGCGTCAGCCCAGGGCAATATCGAAGCGATGCAGCGGCAGCCCGGTTTCGATGTCCTCGACGGCGGATGTGATCAGCAGGTGGCGCAGTTCCGCTGGCGTGCCGCGCATGACGATGTCGTCCTCGAGCAGCGGGTCACCCTCGAAATACATCTGCGTCGTGACCTTGCCGGCAGTTTCGTGCGCGATCTTGAAGTGAATGTGCCGCGGTCGCATGCCGGAATCGCCCATGGCAGAGAGCGGGTAGGGCGCGGGCCTGATCGTGCGAAAGCCGTAATAGCCGTCGGCATCGGTATGCGTGATACCGATGCCCTGGAAATTGGGGTCCAGCGGCGCCGGGTTCCGGTCGTCGGGGTGCGCATAACGGCCCCAGTGGTTGGTCTGCCAGATGTCGACCCGCGCGTCGGCCAGCGGTTTGCCGTCCAGGTCGGTAACGCGGCCGCGCACGAGTATCGTATCGCCGGCCGCCCTGTCGGTGCGGCCCTCGAGCAACGTCAGGTCGACATCGGTCTCGGCGTGTGGCGCGGGCGGGTAAAACGGGCCTTCCGTCTGTGCAGGCGTTTTCACCAGCGCGCTTGCAACTGCGGGCCCGAACAATGCGGCACCACCCGCAATCGATCCCAGCTGTTTCGTTACCGCACGGCGCGAGTATTTCCTGATCGTCTTTCTGCGATTCATCGGAGCAACCCCCTTGAAACTTTCCGATGGCGACCTGCCCCACTATAGCAGTCAGCACTTCGGAATATCGTCATTGACCTCGCCGCTGCGCTGGCCGAAGCTTGCGCTTCATCCTGAACCGAGTGACGACTGTCATGCAGCGCACCGACAATCACCCAGCCAGCTATTACGTGGCCACCGCGAGGGAGATGGTCGAGCGGCCACGGCTCACGGCTGCCGAGCGGGCCGACGTGTGCGTGATCGGCGGCGGCTTCACCGGCGTATCGGCGGCGCTGAATCTTGCAGAAAAAGGTCTCGACGTCGTGCTGCTCGAGGCGGAGCGTGTGGGCTTCGGCGCGTCCGGCCGCTGCGGGGGGCTGATCGGCAGCGGTCAGCGCAAGGACGTGCTCGAGATGGAGCATTTGTACGGCCTCGAGCGTTCACGGGAGCTGTGGCGTTTCGCGGAGGCCGCCAAGGAAGAAATTCGCAGCCGCGTGACGCAGCACGATATTCAGTGCGACCTGCAGAAAGGCCAGCTGGTCGGTGTTCACAAGCGAGGCTATTGCGACTGGCCGCATGAGCTCGCCGACGCCCTCGCCGAACGTTACGGTTACCCGCACTGCCGCGCACTGGACGCATCCGAAGCCCGGAACATGGTCGCGACGCCCACGTTTCTAGGCGGGCTCTGGGATGCCGAGGCGCTGGTCCTGCACCCGCTGAACTACGTGCTCGGGCTGGCGCGTGCGGCGAGCGACGCCGGTGTCCGGATCTACGAGAACAGCAGGGTATCGCGCTATACGCACTCCGATCCGGCCGAGGTGACGACTCCGGACGGGAGTGTGAAGGCGTCGTTCGTGGTGCTGGCCTGCAATGGTTACCTCGGCAAGCTGGAGAGACGGGTCGCCGGCAAGATCATGCCGATCAACAACTTCATGATTGCCACCGAGCCCTTGGGCGAAGAACGCTGCAGGGAACTGATCAGCGGCCGCTTCGGCGTGCACGACACGCGCTTCGTCGTCAACTATTTCCGGGTTTCCGATGATCACCGGCTTTTGTTCGGCGGCGGCGAGAACTATCGCCCCGGTTTTCCGCGTGACATCGCACGTTTCGTCCGGCCCTACATGCTGCGTATCTTCCCGCAGCTCGCGGACGCCGCGATCGACTATGACTGGGGCGGTACGCTGTCCGTAACGGTGAACCGCATGCCGCATTTCGGGCGCCTGAAGCCGAACGTGTATTTCGCGCAGGGCTATTCCGGCCACGGTATTTCGACCGCCTGCTTCGCGGGCAAGGTCATCGCAGAAGCGATCGCCGGGTCGCCCGAACGCTTCGATGCCATGGCCGAAATACCGATCCATACGTTCCCCGGCGGGACGCTGTTGCGCTACCCGGGCATGGTGCTGGGGATGATGTACTATTCGATGATCGACAAGCTGTGATCTGAGCGATGACGATGCACCTCGTCCTGGCGATTCTCGCTGCCATGGGCTTGCTTCAGGGGGAAGCGGACGGCCTCATCGAAGAACTCGACGCGTCGCGGCCACGGACCGGCTTCGTCAAACTCGAAATGACCACCGCAGAGTTGCTTGGTGCGGAAGCTGCCGATAGCCTCAATCATATCCTCCTGGCCAGTGAAGAATTCGAGTGGCAAGCGTTCGTGCCGTGGGGCTATGATCCCGGCCGGCCGCCCGGCGTATTGGTATTCATTTCGTCGATCGACTGGGGAGGGATTCCCGATGAATGGGCGCCGGTAATGGATGCCCGCAACCTCATCTGGATCAGCCCGGGCCGGGCGGGAGGGTCTGCGCCGGTACAGGAGCGCATTATCAAGGCGATCCTCGCACCGAGAGTCATCGACGTCGACTATACGCTCGATGAGCAACGCATTTACATTGCTGGCTTCGGCGACGGTGGCAAGGTCGCTAACCTGGTCCAGGCGACGGACCCCGCCACGTTCAAGGGAGGCATCTACATATGCGGCGCGCTCGCCTGGGGTGACAGGACACCCGAGAAAATCGACCTGATGCGGGGCAATCGCCACGTATTTATCAGGGCTTGCTCCGATCCCAGGGAACGTGAAGTCAGGGGCGTGTACGAAGAGTACCGAAAGGCCGGGTTCGAAGGAGCGGAGCTCATTTCCGTGCAGACGCGGCGCCGGCGCTTACCGGAACCGAAATACATCGATCAGGCAATAAGGCACCTCGACGGAACGGTGATCGGTGCGATGGATAAGTGACCAATCGCACGCGTACACGAGCGGGCCTGGGCCCGCGACCTGTCGCCGTTCGAGAACCGCTCCTGCAGAACCGCGATCGCGCTAGTCGCGAGGCTGGTCCGGGTGCGTAATCTCGAGCATGTACTCGGCGGCGGCGGCCACTTCCTGGTCCGAGAAACGCCCGTCGAGGCCGTGTGCCGGCATTTTGAAATAGCCTTTTTGTGCGTGCTCGAAGAGAACCGCTTCCCACAGGGCCGAACGGCCCGCCCACGATTCCGCGTCGCCGGTGCGCGGCGCGCCGTTCTTGCCGGTCTCATGGCAGTCGGCGCACGCATGCTCGTAGGCGATGCTCGGCGTTACATGCACAGGCCTGGCCTGATCATCAACGCTGCCCGCCGGGGACGAGCCCGGGTCCGCCTGTTTGCACGCGATACTGAATGCGGCGAGAAACAGGATCATCAGCAAGCGCAGCATTGGACCACCTCCTTTGCGTACAGTATGTTACTCGCCTCCGGGCCTGCGCAATTGCGGAACCTGCCTACCGCGGCAGCGAGAAACGAATGACCACGGAAATCAGTATTGCCGTCGTTACCGGTGGCGGCCACGGGATTGGCCGCGCGCTCTGCAGGCGCCTGGCCATTGACGGCGCAACGGTGGTCGTTGCCGACCTCGAGCCGGATGCGGCCAAAAGCGTCGCCGCGGAAATCGGCGGCATCGCGCAGATACTCGATGTCGGCAACGAAGCCGCCGTGGAGGCGCTGGTCGATACCGTGGAACGCGATATCGGGGCGATCGACCTGTTCGTATCCAACGCGGGTGTCGGCTTCGGCGACGCAGATGGCAGCGCGGCATCGCGGCGAGGCGGTCTTATTCCCGCGGAGGATCGCTGGGAAGCCTGCTGGAACATCAACGTGATGGCGCACGTTTATGCCGCGCGCGCCCTGCTGCCTCGAATGATCGAGCGCGGCGGCGGCTATCTCGTCAATGTCGCGTCCGCAGCGGGGCTCCTGAGCCAGATCGGCGACGCGGCATATTCAGCGACCAAGCACGCGGCGGTCGCCTTTGCCGAGTCGCTCGCGATTACGCACGGCGAGCAGGGCATAAAGGTCTCGGTGGTCTGCCCGCAGGCGGTCGCGACGCGGATGATCGGTATCGACGACGATTCGCAAGCGCTCGGCGGCGGTTTCGGCGGCAACGACATCGACGGCATCCTGTCGCCCAGCCAGGTCGCCGATGACATCGTGGCGGGCATCCGCGAAGGCCGGTTTCTCGTGCTGCCGCACCCGCAGGTTCGGACCTATTTTCAACGCAAGGCCGCGGATCACGATCGCTGGATCGCCGGCATGCAGCGTTTCCGGCGCAAACTGACTGGAGAGAAAGAATGAAAACGGACCTGACCGGGAAGGTCGCACTCGTCAACGGTGCGTCGAGAGGTATTGGCGAAGCGATCGCGCACGGCCTCGCCGCTTGCGGCGCAAAAGTCGTATGCAGCAGCCGCAAGATCGAGAGCGTGCAGGCCGTCGCCAGCGCGATCGAGGCAGCGGGCGGCGACGCCCTCGCACAGGCCTGCAATGCCGGCGATCTCGGGCAGATCGCTGCGCTGATGGACTTCATAAAGCGCGAGTGTGGCCGCCTGGACATCCTTATCAATAACGCGGCGGCCAATCCCTACTACGGGCCGGCGAAGGACCTGCCGCCCGACGCGTTCGACAAGACCGTGGACGTCAATTTGAAAGGGCCGTACTACTTCATGAGCCACGCCGTGCCGCTGATGGCGGAGTCCGGCGGCGGCGCCATCGTCAACGTCGCGTCGATCGCGGCGTTAATGTCGATGCCCGGGCAGGCCGTCTACTCGATGACCAAGGCCGGGCTGATCAGCATCACCCGGGCGTTCGCGCGCGAATACGGCCAGAGCGGAATCCGGGCCAACGCGATCCTGCCCGGTGTCGTGGAAACGAAATTCGCCGAGGCGCTCACCGCCGATCCGGGGGTGCAGAAGTGGCTGAAGCGGCTGCCGGTAGCGCGGGCGGGACAGCCCGGGGACATGGTGGCCGGCGTGCTTTACCTGGTATCCGACGAGGCGGCCTACACTACCGGCACGACGCTCGTCATGGACGGCGGCGCAACGCTCGGTTAAGCGCCGCTAGTCCATCCGGAACACGACCTTGCCGCGAACCCGGCGGGTCGTGATCGCGCGAAAGGCCTCGCTGAACTGGTCGAGCGAATACGACCCGGTGACCCTCGGGCGCAGCAGCCCTTTGCCGATCATGTCCGCCATCGCCTGCAGGTTCTTCGCCTGGCGTTCCGGATTGCGCATTGCCCACGGACCCCACCACACGCCCACGGCGCTGGCCTCCTTGAGCAGCAGCAGGTTCGCCGGGAAACTCGGGATTGCGCCGCTGGCGAAACCGATCACGAGGTAACGCCCGCCGCGCGCAATGCAACGCAGGGCCTGCTCGCCCGTGTCACCGCCCACCGGGTCGTAAATCACGTCGGCACCCCTGCCCGCCGTGATCTCCCGGACGGCGTCCTTGATCGACGTGTCGGCGTAGTTGACGGTCTCATCGGCGCCCGCGGATTTCGCGAACTCGAGTTTCCCGGCAGTGCTCGCCGCGGCGATCACGCGTGCGCCAAGCGCCTTGGCGATTTCGACGGCCGTAATGCCGACGCCGCCCGCTGCGCCGAGGACGAGGACCGTGTCGCTCTCCTTTAGCCCCGCACGCTGGCGGAGTGCGTGATAGCTGGTGCTGTACGTGATCGTGAACCCGGCAGCCTGGCCGAAATCCAGTCCGTCCGGCACCGGCATCGCGAGCTGTTCGGGGACCGCGCAGCGTTGCGCGAATGCGCCGGTCGCGGGCGTGATGATGACCTTGTCGCCCACGTTGAATCGGCCTGCGCCTTCACCGCGGCCGGCAACGGTTCCGGCGGCTTCGTGTCCCGGGATGAACGGCGGTGGCGTCTTCACCTGGTACTGCCCGCCGATCACGAGCACGTCGGGGAAGTTGAGCCCCGCCGCCTTGATGTCCACGAGTATCTCGCCGGGGCCCGCGACCGGGTCGTCGAGTTCCCGCAACGCGAGATCGTCCGGGGAGCCGTGCTTTTCGCAGACCAGTGCCCGCATCAGGCGACCTCGAACAGCGATGCAGCACCCTGTCCGCCGCCGATGCACATCGTGCACACCACGTATTTCGCGCCGCGGCGTTTGCCCTCGATGAGGGCGTGGCCCACCATCCGGGCGCCCGACATGCCATAGGGATGCCCGATGGAGATTGCGCCGCCGTCCACGTTGAGGCGCTCGTTCGGGATGCCGAGCTTGTCGCGGCAGTAGACGACCTGTACGGCGAATGCTTCGTTCAGCTCCCACAGGTCGATGTCGTCCATTTTCAGTCCCGTCCGCTCGAGGAGTTTCGGCACGGCAAACACGGGGCCGATGCCCATTTCGTCGGGCTCACAGCCGGCGACGGCCGTGCCGCGATAGATGCCGAGCGGCTCGAGCCCGCGCTTCTCGGCGACGCCTGCCTCCATGACCACGGCAGCCGATGCGCCGTCCGAAAGCTGGCTGGCGTTGCCGGCGGTGATGGAGCCGTTGTCCCTGACCGGCGGCAGGCCCTGCAGGCCTTCGAGCGTGGTCGAGGGCCGGTTGCCTTCGTCCTTCTCCAGCACCACGTCCTCGAAGCTGATCTCGCCCGTCTCCTTGTTCATGACGCCTTTATTGGACGGCAGCGGCACGATCTCGTCGTCGAAGCGGCCGGCTTCCTGCGCCGCCGCGGTTCGTTGCTGGCTCTGCAGCGCGTATTCGTCCTGGACCTCGCGGCTGACGCCGTAACGCCGCGCCACGACCTCGGCGGTGTCGATCATCGGCATATAGATGTGTTCGTGCATCTCGAGCAGCCGCGGGTCTTTCGCGCGAAACAGGTTCATGTGCTCGTTCTGCACCAGGCTGATCGATTCCAGTCCGCCGCCGACCATGATGTCGACCTTGTCGACCACGATGGTTTTCGCTGCCACGGCGATGGCCATCATGCCCGAGGAACACTGGCGGTCGACGGTCATGCCCGCCGTCGTGACGGGCAGGCCGCCGGCAAGCGCGGTCTGGCGCGCGATATTGTGGCCCTGGGTACCCTGCGGCAGGGCGCAGCCCATCACCGCGTCCTCGATCTCCGCCGGATCCAGTCCTGCGCGTTCGGCGGCATGCCGGACGACGTGCCCGCCGAGCGTCGCGGCCTCGGTGTTGTTGAATGCGCCGCGGTACGCCTTTCCGATGGGTGTGCGTGCAGTGGAGACAATTACAGCTTCGCGCATGTCGGGTTTCCTCGTTGCCTGTTCAGAAGATGTACATCGCCAGCATCTCGGCGATGAGTGCCGGCTTGTCCTCTTTTTCGATATCGATCGTAATCTCGGTCTTTACGAGCCAGTGACCGGGTTTCTTTTCGGTGACGTCGATGATTTTTTGCCGCGCACGTATGCGCTTGCCGACGCGCACCGGCGTAAGGAACCGGACCTTGTCCGAACCGTAGTTCAGCGCCATCTTCAGCCCGACCGGACGAACGGCTTTCTGCTGTGCGAGATGACTGATCATCGAGAGCACCAGGAAGCCGTGCGCGATGGTTCCGCGGAACGGCGTGAACTTCGCGCGCAGCGGCTTTACGTGAATAAACTGGTGGTCGTGGGTGGCGTCGGCAAACTGGTCGACTTGCGCCTGGGTGATCTCGAACCAGTCCGAGGGTTCGAGCTCGCTTCCCGCCAGAGACGGCAGGTCCCTGGCTGTGATCGACGTCTTCACTCAGGCCTGCCGGGCCTTCAGGTAGGGGCGCAGCTCACTGCGCGCGACGACCATGCGGTGCACCTCGTCAGGTCCGTCGGCGAGCCTCAGTGTGCGGGCGTTCGCGTACATGAAGGCGAGCGGGAAATCCTGGGATACACCCGCCGCCCCGTGCATCTGGATCGCATCGTCAATGATGTCGATCGCGATCTTCGGCACCGCTGCCTTGATCTTGGAGATCCAGACCTGGGCCTCCGGCACGCCGGCGGTATCGATTGCGTACGCGGTGCGCAGCGTCAGCAGCCGTGCCATGTCGATGTTCATTCGAGCCTCGGCAATACGATCGTAGTTGCCGCCGAGCTTGGCGAGCGGCTTGCCGAAAGCCGTTCGCGATATCGACCTCTCGCACATGAGTTGCAGCGCCCTTTCGGCCATGCCGATCGCGCGCATGCAGTGGTGAATCCGGCCGGGACCGAGGCGGCCCTGCGCGATCTCGAATCCACGACCGGGGCCGAGGATCACGTTGTCCTCCGGTACGCGTACGTCGGTAAAACGCAGGTGCATGTGGCCATGCGGCGCGTGATCGTCCCCGAACACGCCCATCGGCCGCACGATTTCCACGCCCGGCGTGTCCATCGGCACCAGGATCTGCGAGTGTTGCTGGTGGCGCGCCGCATCGGGATTCGTCAGCGCCATGCAGATCAGGATCTTGCAGCGGCGGTCGCCTGCGCCCGATATGTATGTCTTCTCGCCGTCGATGACCCACTGGCCGCTTTCCAGCACGGCGGTCGTCGAGATGTTGGTGGCGTCCGATGACGCGACGTCGGGTTCCGTCATCGCGTAGGCCGAACGGATCCTGCCGTCGAGCAAGGGCTCGAGCCATTCGCGCTTCTGTTGCTCCGAGCCGAAGCGCTCCAGCACTTCCATGTTGCCGGTATCGGGCGCGCTGCAATTGAACGCCTCGGCCGCGAGGTGCGAGCGGCCGGTCTCTTCGGCGATGTAGGCGTATTCGACGGTGCTGAGCCCGTGGCCGCGCTCGCTGTCGGTCAGCCAGAAGTTCCACAGCCCCTGTTCGCGCGCTTCGCTCTTCAGGCTCTCGAGGATTGCCTGCTGGCGGTCGTTCAGTGACCAGCGATCGCCGTTGTCCACTTCGGCCAGGAACTCCTCTTCGACGGGTTCGACATGTTCGCGGATAAAGGTCCTGACGGCCTCGAGCACCGGTGCGAGACGGTCTGTGATCCCAAGATTCATCGTTGTTGTCCTTTGCAGAGGGCGATGGTGGGTACTGAGCGCATTCGGGCGCACCATTGTGGAGGCTCGCCTGCCGATATGGAAGGCCTGTCAGCCGCGTGGCTGCGCCTGCGATGCGATCTGCCAGAGTGTCGCCGAGCGCGTCGCGCTGCGGCAGTACCCGAGCACGGGGCCCGTCGCGTTCTGCATCACCTCGAGGAACTGCTGCAGCGTCTCCGGGGCGACCGCGCCACCCTGCACCGGGATCATGTGAAAGTCGACGCCGTGCCGTTCGCAAGCCTCGCGGATGGAGGCGCTGGTGGGCTGCCCCGGGTCCTCGCCGTCGGGTCGGTTGCACACGATCGCCGTGAATCCTTCGCTCGCAAAGTGCTCGACGTCGGCCGGGCTGATCTGCGCTGCAACGCAGTAGTTGTCGGAAAGTTTTGCGAATCGCATTGCGGGTATGTTCTCACAGGGAGTAGCCCAGCGCGCCGGGCAGCGATCGGGCAAGAATATAGATTCCCATCACGATCAGGAAGTAGCCGAACCAGCGTTTCAGCCTGTCCTGGTGCACCCGCCGTGCGAGGCGGCCACCTACTATGCTGCCGGCAATGCCGAGCACCGTGATCAACCCCAGCACCGGCCAGTCCAGGCTCAGGTCCTGTGCGCCGAGGACGTCAATATACTTGTAGAAACCGCTGTAGGACTTCAGCGCAATAACAACGAGACTGGTCGCGACCGCCTGGTGCATCGACAGCCCGCCGAGGAGCACGAGCGCCGGGACGATCAGGAAGCCGCCGCCGACACCGACGAGGCCCGTGATGACGCCGATGACCAGGCCGTCCCCCGCGATCTTCCATAGCGCACGGGGGGTGCGGTCGGCATCCGTAAGCCTGATCGGCCGCAACATCAGGCGGGAGGCGAGCAGCATGACAACCGCGAACAGCGTGAGTTGCGCCAGTCCGCTGACGTAAGCCGCCAGAGCCGCGCCGGCATAGGTGCCGGCCATGCCGGGAATGCCGAAGGTCGCGACGCTGCGCCAGTTGATGAAGCCGGCGCGAACGAACTGCAGGCTGCCGGCCAGCGCGATGCTGCCGACGATGAACAACGAGCCGGCGATCGCGACTTTCTCGTCCTGCCCGACGAGGTAGACGAGCACCGGCACCGTGAGCACCGAACCGCCCGATCCGAGCAACCCGAGGCTGATGCCGATCGCGATGGCGCCAGGCCATGCCATGATGGATGCGAACATACGGCGCGACCCGGGTGCGGCGGACCCGATCTACAGGGTGTCCAGGGGAATCTTGAGGTAGCTCACACCGTTCGCCTCCGGCTCCGGGAGTCGCCCCGCGCGCACGTTGACCTGAATCGCGGGCAGGATCAGCTGCGGTGCGCCGAGCTCCGCGTCGCGGCCCTTGCGGAGGGCCACGAACTCGTCCCGCGATACCGTCCCGCGGACGTGCACATTGGATGCACGCTGCTCGGCCACCGACGTCTCCCAGGCGAATACGTCGCGTCCCGGCGCCCGGTAGTCGTGGCACATGAACAGGCGCGTGTCGCCGGGCAGGGAAAGTATCTTCTGGATCGAGTCGTACAGCGTGCCCGCGTCGCCACCGGGGAAGTCGGTGCGCGCGGTGCCGAAATCCGGCATGAAAAGAGTGTCGCCGACGAAGGCAGCGTCGCCGACGACATAGGTGATGCAGGCGGGGGTATGGCCGGGGGAGCCTATTATCGAACCTGCAATGCTGCCTACCTTGAATTCGTCCCCGTCGTCGAACAGGTGGTCGAACTGGCTGCCGTCCGTGGCCAGGTCCGCGATGTTGAACACCCCTTTGAAGGTCTGCTGTACCGCGGCGACGTTCCTGCCGATCGCAATCCTGCCGCCGAGTTCTGCCTTGAGATACGGCGCGGCCGTAAGGTGGTCCGCGTGGACGTGGGTCTCGAGAATCCAGTCCACGCTGAGGCCGCTGTCCCTGACGAAACCGGCGACCTCGTCGGCGGAGTCCGTCGACGTACGCCCCGACGCCGGATCGAAATCGAGCACGGGATCGATGATCGCGGCGTGTGCCGACCCGGGGTCCGCGACGACGTAGGTCACCGTGAACGTCGCCTCGTCGAAGAATGCAGTGATCGCGGGCGCGCTCATAGGGCGGCGAGTACGCGCTCCAGCTTCTCCTTGACCTGTGCGGCGAGCGGCTCGACGTCCGGGTTGTCGACGAGGCCGAGAACGCTGCCCGGATCCATGAAACTCACGTGTACCTTGCCGTTGTCGTCTTCACGGACCAGCACGTTGCAGGGCAGCAGCAGGCCGATCTCGGGAACCGCCGTGACCGCCTGGTGCGCCAGCGGAGGATTGCAGGCACCCAGTATCCTGTAAGGCCGCATGTCCTCGCCCAGCTTCTTCTTGAGCGTGGCCTGGACGTCGATTTCGGTCAGCACGCCGAAACCTTCCCTGCCGAGTTCCTCGGTAACCGTCTCGATTGCCTCATCGAAATCCTGGTCGACGTATTTGCCGAATCCGAACTTGATATCCATCAATGCTGTTCCTTTTTTGCAGCGGTATCGCCCGTCCCGCAGAAAATGTCATGGAGCACAGTGATCAGGCGGTTAGCCGGCCCTTCGCAGAGCGAGTAGTGGATGACCTGCGACTCGCGTCGGGTCCTGACCAGCCCCTCGCGCCGAAGGCGCGCGAGCTGCTGCGACAGCGCGGACTGGCTCAGCGGGATGATCGCGTTGAGTTCGCCGACCGAGCGCTCGCCTTCCGCGAGCGTGCACAGGATCATCAGGCGGCTCTCGTTGCCGAAAGCCCGCATCAGGCTGGCTGCATCGGCCGCGTGGGCCTGCATCTCGTTGACCTCCGGTGCTGCCGATGATGGCTCGTTTGCCCAGTCGTTATCGCTTTTCAACTGTGTTCCCCGCGCAGGACGCCGACCAGGCATGACTATAGCGAACTATAAATTAGAAATCTATTAATTAGATTAAGCTAATTTAATAATGAATAATCTATTCGGGGCGGTTCGCGACACGAACGGGTCGCCGGCCGGCAACTCGGTCCATCTCGCGAACGTGGCTTACGGGATGGGCTTCCCGCTCAAGTTGCGTGCTGCGACGACGGAACCGTAGCACGAGAAGCGCGTACTGCAGATGGTCGGTGTCGGACGCCTCGAGGACGGGTAATGCCGGGCCGGCTTGACTTGGGCCGGCAATATTGGTCAGGTTTCGACTCCCTCAGCCGATCCGGTGGAAGAGCGATGATCGAGTCAATGTTCAGACTTCATCGATGGTCTCGTCGCGGTTTGAGGCTTGCCGTGCTTGTCGTGCTGGCGCCCGGGGTGTCCCTTGCTGATGAGCCCGGTGCGGACGGCGCCTGGGAAATGAGCGACCTGAAGCTGAAGCTGCGTGCCAAGAATGCAACGTCGGCCTACAGCACACCGGTGACCAGGGAGATGCAGACCCTGCTGCTGCATACCGTCGATCGCGATCGACCCGGCATCGCGTTTCGCTGCGAGAAGGGCAGGATGTACGTGATCCTGGCCGTACGGCCGGCGGACCTGCGCAAGGCTTTGCGCGAAGGCGTGCGGCGTCCTCGCGACCGGGAGCTGAGTTACCGGATTGACGGCCGCGATATCGTGACCGAGAACTGGGTGTCCATGTCGAACAGCCGATTGTTCATGGCGCACGACTTCGCGAGCACGGCGTCGATCTTCACTGCCGCGCGCGATGGCGGAACTCTCCAGGTGACCGTCAAGGGATGGGAGCCCGTGACCCTCGAGATGCCGGACAGCGACGATGAGTTATTCGACTACTACATCGAGAGCTGCGATCTGAATGCGGAATTCGACCCGCTTGCCGGTTCCTGACGCCGCTTTTCGACGGCGCTTCCTCGTCCTGCCGGTACTGGTGGCGGCGGTTGCCGCGGTCTTTGCCGGGGAACCGGCGGCGCTCTCGCGGGAAGCCGGTCCGGCGCCGCTGCCGAAGCCTGTCACCAATAACGCGGTCGCGTCGGTGAAAGCCGGCCGCAGGCAGTACCTCGTCAGCTTCAACGGGCTCGGCGAAGGCAAGACGCATGCCGACACGCTGGCGTCCACCTGGATTTACGACTCCCGCGCGCGGCAATGGTCCGAGGCCGATCCGGTGCCCGGAGAAGCCGGGCGGCTGGCGTCGGTCGCCGCAGCGGCCGGCAGGCTTGTCTACGTCTTCGGCGGTTACACGGTTGCCGGGGACGGAACCGAGATTTCCACGCCGTGGACGCATGCGTTCGATCCGCGCAAGCGCAGGTTCGAAGAACGCGCGCCGATGCCCGTGCCTGTCGACGATGCCGTGGCCGTGACGTTCGACGATCGCTATGTTTACCTGGTCAGCGGCTGGCACGACCTGGGCAACGTCAACCTCGTGCAGCGCTATGACACACGCGAGGACACCTGGGTGCAGGCCACCCCGATACCCGGGCCGGCCGTCTTCGGGCACGCCGGCGGTATCGTCGGCGATACGATCGTCTACTGCGACGGGGTCGCGGTTGCAGTGCACGGCGATCGGCCACGCGACTTCGCTGCGGTGCCCGACTGTTACATGGGCATCATCGACAACGAAGACGGGCGGCGTATCGACTGGCGCGCTGTCGATTATCATCCGGGGCTGCCGCGCTATCGCATGGCAGCGGCGGGAGTGCCCGCTGCAAACGGCGTGCTGTTCGTCGGCGGCAGCGAGAATCCCTACAATTACAATGGCATCGGATACAACGGCCAGCCGTCCGAACCGGCAGGCGATGGGCTGTTATTCGATATCGATACGCAGCGCTGGCGAGTGCTCGGGTTCGAGGGTGAGGCGACCATGGACCATCGCGGGCTCGTTCCGTTCGCAGGCCAGTGGCTCACAGTGGGCGGCATGGTATCGGGCCAGCGCGTCACCGATCGCGTGCTCTCGTACGAGCTTGATTAGAAAAGAGACGGGCCGTGAGACCCGCCGAATCGCCGGCCTGTTTTCCGGACTGCGCCGGCATCACGGAAAATTCATGTGCCCGCTGTGCACGGACTGCGGCATCGATCCGGCGCCGATATTCGCAACCGCGTTCAGGCGCTGGACCGGGATGAGCCCGGGACAAGTCCAGAAAAAGGCCTGCAGCAAATCAGCCCGACAGTACCGACTCGCGGATCTCGTCGATCTGCGGCTTGATGGTGCGCGGCCGCTTGCCGAGGCAATGCTTGTCGCGCGGACAGGCCGAGCTTCGCGGACAGATGATGGTGGCTTCCCTTTGCGCGCCGTCGGCGATCCAGCCGATGTTGAGGATGCGGCCAATGCTGCCGAGCTGCCGTCGCGCCTCGGCCGGTATCGGCCCGGAGCCGCCGTTCGCGTTGCAGCTGGACTCGATCATGTCGATCGTGGCCGCCGGATCGAAGCCCTGGGACTCGAGAGCGGGCGACAGGTCGACACCCGCACAAAGGACGTGGCGGTTACCGGCGGCGTCGCGGCTGCGGATCGACTGGCAGCAGTACAGCCGCTTGTCGTCGCCCGCGCGCAGTACCGATATCTGGGACGAGGGCTTGTTCGAGCGACTGTGCAGCATGCGGAATACCGCCCAATGCTGGCACGGGTCGGAAATCATCGACATGTTGCCCCACGGCAGGGGTATGCCGTTGCCGCGGTAGACCGCGCGAAAACTGCCCGGCGGGTAGGCGTCGAAATAGTGCCAGTGAGGGTAGGGGGATACGCTCGGCATGCGTCGCATGACCAGGGTCGTGGTCAGCTCGACCTTGTCGCCGCAGTTGATCTCGTAGGTGTTGCGCGCGAGAAATTGCCGGAACGGCGTCTTTGGCGCGAGCAGCGCCGCCGCGAAATAGCTGCACTCGAAATCGCGCCACGCATGCAGGATGTCGCGCGCGTCGACGTTTTGCATGCCGCCGCCGACCGGTCGGGTCGAATTTCTGCCGCCGGATATCTGCGGGATCCGCGCGCCGTCGCCGTCGTGAAGCACCTTGTGCGCGAGCTGGTTGGCGAGATCGAATTTCAGTCTTGCCGGCGCTTTCTCCAGCTCGCGATTCAGGTAAACCTTGTTCGGCGCGTCATAGAACGAGCGGACCAGCGATTTGGTCGGCAGGTCTTCGCCGATATCATTGGCCGGGGGCTTGTCGAACCAGTGGATTTCGAGACCGAGGTGTTTCGCGATATCGAAGACGGTCTCGAGCGACATCGGGAACAGCTTGTTGCCGATGCTCTCTGCCGCTCGCTCGATGTCGGGGAAACGGTTCTGGTTGGTCTCCTGGTGTGCACGTATCAGCAGGTGCGCGAACTGCCGCCCGGTCGTACCCGTCTGGCTAAGGAGTTCCGGAATTGCGAGTTGCAGCAGGCTTTCCGAGAACAGGAATCCCGGTTCCAGCGGCATGCCGCCGATCGGCGCCTCGGGCGCGGTATCGATCGCGGTTGCTTCCAGTGACTCGTCGAGGAACCAGTGAACGTCTTTCTGAAAGATCTCGGCGATGATCCCGAGAAGGCGTTCCGACGGCACGCGCTTGCCGTTTTCGATCATCGACAGGTAGGAAACCGAGGGCCCGGCTTCGGGATCGATCTGCACGCACCGCACCGAAAGATCTTCGAGCGTAAGATTGTTGCGCTTCCTGAGCATGCGCATCTTGGTGCCCAGGAAATGCGATTTTCGCCGGAGGCTATGCGGTGACGACATAAGGTGTTTGTGAAATTGACACTGTGAAATTTTTGCTGTGAAATTTCAATATTCGCCCGCGTACTATAGCGCCTCGAAGCGATGCTTTCACGCACATTGAAGACTGGACACGGCACGGGGTTTTCGTCATGAATCGACAAGAGCAGATCAAGAAGCTGGAGAGCGAGTGGGCGAAAAGCCCGAGGTGGAAGGGCGTCAAGCGCGATTACGCGGCTGAAGACGTCGTCAAGCTTCGCGGCACGGTACACATCGAGTACACGCTCGCGCGCCTCGGCAGCGAGAAGCTCTGGAAATACGTGCACGAGGACGAGCCGCTTTGCGCACTCGGTGCGCTCACCGGCAACCAGGCGATCCAGGAAGTGCAGGCTGGCCTGCGGGCGATCTATTGCTCGGGATGGCAGGTGGCCGGCGACGGCAACAGCGCCGGCGAAATGTACCCCGACCAGAGCCTGTACCCGGTCGACTCTGTGCCCAAGATGGTAGAGCGAATCAACAACGCGTTCATCCGCACCGACGAAATACACGCGCTCAACGAGGACGACAGCATCGACTGGTTCGCACCGATCGTCGCCGACGCCGAAGCCGGCTTCGGCGGTAACCTGAACGCGTTCGAGCTCATGAAGCACATGATCCGCGCTGGCGCGTCCGGCGTTCACTTCGAAGACCAGCTGTCGTCGGCGAAGAAATGCGGCCATATGGGCGGCAAGGTCCTGGTGCCGACCCAGGAGGCGGTGGCCAAGCTGTGCGCTGCCCGTCTCGCAGCCGACGTTTACGACGTTCCCACGGTGCTGATCGCCCGCACCGATGCTGATGCGGCCAACCTGATCACGTCGGATTCGGATGAAAGGGACAGAGAGTTCATCACCGGCGAACGCACACCCGAAGGCTTCTTCCGTACCAATGCGGGGCTCGACCAGGCGATTGCGCGCGGTCTTGCGTATGCGCCCTATGCCGACTTGATCTGGTGCGAAACCTCCCGGCCTGACCTCGAGCAGGCGCAGCGCTTTGCCGACGCTATTCATGCCAAATTCCCCGACCAGCTGCTGGCCTACAACTGCTCGCCGTCATTCAACTGGCAGGCGAACCTCGACGACGACACGATGAAGGTCTTCCGCGAGGAATTGGCCAGGATGGGTTACAAATTCCAGTTCATCACGCTGGCAGGCTGGCATGCACTGAACTCGAGCATGTTCCGTCTCAGCCGCGCTTACAAGGCCGAAGGCATGTACGCGTATTCACTGCTGCAGCAGCGCGAATTCGCCGACGAGCAGCACGGTTTCCGCGCCGCCAAGCACCAGTCCTTCGTCGGCGCCGGCTACTTCGACGCCGTGCAGAATACGATCATGCACGGGCTTTCATCGACGACCGCCCTGGAAGGCAGCACCGAGGAAGAGCAGTTCGTCGCATAACAAGACAGGTGTCATGAGTAACAGTGAAAAAGGCCGGCGGGAAGTCGGTGGTCTGAAAGTCGACACGGCCTTTTTCGATTTTGTCGAGAAAGAGCTCCTGCCCGCAATCGACGTCGAGCCGGCCGGCTTCTGGGACGGGTTCGAGGCGTTGATCGACGAGTTGACGCCGGTCAACCGTGAGCTGCTGCACACCCGGGACGACCTGCAACAGAAGATAGACGACTGGCATCTCGCCCATCCGGGTAGCGACTACGATCGCGAAGAATACGTCGCCTTCCTGAAGTCCATCGGCTATCTGCTGGAGGCCGGTGAAGACTTCACTATCGGCACCGCGAACGTCGATGCCGAAATTGCCGAGGTCGCCGGACCGCAGCTGGTGGTCCCGGTCAGCAACGCACGCTTCGCCCTGAACGCCGCGAACGCGCGCTGGGGAAGCCTCTACGACGCGCTTTACGGCACCGACGTCATCGGCGAAGACGACGGCCGGGAGCGAGGCGGTTCCTATAACCCGACCCGCGGCTGCGCCGTCATCCGCTATGCGCAGGGTTTTCTCGATCGGGCCATCCCGCTCGACGGGGCCAGCCACGCGGACGTGTCCGATTACGGCATCGCCGGCGACGAGTTCATGGCGGTGGTCGAGGGCAAGACGGTCGGGCTGGCCGATGCGGCCAGCTTCAGAGGCTGCGCGCGAGATGGCGATGCGGTCACCTACCTGTTTGCACACAACGGTCTGCATATCGAAATTCATACGAACCCGCAGCACCCGATCGGGCGTGAAGCTGCGGCCAATGTTGCGGATGTGGTACTGGAATCGGCAATCACGACGATCCAGGATTGTGAAGACTCGGTAGCCGCGGTCGACGCGGAAGACAAGGTAAACGTCTACCGCAACTGGCTCGGGCTCATGCAGGGCACGCTGGACGCGACATTTTCCAAGGGCGGCGAATCGATGACGCGACGCCTGAATGCAGACCGCGAATACACCGGCGCTGACGGCCACCCCATCGTGCTGTCCGGCCGCAGCCTGATGCTCGTGCGCAATGTCGGCCACCTGATGACCAACAGCACGGTGCTGGACCGTCACGGCGACGAGGTTTTCGAGGGCATCATGGATGCCGTCATCACGACGGGATGCGCACTGGCAAACCGCAAGGCGGAAGACAGCCAGCGGAACAGCCGCCACGGCAGCGTCTATATCGTCAAGCCGAAGATGCACGGCCCGGAGGAGGCACGATTCACCGACACGCTGTTCTCTCGTGTCGAGGACCTGTACGCCGTGGAACGCAACACGCTCAAGGTCGGTGTGATGGACGAAGAGCGGCGCACGACCGTCAACCTGATGGAGTGCATTCGTGCCGTGAAAGACCGGCTGGTCTTTATCAACACGGGTTTCCTCGATCGCACCGGCGACGAGATTCACACGAGCATGCGCGCCGGGCCGATGAAGCCGAAGGAGGCGATCAAGCAGGAGCCCTGGATCAACGCCTACGAGGACTGGAATGTCGACATCGGTATCCGCTGCGGGCTGCCCGGCCGGGCGCAGATCGGCAAAGGCATGTGGCCGAAGCCCGATGAAATGCAGCAGATGATGGACACGAAGCAGGCTCACCCGGAAGCGGGCGCCAACTGCGCCTGGGTGCCATCGCCGACCGCCGCGACGCTGCACGCGATGCATTATCACTTCGTCGATGTGGCGGCCCGCCAGCGCGAACTTGCCGCACGACCCCTCGCACGTCTCGACGACATCCTGTCTCCGCCGCTCTGCGATCCGGCGACACTGGACGCGCAGACGATCCAGAAAGAACTCGACAACAACGCCCAGGGCATACTCGGATACGTCGTGCGCTGGATCGACCAGGGCGTCGGTTGTTCGAAGGTGCCCGATATCAACGACGTCGGACTGATGGAGGACCGCGCGACGCTGCGGATTTCCAGCCAGCACATGGCCAACTGGCTGCTGCACGGCATGACCGATGCGAAGCAGGTGCGCGCAACGTTCGAGCGCATGGCGGCCGTGGTCGACGAACAGAATGCGGGTGACCCGCTCTACAACCGCATGAGCGACAATTACGAGGGCAGCATCGCGTTCCGCGCTGCCTGCGACCTGGTGTTCAAGGGCTGCGAACAACCGAACGGATATACTGAACCCTTGCTTCACGATTACCGTCAGAAGCTGAAGGCCAGCCGTTCGGGGTAATACCATCGCACCACGATTCCTGCTCGTCGCGTCGTTCCTGTTACCGGTCGCTGCGGTCGGGGAGGAATACGTCACCGTCGCCGTCGCCAGCAACTTCGGCGCCACGGCGCGCGAGATCGCCGCGCAATTCGAGCAGGAATCGCATTACGAGGTCCGCATCACGACCGCCTCGACGGGCAAGCTGTACGCCCAGATCGTCAATGGCGCGCCGTTCGACGTGCTGCTGTCGGCGGATGCGGACCGGCCGCGGCGCCTGGAAATATCGGGCGCCGGCGTCACCGGCACGCGATTCACGTATGCATTCGGCACGCTCGTGCTGTGGTCGCGTCAGGCCGAGGACTGTCGCGCGGCGCTGCGGAGCGGCGACGGTGGCCGTATCGCTATCGCGAATCCCGACACGGCACCCTACGGCGCGGCGGCAAGGTCGTATCTTCGGCAGGCAGGGCTTTGGGATGCGCTGCGCGAACGCCTGGTGATCGGCGAGAATATCTCCCAGACGCTGCAGTTCGCTGCCTCCGGAAATGCGCGGCTCGCCTTCATCGCCCGTTCGCAGTTGCAGGCCCCGTCGTTGCCGCCGGCGTCGTGCAGCTGGCCCCTGCCGGAAAACCAGCACGATCCCGTCGAGCAACAGGCGATACTGTTGCGGCGGGGGTCGGTCTCGGAAGGCGCCAGGGCGTTCATCGAATTCCTGCGGAATGATGCCGGACGTGCCATTATCCTGCGCCATGGATACCGCTTGCCCGAGGTAGAGGAGTGATGGCATCGACACTGGGGCCCCTGCTGCTGTCCGTGCAGCTGGCCGCATTGACGACGCTGATCCTCATCGTTCTGGGCACGCCGCTCGCCTGGTGGCTCTCGCGCACGCGATCGCGGCTAAAACCGGCGATCCAGGCCATCGTGGCGCTGCCGATCGTATTGCCACCGACGGTAATGGGCTTTTACCTGCTGATCGTCCTCGGGCCCTATGGCGCTGTCGGCCGCTGGTGGGTGGAGGTCACCGGTGAAGCACTGACGTTCTCGTTTTCCGGCCTGGTAATCGCTTCCTGCTTTTACAGTCTGCCGTTCGCGGTGCAGCCGCTGCAAAGCGCGTTCGATGCCCTCGGCACGCAGGAGGTTGAAGCCGCCTGGACCCTCGGTGCCTCGAAACTCGATGCGTTTTTCACGATCGCCGTGCCGCTCTCCACCCCCGGCTTCCTTACCGCGACGGTGCTGAGCTTCGCCCACACGCTCGGCGAATTCGGTGTCGTCCTGATGGTCGGCGGGAATATACCCGGTGAGACGCGCGTGGTGTCGATCGCGATCTACGACCACGTCGAATCGCTCGACTATGCGAGTGCGCACCAGATGTCGATCATTCTCGTAACGTTCGCGTTCGCGGTGCTGCTGTCGATGTTCCTCGCCAACCGCAGGCTGGAGAAACGGTCCCGGTGAGCAGGAAGATCTCGGTGCGCTACCGGCTGCGGCGCAGCGATTTTTCGCTGGATGTGGACGCCGAGATCCCGATGCGGGGCATCACCGGCGTATTCGGCGAATCCGGCGCGGGCAAGACCGCTTTGTTGCGTTGCATCGCCGGGCTCGAACAAGCGGCCTCGGGCCGTCTCGTCATCGCGGACGAAGTCTGGCAGGACGACACGGTGTCGCGGCCCGTCCACGAACGCGAGATCGGTTACGTATTCCAGGAGCCGCGCCTGTTCGCGCATCTGAACGTGCGGGGGAACATCGAGTACGGTCAGCGTCGCGGCCGCCGCGGTGATACCGGATTCGACGAGGCCGTGGAACTGCTCGGTCTGCGCGACCTGCTCGACCGGCCAGTCGACACCCTGTCGGGCGGCGAAGCGCAGCGTACGGCGATCGCGCGCGCGCTCTTGCGGTCGCCGCGCGTGATGCTGATGGACGAGCCGCTGGCGGCGCTCGATCGCGGGCGGCGCGACGAGATCCTGCCGTTCCTCGACCGGCTGCATGCTGCGCTTTCGATTCCAGTCATCTACGTCAGTCACAGTGTGGAGGAGGTAATCCGGCTTTGCGACTACCTGCTCGTGATGGAGCGCGGCAGCATCGTCGCGGCCGGAGATATCCACGAGGTGCTGTTGCGCGCCGACCTGCCGCTGCTCGGTGGCGACGAGGCGGGCGCAATCATCCAGGCCAGGGCGATCGGCCATGACGCGGCGGACGGGCTCACACGAATCGCCTTCGACGGTCTCGAGATGTGGGTGCCGGGCGCCTATCAGGACGGCACGCCGCTGCGTTTGCGGATACGCGCAAACGACGTGAGCCTGTGCCGGGCAGACCCGGGTACCTCGACGGTTCTCAATACGCTGCCGGGATCCATCCGGTCCATACGCGAGGACGGTGAGTCGTGCGTACTCGTGCACCTGGCCGTCGGCTCGGAACACATTCTGGCCCGGATTACGCGGCGGTCGCGCGCCCAGCTGCAGCTCGAGCCCGGCGACCGGGTGGTCGCGCAAATCAAGTCGGTCGCCGTCAAGAACGCGCCGGCCGCCGGCCGCTGACCG
>JBFIHC010000022.1:0-34671 GCA_041601995.1 Woeseiaceae bacterium | reverse complement strand
GCGCTGCGCTTACCTGACGATGGACGATATCAGCGGCTTCGTCTCCGATGCCGAGCTGAGTTTCGAGCCCATGGCCGAGCTGGGGTGGGAGGTCGAGATGGTGCCGTGGCGGAGGGCCACGGACTGGAACGACTACGATCTGGTCTATATCTGTACGCCGTGGGACTACCAGAACGACGTCGAGGCATTCCTGGACGTGCTCGAGACGATCGAGGCGTCATCCGCTATCCTGGTCAACAGCCTCGGCCTCGTGCACTGGAACCTGCAGAAGACCTACCTGCGCGACCTCGAGATCCGGGGCGCGGCCATCGTACCCAGCCTGTTCTTCGAGCAATTCGATGCGAGGCGGGTGTCTGCATGCTTTACTGCGCACGGTACCGGCCGGATCGTCCTGAAGCCGGTCGTCGGCGCGAACGCCGACAACGTCTTCGTGCTGGCCGGCCCGTTGTCGGACGACATCATCGGGCAACTCGATCGCGTTTTTTGTGCGCGCCCCTTTTTCGTGCAGCCGTTCATCGAGAGCGTGCAATCGGAAGGCGAATACTCGCTGTTCTTCTTCAGCGGTGAATACAGTCACGCCATCCTCAAGAAACCGAAGCCGGGCGACTTCCGCACGCAGGAGGAACACGGTGCGGACATCCTTGGCGTCAAGGCGCCTGCGGCGCTCGTCGAGACGGCGCGCCAGGTTCTTGGCGTCGTGAACCCGCAACCGGTTTACGTGCGGGCGGACTTCGTGCGCAACAATGGCAGCCGGTTTCTGCTGATGGAACTGGAACTGATCGAGCCGGCGCTGTATTTCCGCACCGATTCGAACTCGGCGAGCCGCTTCGCGAGGGCGCTGTCGCGAGCCGCTGACTGACCCCGGTTACTGCAGGTGTTGCCGGAAGAACCGCAATATGTGCGAGTAAACGTGCTGCCCGGTGACCGGCACCCGCGTCAGCCCATGCTTGCTGCCGGGGTAGGTCATCAGGTCGAACGGCCGGCCGTCGTCCTGCAGTGCCTTCATGAGCTTGGTGCTGTTGGTAAACAGCACGTTGTCGTCCGCCATGCCGTGGACCAGGAGCAACGGCGCCGCCAGATCCTTTGCGTACGGAAACACGCCGGATGCCTTGTAGCCGTCCGGGTTGTCTTGCGGCGTGCCCAGGTAACGCTCGGTGTAGTGCGTGTCGTACAGCGTCCAGTCGGTCACAGGCGCCCCGGATACGCCAGCGGCAAATACCGCCGGCTGCGTAAACAGGCTCATCAGCGTCATATAGCCGCCGTAGCTCCAGCCCCAGATGCCGATGCGGTCCGGGTCGACGAAGTCCAGCGATTTCAGATAGTCGACGCCGACTATCTGGTCGGCGACCTCGACCTTGCCCATGCGGCGGTACAGCGGCGCGTCGAACGCCGTACCGCGGAAGCCGGTGCCGCGGTTGTCGACCGTGAAGACGATGAAGCCGTGGCGGGCGAGGATCTCGTTGAAGCCGACGCCCCACACATTGGTCACGTTCTGGCCCATCGGCCCGCCGTACACGTACACGACGACGGGATAGCGCCTGCCCGCATCGAAGTCGGCGGGTTTCAGCATGCGATAGTGCAGCGCCTGGCCGTCGTCGGCTTCGAGCGTGCCGAATTCGATCGATGGGCGGGAAGCGAGATAGGGGTGATAGGGGTGCGACTCATCGAGACGGTTGTCTTCGATGAACGCGATGCGGGATCCGTCCGCCCGGTGCAGGCTTAGTTGCGGCGGCGTGACCGCGTTGCTGAAGCTGTCGACATACCACTCGCCGTTGTCCGCGAAGTCCGCCTGGTGCCAGCCCAGCAATTCGCTCACGCGCCGCGGTTTCGTGTCGCCCGCCAGCGCGACTTCGTAGATGTTGCGTTCCGTCGGGCTGTCGAGCGTCCCGGTGACGAAAATCCTGCCGCGGCCCTCGTCGACATGCAGCAGCGCCGAGCGAGCGCGGGCGCCGTCCGCCACGTCCCAGTCGCCGGAAGTCAGCCGGCGAATCAGTTCGCCCCCGTTGCTGTAGAGATACAGGTGAGCATGCCCGCTGCGCTCGGAGCTCCAGATGAACACGGGCCGGGACTCGAGAAACGCGAGTCCGTTGTGGAGGTTGATCCAGGTGTCGCTGGTCTCGGTCAGCAGCACCCGGGATTCGCCGCTCTGCGCGTCTACCTTCAGCAGGTCGAGCGTCTTCTGGTTGCGCGCCTGCCGCTGCACGGCGAGGAATTCGCCGTCGGGGAACCAGTCCACACGCGGCAGGTAGATATCGGTCTCCTCGCCGGTGTCCATCCAGCGCAGTCCGGTGCCGTCGGGCGCGATCACGCCCAGCCTGACGACCACGTTCGGCGTGCCCGTCGCCGGGTAGCGCTGCTCGTAGACCTTGAACTCCTGCGCGTAGATCTCGAAGCGCTCGGCAACCTGCACGGGGGTTTCATCGACGCGTATAAAAGCAACGGCCGAGTCGTCCGGCGCCCACCAGTAACCGGTGTAGCGGTCCATCTCTTCCTGCGCGATGAACTCGGCCATGCCGTTGCGGATGAGACCACCGCCGTCGCGGGTAAGGCGGAGCTCCTCGAACGACTCGAGATCGATGGCGTACAGGTCCTGGTCGCGAACGAAGGAGACGTAGCGGCCCGTCGAGCTGAATTTCGGGTCGGTCTCACCGGCTCCCGTATCGGTGAGCTGGCGGGTCGCCCCGTCGTCGAGATCGTACAGGAACAGGTCGCCATTCAGCGGGAACAGCAGGCGATTGCCGTCGGGCGCGAAGTGGTAGCTGACGATGCCGCGTTGCCCGACGATGCGCAGACGCTCGCGCCGTGCGAGCTCCTCCTCGGACAACGACTCGTCACCGGCGACCAGCGCCACTGAATCGACGAGTAGCCGCATCTCGCCGTCGGCAAGGTTGTGTTCCCAGAGATCCATCTGCAGCGGATCGGTTTCCTTGCCGCGCAGGAACGTGACCCGGGTCGAGTCCGGCGATATTCTGACGCCGCGGGGTGACGGGCCATCGAGGTCCGGTGCGGCAAAGAGTCGTTCTATTTCCAGGGTCGGCATTGTCTCGGTTTCGCTCCGTGCGTCTGTGCAGATCGCCAGCGCCACGAAAGTGCACAACAGGATCAGTCTCGTTCGCATGGTAATTTCCTTGATGTAACCATCAGGCGCTGCGCCGTGCCCGGTCTTCCCGCAACAGCGGTTTCAGGTATCGACCGGTGAACGACCGCGAGTTCCCGGCAACGTCTTCGGGTGTGCCGAATGCAATCACCTCGCCGCCGCCATCGCCGCCTTCGGGCCCCAGGTCGATGATCCAGTCGGCCGTCTTGATGACGTCGAGGTTGTGCTCGATGACAACGATCGTGTTGCCGCGATCGCGCAGCCGGTGCAGCACCTCCAGCAGGTGTTCGATGTCGTGGAAATGCAGGCCGGTCGTCGGTTCGTCCAGGATGTAAAGCGTGCGGCCGGTGTCGCGCTTGGACAGCTCCTTGGCCAGCTTGACGCGCTGGGCCTCGCCGCCCGAGAGGGTCGTGGCGTTCTGCCCCAGGCGGACGTAAGACAGCCCGACATCGGTGAGCGTCTGCAGCTTTTTCGCCACCACGGGCACATTCTTGAAAAACGCCAGGGCATCTTCGACCGTCATCTCCAGCACTTCGTGGATGTTCTTGCCCTTGTAGCGAATTTCGAGTGTCTCGCGGTTGTAACGTTTGCCGCGGCAGACGTCGCAGGGCACGTACACGTCCGGCAGGAAGTGCATTTCCACCTTGAGTACGCCGTCGCCCTGGCAGGCCTCACAGCGGCCGCCCTTCACGTTGAAGCTGAAGCGGCCGGGCATGTAGCCGCGGGAGCGTGCTTCCTGGGTGCCGGCAAACAACTCCCGGATGGGCGTGAACAGCCCGCTGTACGTGGCGGGGTTCGAGCGTGGCGTGCGGCCGATCGGGCTCTGGCTGATGTCGATCACCCGGTCGACGAGTTCGAGGCCGAGGATATCGTCGTGCGGCGCGGGATTGCGACTGGTCCGGTTGAGGCGGTCTGCGACGGCCTTGTACAGGGTGTCGTTGACCAGCGTCGATTTACCCGAGCCGGACACCCCCGTCACGCAGGTCATCAGGCCCGCCGGGATCGCGGCGTCGACCCCCTTCAGGTTGTTGCCCCGGGCGCCCACGATCCGGATTTGCCGCTCGGGAACCGGAGCGGTGCGCTCATCGGGAACCCCGATGGCGCGTTTGCCGGAGAGATAAAGGCCGGTGAGCGAATCCGGGGAGTTCATGATCTCCTGCGGTGTGCCCTGCGCAACGACCTTGCCGCCGTGTACGCCCGCCCCGGGGCCCAGGTCGACGACATGGTCCGCGGCCAGGATGGCTTCCTCGTCGTGCTCGACGACGATCACGGTGTTGCCGATGTCCCTGAGGTGGGTCAGCGTGCCGAGCAGCCGCTGGTTGTCACGCTGGTGCAGGCCGATCGACGGTTCGTCGAGAATGTACATGACCCCGACCAGCCCCGAGCCGATCTGGCTCGCCAGGCGGATACGCTGCGCCTCGCCGCCGGACAGGGTCTCGGCGCTGCGATCGAGCGACAGGTAGTCGAGGCCGACGTCGGACAGGAAGCCGATGCGGTCGTTGATCTCCTTTACGATCTTGTCGGCGATCGTCGCGCGCCAGCCCTCGAGCTGCAGCTCCTTGAAAAACCGCTTCGCGCTGCCGACCGACTTGCGGGTGACCTCCGACAGCGAGTGATCGCCGACGAACACGTGGCGAGCCGCACGGTTCAGCCGTGTGCCGCCGCATTCCGGGCAGGCCTGGCTGTTGAGAAACTTCGCGAGTTCCTCGCGCACGGCGCCCGACTCCGTTTCCCGGTAGCGCCGCTCGAGATTCGGAATGACGCCTTCGAAGCGGTGCCGCTTGCGCACCTCCATGCCCCGTGAATTCTGGTAGAAAAAGTCGATCTTGTCGTTGCCGCTGCCGTACAGGACGATTTGTTGCAGCTTGTCGTCCAGTTCCTCGAACGGCGTTTCGACGTCGAAGCCGTAGTGATCCGCGAGGCTGCGGATCATCTGGTAGTAGTAGGTGGTGCGGCGGTCCCAGCCCCGAATCGCGCCGCCGGCCAGCGACAGCGAGCGATTGACGACGACGCGCTCCGGATCGAAAAATTGTTTGACACCGAGACCGTCGCAGGACGGGCAGGCGCCCGATGGGTTGTTGAACGAGAACAGTCGCGGCTCGAGCTCCGTCAGGCTGTAGCCGCACAGGTTGCAGGCAAAGCGATCGGAGAAAACGATCTCATCCTCGTCCGTATCGTCCATCCACGCGATTCGCGCGACGCCGTCCGCCAGCCGGAGTGCGGTCTCGAAAGACTCCGCGAGGCGCAGCCTGATGTCCTGTTTTACCCGGAAGCGGTCCACGATGGCCTCGATGGTGTGCTTCCTGCGCAGGTCCAGTTTCGGCGGCTGGTCGAGCTCGTACACTTCACCGTCGATGCGCGCGCGGATGAAACCCTGCGCCATCAGGTCCTGCATCAACTGGACGTGTTCGCCCTTGCGGCTGTCGACGACGGGCGCCAGCAGCATCAAGCGGGTGCCCTCGGGCATCGCGAGCACCTGGTCGACCATCTGGCTCACCGTCTGCGCCTCCAGCGTCGTGTCGTGGTCGGGGCAGCGGGGGATGCCGGCGCGCGCGTACAGGAGGCGAAGGTAATCGTAGATCTCGGTCACCGTGCCCACGGTCGAGCGCGGGTTGTGCGAGGTGGATTTCTGTTCGATGGATATCGCGGGCGAGAGGCCGTCGATGTGATCGACATCCGGCTTTTCCATCATCGAAAGAAACTGCCGCGCATAAGCGGAGAGCGACTCGACATAGCGGCGCTGACCTTCCGCGTAGATGGTGTCGAACGCGAGCGAGGACTTGCCGGAGCCCGACAGCCCGGTGAACACGATCAGTTTATCGCGCGGCAGGCTGAGATCGAGATTGCACAGGTTGTGCGTTCGCGCCCCGCGGATATCGATGAATTTCATATATGGAGGAGAGTTTGCCGACCAACCTGCTAATATACGCCGCCCTGTAACTCCGGCGCAAAAACCGCTGACGATGACTCCGGAAGAAAGCAACAGCACCACGAGGTGGCTGCCGGCCGAGCGCCGCGCCGTGGGCGTCATCGCGGTCATCGGTATGTTGCGGATGTTCGGCCTGTTTGCGCTGTTGCCGGTACTTGCGCTGCACGCGGCGACGCTCGAAGGCGCGACACCGATACTGATCGGCCTGGCCGTCGGCGCCTACGGGCTGACGCAGGCCGGCCTGCAGATACCGCTGGGTGCGCTCTCGGATCGCATCGGCCGGCTTCCCGTGATCATCGGCGGCCTGGCCGTGTTCGCCGCGGGCAGTGTCCTGGCCGCCTACAGTGATACGGTCTGGGGTGTGATCGCCGGCCGGCTGCTGCAGGGCGCGGGTGCGATCTCGGCGACGCTGACGGCGCTGATCGCCGACGCCACCCGCGACGGAGTGCGGACGAGGTCAATGGCGGTGTTCGGCATCGGCGTCGGCGGCGCTTTCATGCTCGCGATGATCGTGGGTCCCAAGTTTTCCGGCCACTTCGGTGTGTCCGCGCTGTTCCTGTTCGCCGCTGTCCTGGCGCTGGTCGCGGCTCTCCTGCTCGTTGCGCTGCCCGGCGACATCCCGAGGCCGGAAACGCCGAGGCAGTGGAATTTCCGGCCGGCCTTTCGCGCGGAGCTGCTGCGCCTCGATGTGTACGTGTTCCTGCTGCACGCGATACTCACAGCGAGTTTCGTCGCGCTGCCGTTTCTTTTCGTCGACCGTCTCGAGCTGCCGGTCATCGAACACTGGAAGATGTACGTCGGGGCATTGCTCCTGTCGCTGACCGGCACCGTGCCGCTGATAATGCGCGACGAGCGCCAGGGAAAGGGCAGCACGATGGGCATTGCTGTCACGCTGATGATCGCAGGCCTGCTCGTGCTCACGTTTGCCGGTTTCGCGATCGCGCCGGTATTCGGTGGGCTGGTGCTGTTCTTCGCGGGTTTCAATTTCCTCGAAGCGGGGTTGCCGGCGCGCCTCTCGCTGATTGCCGACGACGATTCGCGCGGCGCCTCCCTCGGCCTGTTCGCCAGCTCGCAGTTTTTCGGGGCGTTCGTCGGCGGGCTTATCGGCGGGCGCTTCCTGGCGACCGGCCGCCCGGCCGACGTGTTCTTCGTGTGCGTGCTGCTCGCGGCGATCTGGCTCGCGATGCACGGCATCGGCCGTTTTCGCAAGACCTGACCGGAGGAGCCCGGACCGCACCGTAGGAGCGCTTCTCGAAGCGCGACCGATCGCTGGCCGAGGCCCGTCTCTGCAGCTCGAATGGCACGGCAGGAGCGGTTCTCCAATTGCGGGTACGTCGATCTCGACCCTGCCGCGCCGGTTTGGCGGGGCTATTGCGGACGCCCCGCATTGCGCGCATCATTGCGCGCCGCTCCCGGCCCGGGAGCTTTCGGAGACATGGACGGACCGTCCGCATGAGTACCCCGACGAACCTGCGAGAATCGCGACTCCGCAGCGTCCTCAAAGCAATCACGTACCGCATCACCGGCACGTTGACAACAATGGGATTGGCCTACGTAGTCACCGGCGAGGTCGTAACGGCACTCGCCATCGGCAGCGTCGAGCCCATCGTCAAACTGGCCGTCTACTACTTGCACGAGCGTGCCTGGCAATACGTACCGGTGGGCACGATCCGGCGCCTCGTGCACCTGCGGCGGCGCTGATTGCGCTGCAGGATGGCTTCTGCCACAAGTCCAGAGCACGAAATCTGCCTCCGTAGCCAGAAATCGGGGTGGTTTTCGGGGGGCAACCCTCTACAATATGTGCCCCCTCGAGAGGGTATGGACACAAATCGCGCCGCAATGGCGCCACAAGCAGAGAATCGTTATGGCCCGTGGAATCAATAAAGTCATCATCGTCGGTAATCTCGGCGCAGACCCGGAGACGCGCTACATGCCGAGCGGCAGTGCCGTGACCAACCTTTCCGTCGCGACCAGCGAGCAGTGGAAGGACAAGCAGACCGGGGAGCAGAAGGAGCGCACCGAATGGCACAAGGTGGCGATGTTCAACCGGCTGGCCGAGATCGCTGCTGAATACCTCCGCAAGGGGTCGCAGGTCTACATCGAGGGCAAGCTGCGCACGCGCAAGTGGCAGGACCGCGACGGAAACGACCGCTGGACGACGGAGATCGTCGCTGACGAGATGCAGATGCTCGGCGGGCGCGGTGGTGGTTCGGCGCCGATGCCGTCCAGTTCCGGGCCGAGTGGGGGACCGAGCGGCGGTCCGCCGCAGGGGCCTCCGGACGACTTCGAGGACGACATTCCTTTCTAGCTCGGAGCTTCTGTCAAAAGAACGAATCCTGGGGTGCGGGCAGTGGTAGCCTGCGCCCCGCATTTATAAAGGGACAACAAAAATGGGTGCCTACAAGGAGCCGCACGGCGGCGAACTCAAGAATCTTTACTTGCCGGCAGACGAGGCCGACGCCGAAAAACAGGCGGCGCGCGAGTACGCCTCCTGGGATCTGACCGAGCGCCAGCTCTGCGATATCGAGTTGCTGCTGAACGGCGCGTTTTCGCCGCTGGAAGGCTTTCTCGGCAAGGACGACTTCGAGTCGGTGGTCGAGAATATGCGGCTCAAATCGGGGGTTCTGTGGCCGATGCCGATTACGCTGGATGTCAGCGAGGAGTTCGCCGAGAACATCCAGGGCGACGACCGGATCGCGCTGCGCGATCTCGAGGGCGTCATCATTGCGACACTCGACGTCAGCGATATCTGGACGCCCGACAAGAAAGCGGAAGCACAGGGTGTTTACGGTACGACCGACGAAGCACACCCGGCCGTGCATTACCTCAACAATATCGCCAAGCCGGTGTACGTGGGCGGCAAGCTGCGCGGAGTCGAGGCGCCCATCCATTACGATTTCAAGCACCTTCGTAACACGCCCGCCGAATTGCGCCAGCAGTTCCGCAAGCTCGGTTGGCGCAAAGTTGTCGCTTTCCAGACACGCAACCCGATGCACCGGGCGCACCAGGAACTGACGCTTCGTGCCGCTTTCGACGTCGAAGCCAACCTGCTGATCCACCCGGTCGTCGGCATGACCAAGCCCGGCGACGTGGACCATTTCACGCGTGTGCGCTGCTACGAGCACCTGCTCAGCCGCTATCCGGAGCAGACCACGATGCTGTCGCTGCTGCCGCTCGCGATGCGCATGGGCGGGCCGCGCGAGACGCTCTGGCACGCCATTATTCGCAAGAACTACGGGTGCACGCACCTCATCGTCGGCCGCGATCACGCGGGACCGGGCAAAGACTCGAAAGGAAACGACTTCTATGGCCCCTACGACGCGCAGGAGTTGCTGAGGGAGCACGAGGAAGAGCTCGATATCTCGATGGTGCCGTTCCGCATGATGGTCTACGCGGAGAACCGCGCCCAGTATGTCCCGGTGGATGAAACGTCGGACGCGGACAACGTCCTGAATATTTCCGGCACGGAGCTTCGACGGCGCCTGGCGGAAGGGCTCGACATTCCCGACTGGTTCTCGTTTCCCGACGTGGTGGAGGAACTCCGCCGCACGCACCCGCCGCGGTACAAGCAGGGCTTCACGGTGTTTTTCACCGGCCTGTCGGGTTCAGGCAAGTCCACCATTGCCAACGCGCTCATGGTCAAGCTCATGGAGACCGGTGGACGAGCCATCAGCCTGCTCGATGGTGACGTCGTGCGCAAGCACCTGTCCAGCGAACTGGGTTTCTCCAAGGAGCACCGCGATCTGAACATCCGCCGCATCGGTTACGTTGCGAGCGAGATCACCAAGAACGGCGGAATCGCGATCTGTGCCCCGATTGCGCCGTACGCGGCGACCCGCCGCACTGTGCGCGACATGATCAGACCGCTCGGCGGATTCGTCGAGATCCACGTAGCGACGCCGCTCGAGGTCTGCGAGGACCGTGATCGCAAGGGGCTCTACGCGAAGGCGAGGGCCGGGATCATCAAGGAGTTCACGGGTATCAGCGATCCCTACGAGGTGCCCGAGAACCCCGAGATGGTGATCGATACGGCCAACATCTCGCCCGACCTTGCCGCCCACCGCATCATGCTGAAACTGGAAAGCATGGGCTTCATGCGGTAGGAGCGGTTCTCGAACCGCGATCGGGCATCGATCGCGCGCCAAGGCGCGCTCCTGCGGGTGCGGCCGGGAGCCTCGGTGTAGAATCAACGAATGTCCAAGAAGCTGTACATAAAAACCTTCGGCTGCCAGATGAACGAGTACGACTCGGACAAGATGGCGGACGTGCTGCGGGAGTCCCACGGCTACGAGCGGACCGACATTCCCGGGGAGGCGGATCTGCTGCTCGTCAACACCTGCTCGATACGGGAGAAAGCCCAGGAGAAGGTGTTTTCCGAGCTCGGCCGCTGGCGGGCGATCAAGGAGCGACGCGACGGTGTCATGATCGGCGTCGGTGGCTGCGTCGCGAGCCAGGAGGGCGACGGCATCACCCGCCGCGCGCCGTTCGTGGACGTGGTCTTCGGGCCGCAGACGCTGCACCGGTTGCCGCAGCTGATCGACGATGCCGGTAGTCGGCACGCGTCGGTCGTCGACGTGTCCTTTCCCGAGATCGAGAAGTTCGACCGGCTCCCCGAACCTCGTGCGGAGGGCCCCACGGCGTTCGTCTCGTGCATGGAAGGCTGCAGTAAGTATTGCAGCTTCTGCGTCGTGCCTTACACACGCGGTGAAGAGATCAGCCGGCCGCTCGACGACGTGATCACCGAGGTCGTACGGCTCGCGCAGCAGGGTGTGCGCGAGATCAACCTGCTCGGCCAGAACGTCAATGCCTACCAGGGCCCGATGCACGACGGCTCGATTGCGGATCTCGCGACGCTGATCTATTACGTGGCCGCCGTGGACGGCGTCGATCGAGTCCGCTTCACGACCTCGCACCCCGTCGAGTTCACGGACAGCCTGGTGCAGGCTTATGCCGAAGTGCCGAAACTCGCCAACTACCTGCACCTGCCGGTGCAGCACGGTTCGGACCGGATCCTCTCCCTGATGAAGCGCGGCCACACGGCGCTCGAGTACAAGCAGAAGATTCGCAGGTTGCGCGAGGTGCGCCCCGACATTTCCCTGTCGTCGGATTTCATCGTCGGTTTTCCCGGCGAGACCGACAGGGATTTCGAGGCGACAATGAAACTGATTGCCGACGTCGGATTCGACCAGTCGTTCAGCTTCATCTACAGCGCGCGACCAGGCACGCCGGCGGCGAACCTGCCTGACGACACGCCGATGGCGGTGAAGAAGGAGCGCTTGCAGATCCTGCAGGCGCGCATCAACCAGCATGCGCAGGCAATCAGCGATGCGATGGTAGGCACGACACAGCGCGTGCTCGTCGAGAAGTTCTCGAAGAAGAGTGCCAGCCAGGTCAGCGGACGAACCGAGAATAATCGCTGGGTGAATTTCGACGCCGATGCGTCGGTCATCGGGCGATTCGTCGATGTCGTTATCACCGAAGCCCTGCCGAATTCGTTGCGCGGTCGTCTCTGCGACAACCAGGCGGCGGCGTAACATGAACTGCCGCACCCGCGCTTCAAAAAACAGCCGCTTCGCGGTAGTCTGCCCGTAACCACAGAAAGAGGTCTGAAGCACCGATCTTGAATGCAGTCCAGATATCTCGGGACGTCGTTCTCGAGCCCGCCGACAACAACCGCCTGGCCAATCTTTGCGGCCAGTTCGATGAACACTTGCGGCAAATCGAACGCCGCCTCGATGTCGAGATAGCCAGTCGTGGCAACCACTTCCGCGTCACCGGTCCGCCGGGCGCCACGCAGCTCGGCAGCGACGTGCTGCACGAGCTATTCAGGATGACGGACCGGGAACGTCTCGATCCGGAGCGCGTGCACTTTCTCCTGCAGGAGTCGGTAATGAAAAAAGGCGAGACGGAACGGGGGCCGTCGCGGGGCACCGCGGATGACGAAGAGCATCTCGCCATCCAGACGCGCCTGAAGCGCATCCGGCCGCGTGGCGCCAACCAGACCGCGTACATGAGGGCGATGCAGGATTTCGATCTCGCGTTCGGCATCGGCCCGGCCGGAACCGGCAAGACCTACCTCGCGATCGCGTCCGCCGTCGATGCGCTCGAACACGAGCATGTGCGGCGCATCGTGCTCGTCAGGCCGGCCGTCGAGGCGGGCGAGCGGCTCGGCTTCCTTCCCGGGGACATGTCGCAGAAAGTGGATCCCTACCTGCGACCGATGTATGACGCGCTCTATGACATGCTCGGCGCGGACCGCGTGCTTCGACTCATCGAGCGAAACATCATCGAAATCGCGCCGCTCGCATTCATGCGCGGGCGTTCGCTGAATGAGTCGTTCGTCATTCTCGACGAGGCGCAGAACACCAGCGTCGAGCAGATGAAGATGTTTCTTACGCGTATCGGTTTCGGATCCCGCGCCGTGGTCACGGGCGACGTGACACAGATCGATTTGCCGAGCGGGCAGCAGTCGGGCCTCAATAACGCCGCGAGCATCCTCGGCGACGTCGAGGGCATCAGCTTCACCTTCTTTTCCCGGGAGGATGTCGTCCGGCATCCGCTCGTGCAGCGGATCGTCGCCGCCTACGAGGCCGACGGCGATGCCGTTTAGGTCGTCGCACGTCGCGCGATGACCACGTGAGATGCGTGTCGACGTCCAGGTTGCGAGCGAAACGGCCGGCATACCCGCCAGCAAAGCTATCCGCAACTGGGTCGAATGCGCGGTTCGCGCGGCGGACCCGGGCAGGGACGTCGAGGTCTCCGTGCGTGTCGTGGACGAACCGGAAATGCGCGACCTGAACCGGGAATACCGCGACCGGGACATGCCGACCAACGTGCTGGCATTCGCGGCGCACGATGACAGCTTCGAGCCACCCGGGGACCGGCCGCTGCTCGGCGACATCGTCGTCTGCGCCGGCGTCGTGGCGCGCGAGGCACAGGAGCAGGGCAAGCCGCTCGCCCACCACTGGGGTCATATGCTGGTACACGGCACCTTGCACCTGCTCGGTCACGACCACGTCAGCACGTCACAGGCGGTTGCCATGGAGGCACTCGAACGACGCATCCTCGCCAGCCTCGGCATCGCCGACCCGTACGCAGGAAACTGATACAATGGCCCGCCCGGACAAGGGGTTCAATCACCCGGCCAATATCGCAACAGGCAGATGAACGACAAACCGCCCAGTACCGGCGGCACAGGGAGCACCTCGCTGATCGCGCGTATCAAGCGTGCCATCAAGGGTGAGCCCTGGAGCCGTGAAGAAATCCAGGACATCATCCAGCAATCCGAGACCAATATCGATGCCGAGGAAAAGAGCATGCTCGCCGGCGTGCTCGAGGTGTCGGAGACCCAGGTGCGTGACGTGATGATCCCGCGCTCGCAAATGGTCGTGATCGACATCGACGACGACATCGACGAGATGATCCGCGTCATTGTCGATTCCGGCCACTCCAGGTTCCCGGTGATGGGCGAAGACCGCGATGAAGTCCTCGGCGTTCTGCTGGCGAAGGACCTGCTGCGTTATTTCGGGCGCAGGCCCGGACAGGACGTGCCCATCCGCAAGCTGCTGCGGCCCGCGGCCGTGATACCCGAGTCGAAGCGCCTGAACGCGCTGTTGAAGGAATTCCGCGCCAGTCACAATCACATGGCGATCGTCGTCGACGAATACGGCGGTGTGTCGGGGCTGCTGACGATCGAGGATGTGCTCGAGGAAATCGTCGGTGATATCGACGATGAGCACGATCAGGAAGAGGATGCATTCATCCGGCCGGAAGGCGATCGCAACGGCCGGCCGTGTTACGCCGTTCGCGCCCTGACGCGCATCGAGGACTTCAACGAGTTTTTCGAGAGCGAACTGAGCGACGAGGAGTATGACACCGTCGGCGGGCTGGTGATGCACGAACTCGGCCGGCTGCCGCGTCGCGGCGAGAGTGTCGATTTCGGCGGTTTCGAATTCTCGGTGACCAAGGCGGACAAACGCCGCATTGGCGCGCTCCGCGTGCAGCGACTCGAAGTCTGATACCGGTGGAACTGCGCGGGTCCGTTTTCCAGTGGCCGGCCGATCGGCCGTGGACGAGCCGGGGCATCCTGTTCCTCATGGGTTGCCTGATGACCACGGCGTTCGCGCCGTTCGGCATGTCGCTGCTCGTGCCGGTTCTGTTGCTGCCATTGCTCTATGTCTACGTCAGCGTCTCGCCGCGCGATGCGGGATGGCTGAGTTTCTGCTTCGGCTTCGGCCTGTTCCTGTCCGGTACCTACTGGATCTACATCTCCGTCGTCGTGTTCGGTGAAGCGCCGGCATGGATCGCGGTGGTGCTGATGCTGGGGCTGGTTCTCATCATGTCGACCTGGTTGTTTCTGGCGGGCTGGCTGATCAGCCGCTTTACCCAGGGCGAGCCCTGGCTTCTGCTGCTGGTGGCACCGGCAAGCTGGGTGTTCATCGAATGGCTGCGCGGCTGGGTCCTTACCGGGTTCCCCTGGCTCGCCATCGGTTATAGCCAGGTCGACTCGCTGCTCGCGGGATGGGCACCGGTCATCGGCGTCTACGGCGTGTCGTTCATGGCGATGCTGTCTGCGAGCGCGATACTGGTCGCGATCATGACCGACGGCCGGCAGCGGGGAGTGGCGATCGCGATTTTCGCTTTGCCGCTCCTGGCCGGCGGGATTCTCAAGCTGGTCGAATGGACCGAAGCGAAAGGCGCCCCGGTGAGGAGCACTATCGTGCAGGCGGGGATCTCGCAGGCGGAGAAATGGCTGCCCGAGCGGCTGCGGCCGACGCTCGACTTCTACCGCGAGGCGGCGGCGCGGGCGTCCGACAGCGAACTCGTCGTGTGGCCCGAGGTCGCCATTCCGTCGCTGGATGACAGGGTCGAGCCTTTCATCGAGGCCTTGCAGGCGGATACCGGCAGCAGCGGCCGGAGCATCGTGTTCGGCATCCTCGAGCGCGATGAGAGTCGTGGCGAGGCGAAGGTCTACAACAGCGTGATGCTCGTGTCGGGTGACCGCCGCCAGAGCTACCGGAAACGGCACCTGGTGCCGTTCGGAGAGTATTTCCCGGTGCCGCCAGGGGTGCGAGAGTGGATGCGCATGATGAGCCTGCCGCACAACGATCTTGCCGCGGGTGACGACGTGCAGCCGTTGCTGGAAGCCGGCAACGGTGAAAAGCTGGCGGTCGCGATCTGTTACGAGGACGCCTATGGCGCCGAGCAGCTGTACGCGTTGCCCGACGCGTCCATCCTTGTGAATGTCAGCAACGATGCGTGGTTCGGCGATTCGATAGCGCCCCACCAGCACCTCGAGATCGCTCGCATGCGATCGCTGGAAGTCGGACGTGCGGCAATCCGGGCAACCAACACGGGCGTCAGCGCCTTCATTTCGCACACCGGCAAGGTCCTCGATTCCGGCGCACAGTTCGAGCCTGTAACCCTGACGATGGCGGTGCAGCCGAGGAAGGGCAGCACGCCTTACGCACGCACGGGCAATCTGCCGGTCATCGGGTTCTGCCTGCTGATCATCGCCGGGCTCTGGGCGCGCAGCCGCGCGAGCCTGTAAGCGGCCCCGCTACTCCCGTGTTCCGATGGCCGCGTGCTGCGAACGCCGGCGCGTTGCTGTACGCTTGCCGGTCTCGATAACAGCACGGAAATGCACCGGCAATGAGCACGCTCTACAACCCCGAAATCGTCGAAAAAGCCGCCCAGGACTACTGGCAGGAGTCGCGCTGCTTCGAGGTGCTCGAGGATCCGGACAAAGAGAAATTCTACTGCCTGACGATGTTCCCTTACCCGAGCGGCAAGCTTCACATGGGACACGTGCGGGTATTCACGATCAGCGACGTAATCGCTCGTTACCATCGCATGCGGGGGAAGCACGTGCTGCAGCCCATGGGTTGGGATGCGTTCGGCATGCCCGCGGAGAATGCGGCGATCAAGCGCGGCGTTCCGCCGGCAGAGTGGACGTACAACAACATCGACGATATGCGGGACCAGTTGCGGCGCCTCGGCTATGCCTACGACTGGACGCGCGAGGTAACGACCTGCCGCCCGGAGTACTATCGTTGGGAGCAATGGCTCTTCACGAAGATGTTCGAGAAGGGTCTCGTGTATCGTAAGAACTCGGTGGTCAACTGGGATCCCGTAGACCAGACCGTACTGGCGAACGAACAGGTTATCGACGGGCGCGGCTGGCGGTCAGATGCGCTGGTCGAGCGGCGCGAAATCCCGCAGTGGTTCATGAAGATTACCGCCTACGCCGACGAACTGCTCGACGGGCTCGACGAGCTGCCGGGCTGGCCCGACTCGGTCAAGACCATGCAGCGCAACTGGATCGGACGTTCCGAGGGTGTCGAGCTGTCGTTCGACGTCGAGGGCGAAGACGAACCGCTGGTCGTGTATACGACACGCCCGGACACACTGCTCGGCGTTACCTACATGGCGGTTGCTGCCGAGCACCCGCTGGCGGCAAAGGCGGCCGCGGACGACCCGGCCATCGCGGGGTTCATCGAGGAGTGCAGGACGTCGCACGCGGCTGAAGCCGCGATCGAAACGATGGAGAAGACGGGCATGGCGCTCGGAATCAACGCGATCCACCCGATCTCCGGGGAAGCCGTCCCCTTGTGGGTCGCGAACTTCGTCCTGATGAGCTACGGCACCGGTGCGGTGATGGCAGTGCCCGGCCACGACGAGCGCGACTGGGAATTCGCGAACAAACACGGTCTGCCCATCAAGCAGGTCATAGCGCCGGCGGACGGTACATCGATCGACATCGACGAAGGCGCCTACACGGATTACGGCGTGCTGGTCAATTCCGGTGACTACGACGGCATGGACTCGGCAAGTGCGTTCGATGCCATCGCCGACTACTTCGAACAGACGGGCCGTGGTCGCCGCGCGGTCAACTACCGGCTGCGCGACTGGGGCGTATCCCGGCAACGGTACTGGGGCACGCCGATTCCGATCATCTATTGCGACGATTGCGACGCGGTGCCGGTCCCGGAGGCGGATCTGCCGGTGGTGTTGCCGGAGAATGTCGAATTCACCGGCCACGGTTCGCCGCTCAGGGACCTGCCGGATTTCTATGAAACGCCATGCCCGCGCTGCGGCAAGGCCGCGCGCCGCGAAACCGACACCTTCGACACCTTCGTCGAGTCGTCCTGGTATTTCGCACGCTATGCGTGCCCGGACAGCAGCGAGAAGATGCTCGACGAACGCGAGTCCTACTGGATGCCGGTGGACCAGTACACGGGTGGCATCGAGCATGCGATCCTGCATCTTCTGTACTCGCGATTCTTTCAGCGTGTCATGCGCGACGAAGGTCTGAGCGCGGCTTCCGAGCCGTTCACCAACCTGCTGACGCAGGGCATGGTGCTCAAGGACGGCGCGAAGATGTCCAAGAACAAGGGCAATACCGTCGACCCGCAGGAATTGATCGGGCGCTTCGGAGCCGACACGGTGAGGCTATTCATGATGTTCGCAGCGCCACCGGAACAGGCGCTCGAGTGGTCCGATGAGGGCGTTCAGGGCAGTTCGCGATTTTTGAAGCGTTTCTGGGGCGCGGTGCAGAAGCACGTCGCCGACGGTCCGGCCGTTGAGCTGGATGCTGCTGCGCTCGATGCGGGGCAGAAAGACCTGCGCCGCAAGACGCACGAAACCATCAGCAAGATCACCGACGACATCGGCCGCCGCAGCATGTTCAACACGGCGGTGGCCGCCGCGATGGAACTCCTTAATGCCGTGAACCGCTTCGAGGACGACTCCGCGCAGGGCCGGGCCGTCGAGCGCGAGGCGCTCGAAGCCGTGGTGCTGATGCTGTCGCCGATGGTTCCACACATCTGCCACGCGCTGTGGGAAATGCTCGGGCACGAGGCGGCCCTGGTCGACCAGCGCTGGCCGGCGGTTGACGAGTCGGCGCTCGCGCGCGATCTCGTCGACATCGTCGTACAGGTCAATGGGAAGCTGCGCGGCAAGATATCGGTCGCTGCCGACGCAGACAAGGAAACCGTCATCGAACGGGCCCTTGCGGATCCCAACGCGCAGCGTTTCATCGGTGAAAGCGAAGTCAGGAAGACGATCGTCGTGCCGGGACGCCTGGTGAATATCGTTGTATAGGGCGCTCGCATTCCTGCTGTTGCCGTTCGCCGCGGGATGCGGGTTCAGCCTGCAGGGGGCAACGTCGACACCGGAGGCCATGCAGCGCACCTACATCGCGACGCAGGACAGGTTCAGCCAGTTCTACCGGGAATTGCGCCGAAACCTGCAGGCGGCCGGCGTCGAGGTGCTCGATTCACCGGAAGGCGCGACGGCGACGCTGAGCATACTCTACGATTCCACCGATCAGCGTGTGCTGTCCGTATCGGCACGCAACGTGCCGACGGAATTCGAGGTGTTCTACACCGTTCGCTATGCCATCGCGAGCGGCGGGCAGAGCCTGCTCGAACCGCAGGAACTGACGCTGACGCGAGACTATACCTACGACTCGACGCTGGTCCTCGGCAAGGCGAAGGAAGAGCAACTGATGCGCGACGCAATCGTCGACGACCTCGTGCGCATCGTGCTGAAGCAGATTTCCGCGATCTGACGTCCGGCCGTGCCTGACACGATGCCCGTGCTGCGAGTCGCCGATGTGCGCTTCAGCAAGCTGAGCGAACTGCTCAGCCGTTTCGGCCTGTCGTTGCGGCTGCTCGACGACAACGCACCCATCAGCGGGAGCTTCTGGGGCGAGCCGGAGGCGGGCATCGTCGGCCGATGCGTCTACGTCCGCCTCGACACACCGATCCATTCCCTGCTTCACGAGACCTGTCATGTCATTTGCATGGACGAGGCGCGGCGCGCCGGCCTCGATCGCGACGCGGGCGGCGACGATATCGAGGAGGCTGCCGTGTGCTACCTGCAGATCGTGCTCGCGGACTGTCTGCCGGGGGTGGGGCGCGACCGGCTCATGCGGGACATGGACGCGTGGGGCTACAGTTTCCGCCTCGGCAGCAGCCGGGCCTGGTTCGAGTCCGATGCCGGCGACGCGCGCGCCTGGCTGCTCGACCGCGGTCTCCTGAGCGTCGCTGGAAGGCCGGCCTTCGTGCTGCGCAAATAGGTTGTACGGCCAACGAAATCAGAGGTTTAACAGGCTTTCGGTGCGCGGTGTATAGTCGGGCATGGCCTGGTTCCGCTATGTCCTGTATTTCTTCGGTATCGCATCCCTGACGGCGCTGCTCGTGCAGCTGGAAGTTGCCAACCCGGGCACGCTGCGGCTGCAGGAATTCGTGGCCGAGGGCGATACGTACGGCACCAGCGAATTCTCCGCGGTCGAAATCATCCAGCTCATGCTACTGCTGACCTGCGGCGTCCTGATGGGCTGGGTCGCGCGCAACAGCAACACGCAGCGGCCACTTGCCATCCTGTTCGGCGGCCTCGCGCTGGTGTTCATGATTCGCGAACTGCACTACTTCCTGGACCAGTACATCATCGACAACCTGTGGCAGGTGCTGGCCGGCATCTGCGGCGCGCTGCTCATCGCCTACAGTTACAGGCACCTGAAGCGATTGAACATCGCGCTGGCGAGGATCTGGCCGTCCCCGGGCATGACGCTGATCTTCGCCGGCGCGGTTATCCTGTTCGCCTACTCGATACTGGTCGGCCACGAGCCGTTCTGGCAGGCTATGCTCGGCGACGCCTATGCGCGGGTAATCAAGCTCGCTGTCGAAGAGTTCATCGAGCTGGTCGGCTACCTGCTGTGGCTGATCGGGACAATCGAGTACGTATACCAGTCGAAGGCGCTCCTGGAGCGGGAACCAAAGCCCGCGGCCGTCAAGCGCCGCGAGTATCGCCGTCGGCACTAGCCCGGGAAATGCACGATAACGCCGTCGGGGAGAAGCATGGCACTACCATCGGTCATCAACCGCATCGTGAGCGGCAGTCTCGTGCTGCAGATCGCCGTCGGCATCGTGGCGGGAATCGCGCTGTCGCTGATATCGCCGCAAGCCGGCAAGGCGTCGATGCTCCTCGGCAACCTGTTCGTGCAGGCGCTGAAAGCGGTCGCGCCGGTGCTCGTCCTGGTGCTCGTTGCATCGGCGATCGCGAACCGTCGCAGCAGCCACACCGCGCAGCTGCGGCCGATCGTGATCATGTATCTCGTCGGGACGATCGCCGCCGCGCTGCTTGCGATCACGATGAGCGCCCTGTTTCCGACGACGCTGGCGCTGCGATTTCCCGAGGTGACGGCGACGGCGCCGCAGGGCATTACCGAGGTACTCGGCGGCCTGCTTCTGAAGCTCGTCGACAACCCGGTCAACGCGGTCATGAGCGCCAATTACATCGGGATCCTGGTCTGGGGCGTTTTACTCGGCATCTTCCTTCACCATGCGGCCGAATCGACCCGGCAGATGCTGGCGGACCTGGCCGAGGCGGTCACACAGATCGTGCGCATCGTCATTCGCCTCGCCCCGATCGGTATTTTTGGTCTGGTCGCCGGCAACCTCGCGGAATCCGGGCTGTCCGCCCTGGGCGGGTATGCGCGGATCCTCACGGTACTGCTCGGCAGCATGTTGATCATGGCATTGCTCGTCAATCCGCTCATCGTCTGGCTGCGGACGCGCAGCAATCCCTATCCCCTTGTACTGACGGCTCTTCGCGAGAGCGGCGTCACCGCGTTCTTCACGCGCAGCTCGGCCGCGAACATTCCCGTCAACCTCGCGCTGTGCGAGCGCCTCGACCTGGAGAAGGACACCTATGCCCTGTCTATCCCTCTGGGCGCGACGATCAATATGGGCGGCGCCGCGATAACGATTACCGTATTGACCCTCGCCGCAACGCACACCCTGGGCATCAGCGTCGATCTGCCGACGGCGCTACTGCTCAGTGTCGTGGCGGCGTTATCCGCCTGCGGGGCATCGGGTGTCGCGGGCGGTTCGCTGTTGCTGGTACCGCTAAGTTGCGGGCTGTTCGGGATATCGAACGACGTGGCGATGCAGGTGGTGGCGGTCGGCTTCGTAATCAGCGTGCTGCAGGACTCCGCCGAAACCGCGTTGAACAGTTCGACGGACGTCGTCTTCACGGCTGCAGTGGCCCGCAAAAGCGACTGAACGCGCTGCTGGAACATACGTATTCCGGCTCGAACGACCCCGGAGTAGGGTGATAAGCGACGTGCCCGCCGCGCACCTGGAGCATTCCGATGGATCTCTGCCGCACGCTGTTCGTCTTCCTGCTGCTGTTGCTTTCGGTACCGCTTGTCGCCGGGGAGGCCGCGCTGGATGCCTGTTTCGAGTGCCACGGCACGGACGGCATGGGAAAGTCGGACCCGATGTATCCCGTGATCGCCGGTATTCCCGCAGCGCACATCGAAGAGGCCATCTACGCGTACATCGACGGTGCCCGGCAGTGCATGAGGGAACCGCGCATGTGCGAGACGGTCGCTTCGCTGACGGCTGCGGAGGTGTCTGCTGCCGCCGGGTATTTCTCCGGCCTGGTCCGTGAGTACAACAGGGAGGAATTCGATCGGGAACTGGCCGCGCAAGGGGCCGTACTGCACGAACGGCACTGCGCCGCCTGTCACATCCCCCCGCACGACGAAGACGTCGCATACGCGATCGGGATACCGTTACACGGGCAGCGGCCCGACTACGTCCGCTACGCGATCCGCGCATATTTCGAGGGTAAACGCGAGCCGTTGCTCGACACGATGGCGCACGAGATCGGGCAGCTGGGCGCCGAAGATTTCGACGCACTCGTGAATTACTACTCGAGTTACCGTGCCGGGGACTGACGCGCGCGGCAGCGGCGCCGATTACAGGATGGTCGGGTTCGGCGCGTCGCCGTAAACCTCTTCGGGATCGAAGACCTTTTCGGTATCCGTCCAGACCAGGTCGACCCGGCCATCGACCTCGGTCGCGCCGAATTCCTCGCCGGTCGGCACGCGGCGGTAGAAGCAACTGCGATAGCCCACGTGGCAGCTCGCGCCCCCTTTCACCTCGACGCGCAGCCAGATGCAGTCCTGATCGTCGTCGACGAGCAGTTCCCGGACGCGCTGAACGAATCCGCTGGTAGCCCCCTTGTGCCACAGGACCTGGCGGCTGCGGCTGAAGTAATGCGCTTCACCGGTCTCGATCGTCCGCGCGAGCGCCTCCGCGTTCATGAAACCCTGCATCAGCAATTCACCGGACCGGGCATCGGTGGTCACAACGGTTATCAGTCCGCGGTCGTCGAATTTCGGCGCGAGATCGATGCCTTCCTCCACCTGTTCGACGGACTCTCGTGGCTGGAATTTGACGCTGCTGCCCGACATGGCCGGCTCCTCGGGGATCTTCGGGGGGACCGGCAGATTACAGGGGTCTGCCGCACTCGGCAATATTGCTATCATTGACGTCTTTGGGCGCAGGCACGCCACCGTTCCTCGCAACAGATTCGAGCGTTATGACGATCAAGCTGCACGATACCCGATTGGGCAAGAAGGTCGACTTCGGGCCTCTCGACGACGACAAGGTGACCATGTATCTGTGCGGCCCTACGGTCTACAACTACGCGCACATCGGCAACGCGCGGCCGGCCGTGGTGTTCGACCTGCTCGCCCGGGTGTTGCGGCGCCGCTACGAACTGAAGTTCGCGCGCAACTTCACCGACGTCGACGACAAGATCAATGCCGCATCGCTCGAGACGGGCAAGCCGATCGGCGAGATCACCGAGAAGTTCATGCGGATCTACAACGACGACATGGCGGCACTGGGCGTGCTGCCGCCCGATGTCGAGCCGCGCGCGACGGAACACATCGCCGAAATGATCGCGATGATCGAAACCTTGATCGCAAGAGGATTCGCGTACGAGGCGGAAGGACACGTGTTATTCGACGTTGCCGCATACGAGGACTACGGTGCGCTGTCGAAGCGCAGCCTGAGAGAGATGATTGCGGGGGCGCGGGTCGAAGTCGCTGACTACAAGAGAAACTCCCACGATTTCGTGCTGTGGAAACCGTCCACGCCGGAGCTGCCGGGTTGGGAATCACCGTGGGGGCGCGGCCGGCCCGGCTGGCACATCGAGTGCTCGGCGATGGCGGAGAAACACCTCGGTACGACCATCGATATTCACGCCGGCGGCCAGGACCTGATTTTCCCGCACCATGAGAACGAACTCGCGCAGAGCCGCTGCGCCCACGGCGGCGAGGAGTTCGCGCGTTACTGGGTCCACAACGGGTTCCTGTCGATCGACCACGAGAAGATGTCGAAGTCCCTCGGCAACGTGCTGCTCGTGCACAAGCTGATCGAGACCATCCCCGGTGAGGTAATCCGGCTCGCGCTGCTGAGCGCACACTACCGGCAGCCGCTCGACTGGTCCGACGAGACCGTCGAATCGGCGCGGCGGATGCTTGATCGCCTTTACGGTGCAGTGCGCGGCATCGACGGATCCGCCGCGCTATCCGCAGCCGCGGAACCGCTGCCGTCCGTGGTCGAGGCACTGGAAGACGACCTCAATACACCGAAGGCGATGGCCGAGTTTTTCGGGCTGGCAAGGGAACTCAACAAGGCGACGGACACCGGTGAACGGCAACGACTGGCCGCCGCCATGTTCGCAACGGGCGACTTGCTCGGCCTGTTGCAACAGGACCCTGAAGAATGGTTTGCAGTCGCGGCCGACAGTGCGCTGTCGGCCGAGGCCATCAACGAGATGATCGAAAAGCGCAACGCCGCGCGGTCCGCGAAGGACTTTGCGACCGCGGACGCCCTGCGCGACGAGCTGGTCGCCGCCGGGATCCAGATCGAGGACGGCCCGGGCGGGACCACGTGGCGCAGGGCGTGAGCGGCCGATGGTGAACGAAGTCGCAGCGGCACAGGAAGAACTCATCGAAGAGTTCCGGTTTTTCGACGACTGGATGGACCGCTACCAGTACCTTATCGACCTCGGGCGGCGTCTGCCCGAGTTTCCGGAGGCAGAACGCGTGGACACCAACAAGATCCGCGGCTGCCAGTCGCAGGTCTGGTTCGTTGTGGAGGAAAAGGACGGCCGCCTCGAATTCCGCGCGATCAGCGACGCAGCCATCGTTTCCGGCCTGATCGCCGTGCTGCTGCGAATATACAGCGGCAAGGATCCTCAGGAGATTCTCGACACGCCACCTGACTTCGTGAAGGCGCTGCAGCTCGAGGCACACCTGAGCCCGACACGCAGTAACGGGCTGGCGTCGATGCTGAAGGCGATACGCGACTTCGCGGCCGGGGCGCTGCAGGCAGGCTGATGGCCAGCGCATTCAGCCGGGCCATGTCGCGGCCGCTGATCGGCCTCGTCAAACTATACCGCCTGACGATCTCACCGTGGTTGGGCATGAACTGCCGTTTCCAGCCGACCTGTTCGGAATACGCGATCGAGGCGCTCAGGACGCACGGTGTTTTCAAAGGCTCCTGGCTCGCGGCAAAACGCATCGGCCGCTGTCATCCGTGGGGCGGCAGCGGCTACGACCCCGTACCGGGCGACAGGTCCGACGATCATGAGTCTCCGTGAGTTCTTCGAGGAGCTGACCTACCCGGTACGCTCCGGCAGCACGCTGGTCGCGCTGCTCACGTTCGTCGCGTTGTTTTCACTGGCCAGGGCGGCCGGCCTGCTGGGAATCTGGTTGGCCATCGCGACGATTCCGGCTTTCCTGCGCTACCTCACGATGATTGCGGAGGCGCGGGCACAGGGGCGCGATGCGGCACCGCCCGGGATCGAGTATTTCACGCTGGTCGGCAACGTCTGGACGCTGTTCCCGGTGATCCCCATCGTCGTCATTGCGAGCCTGGCCGGCGCGAGCCGCGATGCGTTCGGTGACGCAGCCGCCATGGCCGTTGCAGCGGTATTCGCGCTCGTGTTCCCTGCGCTGATCGCAGTGCTGGTCATCACGCACTCGCCGCTGCAGAGCATCGATCCACGCGCCCTGTTTCGCTTTATCCGGGGCTGCGGCAAGCGCTACTGGTATGCGCCTGCAACGGCGATACTGTCCATCGTTTTGGCGACAGTGCTCCAGTCGCTGCCGCACTTCGTTCTGAACGTCGTCGAGATGTACCTGCTGGTCGTGCTATTTGCGGTGACCGGGGCGGTGACGCGGGGCTCGGGCCTGTTTGCAGAAGTCGACCTGCCCGAAGCTGCCGAGCCCGGCGAGGAAAAGCAGGGGCAGCGCCTTTCGCGCCAGCGCGCGAAGGTCCTCAATCACGCGTACGGCCTGGTCAGCCGCGGCAATCGCGAGGGCGGGCTCGAACACATCTACGGGTGGCTCGCGGACGATCCCGACCCGGACCGCGCATGGCGCTGGTGCTTCGAGCAGATGCTGCTCTGGGAGGACCGGCATCCGGCACTGGTATTCGCGCAGCAGTACCTCGGCCGGCTGCTCGCACACGGCGCCCAGGTCGGCGCCGTCAAGCTGATGTTGCGCTGCAGGCTCGTCGATGAAGCATTCAGGCCACTCAGTGCAGATATGCCGCGGGCGATTGCCGCCGCGCAGGCCTGCAATAACCCGGAGCTCGCGGACGCGCTCAGTCGCCGACGCTGAGGCAGCGGTGCCTGCGCGACAGCAGGCCGTTCCAGAGGTGCGCAGCCGCGAGGATAATCGAGCCGCTTACGGTGAATAGCCGGTCCGCGACGATACCGTAGCTGCCATGAACCACCGTCGCGCCGGCGACCAGCAGGCCCAGGCCCGCGACCGCGGCAACGACAACCAGCGCGTTGCGGTGTCGTGCATAGCCGATGCCGATGGCGACCGCGCTCAACGGGACGACGAACATCAGCATCTGCGCGTGCAGATGGCTGTCCGTGAATGGCATCAGCATAGGCAGTGCGCCCACGAAAAACGGCAGCGCGAGACAGTGCAGCATGCACAGACCCGAGAGCCCGATTGCGGCGCTATCGAGCCAGTCCGGCGATTTCGCGGGTGTTTGATTCATCAAGCTATGCCGTTATGCTGGTGAGGCGCCAACGCGCCCGATCGATGAAATGATATAGTATAACAATATCAACGGCAAGGCTATAAAAAACAGATACTTATTGAAACTCCTGGCCTGCCGACGAGGAATTCATGGACAAACGCCTGCTGACGATCCTTTGCTGTCCCGTGACCCACAAGGGGCTCAATGTGGCCAAACGCGACACGCTCGCACGCCTCAATGCGGCGATCGAGGCCGGCGGGCTCGCCAATCGCGACGGCACGGTCCTGTCGCAGCCGCTCGACGAGGCGCTGGTCACCGACGACGGCAAGCTTGCCTACCCCGTCAGCAACGGGATTCCGGTATTGCTCGAAGGCGAATCGATCAGCCTGGAGCAGGTCGAATGAGCGCCGCGGCCTGCTTGCGCACGGTTAGCGGCCCTGTATGATCGAGAGCAACGGCAGCAACGACTGATTGCGTGAAGATCCAGGCAAACCAGCTTTCCTCCTACCTCAAGAACCGCCTGGCGCCCTGCTACCTCGTAACGGGCGACGAGCACCTGCTCGTCGCGGAAGCGCTGGACAGTATCCGTGCCGCTGCACGGGAGCAGGGCTTTACACAGCGCGAGTCACACGTGGCGACGCAGTGGTTCGACTGGGCAAACCTGTCCGCGTCGAGTGCCAACCTGTCATTGTTCGCCGAGCAGCGCATCATCGAATTGCGCCTGCCCACCGGCAAGCCCGGCAGGGCGGGCAGCAGCGCGATCGTTGATCTCGTCGAACGGCTCGGACCGGAACTCATGCTGATCGTCAGCGCGCCGAAGCTCGACAAAAGTGGCGGTGCCGCAAAATGGGTGAAAGCGATCGACGCGTGCGGCATCGTGCTGCCGGTCTGGCCTGTCGGCGTACGTGAGCTGCCGGGGTGGATCACGGCACGCATGCGTGCCGCCGGGCTGCAGCCGGACCGTACCGCGGTGGGCCTCATCGCCGACAGGGTCGAGGGCAATCTGCTCGCGGCCAGCCAGGAAATCGAGAAACTCCGGTTGCTGCTCGGGGAAGGCCCCATCTCCGCCGAGGATGTTGCCAATGCCGTCGCTGACAGCAGTCGCTACGACGTCTACAAGCTCGTGGACGCCGCGCTGGCGGGCGATGCGAGGCGCGCGGTGAGAATCCTCTGCGGGCTGCGCGCCGAGGGCGTGGAGCCGGTCATCGTCTTCTGGGCACTGGGTCGGGAGTTGCGGTTGCTTGCCGGCCTGTCGGACGTGGTTCGGCGGCGGCTCGACCTCGGTTCGGCAATGCAGAAGGCCCGCGTCTGGCGGAACCGGCAGGGACTGGTCAGGAGCTGTGTAAGCCGGGCGCCGGCGGGCACCTTTCATCGCCTGGTGAAGGCCGTCGCACAGGGTGATGCAGCCGCGAAGGGCCAGCTGCGCGCGGATCCCTGGCAGCTTGCGAACGATATCGTGCTCGGCCTGGCCCTTGCGGGCAGGAAGGCGGCATGAACGCGCCTCGAACAGGAGCCACTCGCCGATGAGGCCGGTCGGCATTTTCGGCGGTACGTTCGATCCGATTCACTATGGCCACCTGCGAACGGCATTCGAGCTGCTGCAGGCACTGGATTTCGAAGCGGTGCGATTCGTGCCCTGCGGCGACCCGCCGCACCGCGGCGTGACGTTCGCGCCGGCGGCCGTGCGGCTCGAGATGGTGCGGCTTGCAACGCGCAACGAGCCCGCTTTTTTAGTCGACGATCGTGAGCTGCGCCGGGACGGCCCGTCTTACTCCATCGACACGCTCACGAGCCTTCGGGAGGAATTTCCGGACCGCTCCTTGTGTCTGATAACGGGAATGGACGCATTTCTGGACCTGCCCACCTGGCACCGGTGGGATGAAATCCTCGATTTTGCCCACATTGTCGTTGCCCACAGACCGGGATGGCAGGCACCGGGCGCAGGCGCGCTCGGTGAACTGCTCGCGCGGCGGAAGACACGGCGTGCCGCCGATCTGCAGGACAGGCTGCATGGCAATGTGCACATCCACGCGGTGACGCAGCTGGAGATCGCGTCGACCGAAATCAGGCATCTCGTCGCGGACGGCTACGATCCGCGCTACCTGATGCCCGATACCGTCCGGGACGTCATAATGATGAGTTCGTGTTACACAAGATCCAGCCACTGATGGAGGAGGCCGACACCGTATGAAAATGAGCAGCACGCATGAATAGCGAGCAACTGAGCGACCTGGTCGTCGAGGCGCTCGAGGACGTAAAGGCAAAAGACATCGTCAGGCTCGACGTCCGCGACATGACCACGGTCACCGACTACATGGTCGTTGCGAGCGGCACATCGACGCGCCATGTACAGGCGCTGGTCGAAAACGTGATCGAAAAGGCGGCCGAAGCAGGCCACAAGCCGATCGGTGTCGAAGGCGAGAGCGGTGGCGAATGGGTGCTTCTCGACCTTCAGGACGCGCTGGTACACGTCATGCTGCCGAAAGTGCGTGAGTTCTATAACCTTGAAAAACTCTGGTCGTTGCGGCCGACCGGAGACCTTGCCGCAACGAAACGGTAAGGCGCGCCCAGCAAGAGTCCGCGGGAGCATTCTGTCGTGCATATCCGGCTGCTGGCGGTCGGCGAACGCCAGCCCGCATGGGTCGACGAGGCGTTCCAGGACTACTCCGGGCGCTTTCCGCCAGAGTGGAAATTCCGGCTGGACGTCATCGCGACGGCCAGGCGCAGCAAGTCCGAAGATCCGAAGCGGGTCATCGAATCCGAGGGCGAACAATTACTGACGAGGATCGCGGCGGATGAGCAGGTCGTCTTGCTGGACGAGCGTGGCAGGCAGCCCACCAGCCGGGACCTGGCCGGCAGGCTGTCGACCTGGCAGACGGATGGCCGGGACCTGTGTTTCATCATCGGCGGTCCCGACGGCGTTTCGGAAAGCTGCCGCCGCAGGGCGGGATTTGTCTGGTCGCTGTCGAACCTGACGCTGCCGCACGGCCTGGCGCGGGTGATGTTTGCCGAACAGATGTACCGTGCCTGGTCGCTGCTGGCAGGCCACCCTTACCATCGCGCCTGAGACCGGGCCGAGGCGCATATGTCGGTTGCATCGCTCCATCTTGCTTCTTCGTCGCCGCGGCGCCGCCAAATTCTCGAGTGCATGGGCCTCGAATTCACCGCCGCGGGCGTCGGCGTCGACGAGCAGCAGCACCCCGGCGAAGCGGCGGATATCATGGTCCTCCGGCTGGCAACGGCAAAGGCCTGTGCGGTGCCCGCCGGGTCCGGCCGCGTGGTTCTCGGCGCCGACACCGCCGTCGTGCTCGATGGTGAGGTATTCGGCAAGCCGGCGAACCGGGAGGACGCGCTGCGCATGCTGGGCAGGCTGTCCGGACGGCGGCACGAGGTAATGACGGGCGTTGCCGTGCGCACGGGAGGCGCGACCAAAACCGCGCTTTCGGTAACCGAAGTGACATTTCGCGAGATCGGTCCTGACGAGGCGCTCGACTACTGGCAAAGTGGTGAGCCCGAAGGCAAGGCCGGCGCCTATGCGATACAGGGACGCGGCGGCGCTTTCGTCGCGTCGATTGCGGGCAGCTACACCGGCGTGGTCGGCCTGCCGGTTCTCGAAACGGCGGACCTGCTGCGGTGGGCCGGCATCGAGTTGCCCGACGAGCTGAAGGATGCGTTATGAGCGACGAGTCGCTAAAAGAGGAAATCCTGGTCAACGTGACCCCGGCGGAAACCCGGGCTGCACTGCTCGAGAACGGGGTGCTGCAGGAGATTTTCATCGAACGCACGGCGCGCCGCGGTCTGATCAGCAACATCTACAATGGCCGGGTGACGCGCGTTCTGCCCGGCATGCAGGCGGCGTTCGTCGACATCGGGCTGGAACGGACAGCCTTCCTGCACGCTTCGGACATCGAGCGTAACGCGGCGGGAGCCGGCGCGGCGGACGAACAACTGCCGGACATTCGCGAACTCGTCAGGGAAGGAGACCGGCTCCTCGTTCAGGTGGTGAAGGACCCGCTCGGCAACAAGGGTGCGCGGCTGACGACGTTCATCACGTTGCCGTCGCGTCACCTCGTGCTGTTGCCGCGCAGCAGCAGTGTCGGCATCTCGGCCCGCATCGACCAGGACGATGAGCGGGAGCGGCTGCGCCTGCTCGTGGAGGAACTGCTGGCTGCGCACGGCCTGGAATGCGGCGCGATCGTCCGGACGGTGGCGGAGGGCGCAACCCGGGAGGCACTGGAAGCGGATCTCGAGTACCTGGTCCGGATGTGGGGCGTCATTCAGGAACGGTGCAGGAACGGCGCGCTAAAACATCTGGTGAACGAGGACCTGTCCCTGCCGCTGCGCGTGCTGCGCGACCTGGTGACCAGTGACGTGGAAACCATCCTGGTCGATTCCAGGTCCGACTTCGAGGCGATGCGCGAATTTGCGGCGACGTTTCTGCCGGGCGTCGAGAATCGCCTGGAACACTACCAGCGCAGGCGCCCGATCTTCGACCTGCACGGCATCGAGGACGAGATCCGCAAGGCACTGGACAGGAACATCCCCCTCAAATCGGGCGGGTACCTGATTTTCGATCAGACGGAAGCGATGACGACGATCGACGTGAACACCGGCGCGTACGTCGGCCACCGAAACCTCGAGGAGACGATCTACAAGACGAACCTCGAGGCGGCGATGGCAATCGCGCGGCAACTGCGGCTTCGCAACCTGGGCGGGATTATCATCATCGACTTCATCGACATGGAAGAATGGTCACATCGCGAAAACGTGCTGGCGGTGCTCGAACAATCGCTGGCAGGCGATCATGCGCGGCACCAGATCACGCCCGTGTCTCCGCTGGGACTCGTGGAGATGACACGCAAGCGCACCCGGGAAAGCCTGCAGCATATCCTGTGCGAGGATTGCCCGAGCTGCGAAGGCCGCGGTTTCGTCCTCACCGCCGAGACCGTGTGCTTCGAGATCTTTCGGGAGGTCATCCGCCAGGCGCGGCAGTTCGAATTTGACGAGGCGCTGGTGCTTGCGCACCAGGACGTGATCGAGCTGTTGCTGGACGAGCAGGCGCAAAGTCTCGCCGTGCTCGGTGAGCAGACCGGCAAGTCGATACGCTTGCAGACGGAATCGCTCTATCTGCAGGATCAATTCGACGTCGTGTTGATGTAGCCCCACAAGCGGAATTTATGAAGAGATTTCTGCAACGGCTTTTCAAGTTCCTCGCCTACCTCGCGGCTGGCGTCGTGATCCTGCTTGCGGTGGCGGTCGGGCTGTTCCGGCTGTTCCTGCCACGTCTGCCCGAGTACCAGGACGAGATCAAGGCCTGGGCGAGCGAGGCCATCGGCATGCAGGTGGAATTCTCCGGCATGGACGCGCGCTGGGGTCTTAGCGGACCGCAACTCGAATTCTATGACGCCGAGCTGACGCGCGGCGCGCCACTGTCCCGTGTTATCGCTGCGCAGCAGGTGAGTATCGGCATCGCGCTCGCACGCCTCGTCGTCGACCGGACCCTGGTCGTCAATCGCATCGTGATACGCAACACGAACCTGGAAGTGCGGCAGCTGCCGAACGGCGAATGGTGGATCCAGGGAATCGCCGTCAAGGACTTTCCCCTGCGGCGTCGCGGCGAAGCCGACGAACTCGGCGACATTGAGGTGATCGCGCAGGATGTCGCCCTCGATCTTATCCTGCCCGGCGACGAACAGCCGAAGACGTTTGCGATCGGCCGACTGGGCGTCCGCAGCGAGCAACAGAGGTTGTCGCTCGACGGCACGGTCGCGCTCCCCGAGTCGCTGGGCGGTCAGCTGCGCATTGGCGCGACGCAGCTGCTCGACGGCAGCGGCGGCGCCTGGGACGTTACCGTGGATGCAAACGACCTGAACCTCGCGGGCGTCGCGAGCCTCGACCAGGCCCGCAACTGGCCGCTGTCATCGGGCGGTGGCGATATCGATGCCTCGTTTGCCTGGATCGGCGGCCGCGTCGAGAGTGCTGTCGCGGAGTTTTCGCTGGACCAGCTTGCCATCGGCGGACGCGAGCAATTTTCCATGAGCGGTCGTGTGGAGTACCAGCGCGATGCTGACGGCTGGCTGGCCGTCGCCGACGATTTCCAGATTGGCACCGCGGCAGGAACATGGCCGAAGGCATCGCTCAAGCTGGAGACCGGTATCGATCCCGACGGTGCCATCGTGATGATCGATGCGCGGGGCGACTACCTGGATCTCGCCGACCTGGGTTTTTTTGCGCCATTGCTCGCGAAAGAGCACGAAAACCTGTTCGTCGGGCTTGCCCCCGATGGCATTGTCCGCAACCTGGTGGTCACGATCTCCGATGTTCACACGGACTCACCGCGCTACGCGATTTCGGCGGATCTCGATAACGTCGGGATCGCGGTGCACGACGAACGACCGGGGATGCGCGGGTTCACCGGACGGCTGCGGGCAGACTGGTCCGGTGGCCGGCTCGAGATCCGTTCGCAGAACATGGTCATCGACCTTGCCAGCCACATGGCCGAGCCGATTCCGATAGACACGGCCAGCGGTACGGTAATCTGGCGCCGTAGCGGCGATCGTATCACCGTGCTGTCCGACAACATTGCGATAAGCAATTCCGATCTGGACAGCCAGAGCAACGTGCAGCTCACCCTCGACGAGGGCAAGGCGCCCGAGATCGATCTCGTATCGCGCTGGAGCATCACCGATATCGGTTCCGCAAAGCGCTTCATTCCCGGGCAGCTCATGCACCGCAAGTTGTACGACTGGTTCCAGAGCGCACTGGTGTCGGGGAGCATTCCGACGGGCACGACCCGGCTCCACGGGCCACTCGACAAGTTCCCGTTCGATGGTGGAGAAGGTCAGTTCCTGCTGGAAGCGAACGTGCGCAACACGACCTTCCAGTTCCTGCCCGCATGGCCAGCCGCCGACATCATCGACATGGACGTCGTTCTCGACAACACGCGCCTCTACACGGAGCGCAACCGTTCGATCAACCGGGGCCGCGAACTCGTGAACGCAAAGGTCGAGATCGACGATCTCCGCAAGCCCGTGCTGACGATCAATTCGTATTCCACCGGGACACTGGCGTCGCTGCACAGCTACGCGGAGAGCAGTCCGATCGCGAGGCTGTTCGGCGGCCACTTGCGCCGGGTACGGGTATCCGGCGACGCCGCCTTGAATCTCGACCTGATGGTGCCGATTGCTAACTGGCGCGAATTCACGGTTTCCGCGCGGATCCTCGCCAACGACGGCAGCCTGCAGGTGGAGGGATTCGATCCGCCCGTGACCGGCCTGAACGGCGTGGTCACCATCGGCCGCGGGAGCGTCTCGAGCGAGGCCCTGGGTGGGACGTTTCTTGGCCGCCCGGTACAGATCGAACTCGCGGGTGCCCCCGAAGACCAGCCGGATTTCCAGGTGGTTGCGCGCGCCCGCGGGACCGTGGATGCGCAGGGCCTGACCGAAGGTCTCGGGCTACCGGTCGCCGGCCTCGTCGCCGGGGAGACGGACTACGTGGTCGACCTGCTGTTTCCGCGCGGCGGCAACGACCGGCCCACACCCTTCACGGTGCGCATGGGCAGCGAGCTTGTCGGCCTGGAGATCAGCCTTCCGGAGCCGTTCATGAAGCCTGCGGCCGAGGCAGCGAGCCTTGCGGGTGAAATTGCGTTCATGCCGGGCGGCCAACGCATCGAAAGTCGCGGTGACACCGATCGCGGCGTCGGCTGGAGCATTGCGTTCACGCGTGACGGTGAAGCATGGGACCTGGAGCGCGGCACGTTGTCGCTGGGCGGCGGCGCGCTCGAGGCGGCCGAGACGCGCGGGCTCCACATTCGCGGCAATGTCGAGAGCGTCAGGCTCGACGAGTGGCTGCGCCTGTCGCGCGGAGACGAGCAGCGTTCGGGCACGGCCGATCGCATCCGCTCCATCGACGTGCAGATCGAGAGTCTGCGCCTGCTCGGCCAGCACCTTAAGGACCACCGGATCCGCGTCGATCGCAGCGCGCGCGACTGGCTGGTGCAGTTCGATGGCGCACAGGTGAAGGGCTCGGTGTTCGTACCCTACGATTTCGGCTCGGATCGTGCCGTGGTCCTCGACATGGAACAGCTGATCCTTCCCGGAGACGATGCCGGGGAGGTGCCCGATGCGGAGCGCGAGCAAATCGATCCGCGGACGCTGCCGCCGATAATGGTCAAGGCGGACGAGTTCGCGCTGGGCAAACGTTTTCTCGGTGCGATCGAGATACAGCTCGCCAGGACCGACGAGGGCCTTGTCGCGGACGCCTTCGTGGCTCGTGACGCCACCTTCGATGTCGCCGGAAATGCGCACTGGGTCGCCGATGCGACGGAACCCACCGGTTATCGCAGCCATCTCATGGCGACGCTGACGAGCAGAGACGTGAAGGCGACGATGCGACGCCTCGACTATACGCCCGGTATCGTCAGCGACGACATGACCCTGATGTTCGACGTGACCTGGTCAGGCGGGCCACGGACCGATGTGTTCGAGACACTCGATGGTGACGTGCAGGTGCGCTTCGGTGCCGGCCAACTGGACGAAATCGAGCCTGGTGCCGGCCGGCTGTTCGGCCTGATGAGTATCGTCGCGCTACCGCGCCGACTGTCGCTCGACTTCACTGACGTGTTCGACAAGGGATTCGGTTTCGACACGCTGGACGGCACGTTCCGCATCGTCGATGGTGAGGCCTACACGTGTAACCTGTCACTGGAGGGGCCGGCCGCCAATATCGCCATTATCGGCCGTGCGAGCCTCAGCAAGCGCGAATACGAACAGGCGGCCGTC